>NZ_SMKA01000403.1 GCF_004348455.1 Kribbella albertanoniae
CCGGTCCCCCCTCCCCGCGAGTGAACCCACCGTGCGTGTGCGAGTCCACCCACCAGCTTGTGGATTCCCCGGTCCACCGCATGCGCCTCAGGAACCGACCACCGGATGGGCCCACCCACCAAACGTCGAGCGGCCTGCGCCAGTTGCCGGGGGTGTGTGCACCTCATGGGGGCTGTCAACAGGTAATGCCTTGTCTCCGGCCACCAGTTCCTGTTCACACCCCCGAGTTGTGGCCGCAAGGAGTGGACTGGCAGCTGGCGTTAGCCGCCGGCGACGCTGGGGAGGATGAGGAGTTCGGCGCCGTCGGTGAGTGGGGTGTCCGGGCCGTTCAGGTCGCGGATGTTGTCGGAGCCCAGGTAGATGTTGACGTGGCGGCGGACTGCTCCTTGCTCGTCGGTGAGGCGGCGGCGGAGCGCCGGCTGGGTGGCGGCGAGGGCAGCGGCGACGGTGGAGGCTTCGACCTCGACCTGCTCGGCTCCGCCAGCGAAGGGGCGGAGCACGGGTGGGAGCTTGAGCGTGATCACGTCAGATCACCGCGGCGCGCAGGGTCAGTACGTCGGGGAGGTGGCTGGCGACCTCGGTCCAGGTGTCACCTGCATCGGCGCTCGCGTAGACGCAACCGTCGCGGGTGCCCACGTAGACGCCGGCCGACTCGGCGGCGTCGGTGGTCAGCGCGTCCCGGAGGACGGGCACGTAGGAGACATCGGGTAGACCGTTGGTCAACGGCTCCCAGGTCGCCCCGGCGTCGCGGGAGCGGTAGACGCGACAGGTGGCGTCGGTGGGGATTCGGTTGCCATCGGCCACCAACGGGAAGACGTACACGGTGTCGGGCTCGTGCGGGTGCACTGCGATCGGGAAGCCGAAGTCCGACGGCAGTCCGTCCGCGATGCTCTTCCAGATCTCACCACCGTCGTCGGACCGGTACACACCATGGTGGTTCTGCGCGAACATCCGCTCCGGTACGTCGGGATGCGCGGCCAGCTTGTGCACACACTGACCGAACTCGGGATCGGGGTCGGGCAGGAAGTACGCCTTGATCCCGTGGTTCGCCGGGGACCACGAAGAACCACCGTCGGTCGTCTGGTACACCCCACCGGTCGACATCGCGACACTCAGGCGCGCGGGATCGGTCGAATGCGGCAGCACCGTGTGGACGGCCTGACCGCCGAAGCCCGCGCCCCACTGCTCCCGATGCGGGTGGTCCCACAGACCGCGGACGAGCTCGAACGTCACGCCCCCGTCGACGGACTTCCACAGCGCCGACGGCTGGCTCCCGGCGTACACGACGCCCGGCTGGGCGGCCGGTGCGGGCTGGATCTGCCACACACGCTCCAGCGACGCATCAGTCCCCTCGGGGAACCCGATCGACCCCTCCTCCGGCTCGTCCCACGTCTGCCCGAGATCGTCGGAGTGGAAGACGGCCGGCCCCCAGTGCTCACTGGTCCCACCGGCGAAGAGTCGCGGTCGCTCACCCCGCGTGTCGATGCCCACGGCGTACACGCCCTGCATCTCGAACGCGGGCCCGTCGAGCCTCCACTCGCGGCGCGCAGCGTCGCTGCGGCCGATCCAGAGCCCCTTCTTGGTCCCGATCAGCAGTACGGCCTCGGACATCGTTGTCCTCCTGGGAATCGACGAACTAGCGTGGCGGCCCCGCCACCACATTGACGAGTGCTTCTCCGTGCGCAAAACGCTCCAGCTGCGCCCGCACCAACCGGGCGACCCGCGGCTCGAACGCCGTCGAGGCACCCCCGCGATGCGGGTTGATCAGCACATTCGGAGCAGACCACAGTGGATGACCGGACGGCAACGGCTCGGGATCGGTGACGTCGAGAGCGGCCGAGATGCGACCGGTCCCGAGCTCGGCCACGAGCGCATCGGTGTCGACGATCACGCCCCGAGCGACGTTCACCAGCAGAGCGCCGTCCTTGAGCCGGGCGAGGAACTTCGCGTCGACCATGCCGCGCGTCTCGTCGGTCGCCGGTGTCAGCAGCACGACGACGTCCGCCCGCGGCAGGAGGTCGGGCAGCTCGGATGTCGGGTGCACGCCGTCCCGCGGCCGCCGCGCGACCCGGATCACCTCACACTCGAACCCAGCCAGCCGCCGCTCCAGCGCCTCACCGATCGACCCGTACCCGACGATCAGCACGGTCCGGTCGGCGAGCGAGTCGTCCATCCGGGCATAGTCGTCGGCCGGCCAGTGCCCGCGGTCCTGGTTACGCACCGCGCTCGGGATCCGCCGGTACGACGCCAGGATCAGCCCGACCGCCAATTCGGCCGTCGACGCGTCGTGGACCCCGCGGGCGTTGCACAACGTGACGCCCTCGGGCAGATGCGGTAGCACGGCCTCGTAGCCCGCGGTCTGCAGCTGCACGACCTTCAGCGACGGCATCGCCGTGAACACCGCAGGAAGGTCCACAGCCCCCATGTACGGCGGCACGTAGAACTCGGCCTCCTCCGGCCCGTCCTGCGCGGACACGCCGTCCGGCACCCCACCGAGGACCCGCTCGGAGTCCTCCCACGGCAGCCACGCCCTCACCAGATCACCCATGAGGAAAACCTACTCGCCGCCCCGGACAGTTTGCGTCAGCAGGCGTGACAGAAGTCCCGTGCGGCCCGCGAATCACCGTCGTACTCTGATTAGGTGCCTTCGACATCGGATGCGCTCGCGCACGATCAGGCGGTAGGCCGGCTGCGCGCGTCGTACGAGCGCATACCGGTCGGTGAGCCCGTGCGGCTCGCCAAGCGCAGTTCGAACCTGTTCCGCCCGCGCGCCGAGCTCGAGTCGCCCGGCCTGGACGTGTCGGGGCTGACCGGGGTGATCAGCGTCGATCCGGTCGCGCGGACGGCCGACGTACAGGGCATGTGCACCTACGAAGACCTGGTTGCGGCGACCCTGCCGCACGGGCTGACGCCGATGGTGGTCCCCCAGCTCAAGACGATCACGCTCGGCGGCGCGGTCACCGGGCTCGGCATCGAGTCCTCGTCGTTCCGCGCCGGGCTGCCGCACGAATCCGTGCTGGAGATGGACATCCTGACCGGTGCCGGTGAGCTCGTGACCGCGCGGCCTGGTGACGACCTCTTCCGGATGTTCCCGAACTCCTACGGCACGCTCGGCTACGCGACCCGGCTGCGGATCGCCCTCGACCGCATCTCGCCGTACGTCGCCCTCCGCCACGTGCGGGTGTCATTGGACGAACTGGCCCCGGTGATCGCCGAAATTGTTGCCTCCGGCATGTATGACGGCGAGCCGGTGCACTTCGTCGACGGCGTCGCATTCAGCCCTGCCGAGGCCTATCTGACGCTCGGCCGCAACAGCGACGCCGCGGTGCAGACGAGCGACTACACCGGCCAGCAGATCTACTACCGGTCGATCCAGCAGCGGCAGACCGATTTCCTCACCGCGCACGACTATCTGTGGCGGTGGGACACCGACTGGTTCTGGTGCTCCGCCGCTTTCGGTGCCCAGAATCCATGGGTACGGCGGCTCTGGCCGCGGCGGTGGCGGCGCAGCGACGTGTTCCACAAACTCGTCGGCTTCGAGAACCGGCATCACGTTGCTGCACGGATCAGTCGGCGCCGCGGTCAGGCGCCGCGCGAGCGCGTCGTACAGGATGTTGAGATTCCTTTGGCCCGGGTGGCCGAGTTCCTTCGGTGGTTCGACACTGAGGTTGGGATGCGGCCGGTGTGGCTGTGCCCACTGCGACTCCGCGGATCAGCGAGCTGGCCGCTGTATCCGTTGGCGCCCGGCGAGACCTACGTGAACGTCGGCTTCTGGGGCACTGTCCCGATCGCACCCGGTGCCGCCGACGGTGACGTCAACCGCGCGATCGAGGACGCGGTCGCCCGCTTCGGCGGCCACAAATCGCTCTACTCCGACGCCTACTACGACCGAGACACGTTCAACCGCCTCTACAACGTCCCGGCCCTGACTGATGTGAAACAACGCTACGACCCGGACGCCCGGCTCACCGGGCTCTACGAAAAGGCGGTGACGCGCCGATGACGACGCTCGCAACACAGGTATCCATCGCAGAAGCCCTGACCACCGTGACCCCGGAGGGCCTCCCCTTCCGCTTCACGGCGTACGACGGCAGTGCAACCGGCCCCGCGGATTCCCCGATCCACATGCACCTCGCGAACGAACGCGGCCTGTCCTACATCCTGACCGCCCCCGGTGACCTCGGCATGGTTCGCGCCTACGTCATGGGCGATCTCGAGATCACCGGCGTCCATCCCGCGAACCCGTACGAGTTCATGCGGATGATGCTGAACCAGGTCCACTTCGAGCGCCCCACCACCGCCGAGGCACTCCGCATCGTCCGGGGCCTCGGCTGGGCCCACCTGAAGCCGCCGCCTCCCCCACCGCAGGAACACCTCCCCAAATGGCGCCGTACCTTCGAGGGCTTCCGCCACTCGCGCCTGCGTGACAAGGCCGCTATTCATCACCACTACGACGTCTCCAACAGGTTCTACGAGCTGATTCTCGGTCCCTCGATGACGTACACCTGCGCGGTCTATCCGACGCTCGATTCCACTCTGGAAGAAGCGCAGTACGAGAAGTACGACCTGGTCGCCCGCAAGCTCGACCTGAAGCCCGGCATGCGGTTGCTGGACGTCGGCTGCGGCTGGGGCGGCATGGTCCGGCACGCAGCCCGCGAGTACGGCGTCACCGCGCTGGGCGTCACGTTGTCCTCAGCTCAGGCCGAGTGGGCCGCTGAGGCCATCAAACGCGACGGCCTGGAGGACCGCGCCGAGGTCCGCTACCTCGACTACCGAGACGTCCCCGAACGCGACTTCGACGCCATCAGCTCCATCGGCCTCACCGAACACATCGGCGTCCGCAACTACCCGTCGTACTTCGGCTTCCTCCTCGACCGTCTCCGCCCAGGCGGCCGCCTGCTCAACCACAGCATCACCCGCCCCGACAACCGCTACCGCTCCACCGGCGCCTTCATCGACCGCTACATCTTCCCCGACGGCGAACTCATCGGCTCCGGCCGCATCATCGCCGAAGCCCAGGACGCCGGCTTCGAAGTCCGCCACGCCGAAAACCTCCGTGAGCACTACGCCCTCACGCTAACCGCCTGGTCCGACAACCTGCAGTCCCACTGGGACGAGGCAGTAGCGGAGGTCGGCCCCGCCACCGCCAAGATCTGGGGCCTCTACCTGGCCGCCTGCCGCGTCGGCTTCGAACGCAACAACACCCAACTCCACCAGTTCCTAGCCGTAAAACTCGACCCGCCGGCCAACGCCCACTTCCCGCTCCGGCCCACCTGGCTCAGCTGATCTGGGGTCATTTCCTCGTGATGATGTGACCAACGACAAGGCTCGCGAGGCCCAGTGCGCCCACCATGGCGCTCGCCGTGACGAATTGCCGAACGACCACGGCGAACCTGTCCATGTCGCCTCCTCCGCCGGCGACGAAGAGGAGCGCCAGCAGCATCAGGATGCCGAGGGCCAAGGCAAGCAGCACCCATCCGAGAATGGTCATGCTGCTCCGCTTTCGTGGGGGGTGGCGGCGGGGCGCCGGGTGCGGGTACTGGTGCGGAGGGACGTTCCCCTGCCATTGGTGCGGAGGGACGTTCCCCTGCCATTGGTGCGGAGGGACATTCCCCTGCCGTGGGTCGTGAGGCCCTGGATTGCCCGGGGCGGAGTGTGACATGTCTGGACATTACCGCAG
This sequence comes from Kribbella albertanoniae, assembly GCF_004348455.1. Taxonomy (GTDB): domain Bacteria; phylum Actinomycetota; class Actinomycetes; order Propionibacteriales; family Kribbellaceae; genus Kribbella; species Kribbella albertanoniae. The sequence continues at coordinate 5,681 of NZ_SMKA01000403.1, forward strand.
CGTGCCGGTCAGTTCGTCTGTACGCCGTCGGTCGGATCGGATCGATGCCGGGTGTGCATGAAGTGGGGTGGGGATCGGCATTGGACCGCGCGCAGGCGTGCGGG
>NZ_SMKA01000404.1 GCF_004348455.1 Kribbella albertanoniae
GGTGGCCCTGTCCCTATCAGCGGTCAACCAACGCCACCAGACCTGGCGACAACACCCCCCGGATCATGCACACGACAGGGGCAGTAAGTCATACCAGGCCCGGCGACCAGACACCGCTTGTTCACGGTGCACGAAGAAGGTAACGGGCGGTCGGCGAGGCGAGTTTGGGCCTATTCGCACCGGATCTTCTGCTGCGGCGCGATCGGGCAGACCCTCGTTGGCTGATGAGGGTCCGCCCGACCGGCGTTGCCGCGTGCTGGTCTTGGTCAGCGCGATGGTTGTGCGTGGGTAGAACCGGTGTGCGCCGAGTGGTCGTGCTTCGAGTGGTCGTGCGTGGGTTGCTTGAAACTTCGGAAGGTGGCCAGCATCTGCATCAGGACGCCTTCGCTCGTGGCCGCCGTGGCTGCGCTCGCTGGTTGGCAGGCGACGAAATCGGTCGGCGGCCCGTTCGTCCCGGTGTGGGATCCGTTGAAGCCGAACGTCACCGATTCACCCGGCCGGATGACCGAGTTCCAGGAGGCGTTGGAGGCAATCGCCCCGGTGGCTCCGTTGTTCACGACAGTGGCGTCCCATCCTTCGCCGACAATCCGTTGCCCGTTCGGCCAGCTCCAGCGAACCGTCCAGCCGCCGACCGTGTTCTGGCCGGTGTTGGTCACCTTCACACTGGCCGTGAAACCGTTGTTCCACTGGCTAGGCGTCGAGTAGGTCACCGAGCAACTGGTCGGTGGGGGAGGCGGGGGAGGCGTAGGCGTTGGGTCACCCGAACCGGTGGTCAGATTCACGTCCGCACACTGGTAAAACGCTTCCGGGCTATCGCTGCGCTGCCAGATCGAGTAGATGATGTGGCGGCCGGTCTTGTTCGCGGGCAATGTGGCCGGCCAGGTCCACTCCGGACCCTCGGGGCCGCTCCCGTTCAGAGGTGGGTTCGTCACCGCATTCCAGGGGGCTGGCTCCAGGTCGGACCAGCGCAGCGGCTGATTGATGTCCCAGCCGTCCCGGGTGATGTATTGCGTCCAGGTGCCGGGATGCGGCGCCCAGGCGTTGTACCGGATGTTGATCGTCGAACCAGGCTTCAGATTGGTGGTCGGCCAGTCCGAACGCGCCGCCCGGAACTTGCTGAACCGCGCATCGGGCCCGCACAGGTTGCCGTCCGGAATGATCTCGCGATGCCGGCCACCGGCGTTGCTGATCAGGTTGCTGAACCAGTTCCAGAACGGATAGTGATCGCCGTTGTTCCAGGCGTCCGCGCACGCGGGGTTGGTCGGTTTGAGGTCGCCTCCGTTACCGCCTTCCTTGCCGTTGACGTAGCACAGATAGGTCCGGCTACCGGGAAACGTGAACGCGCCATGAGCCTGAGCCACCGGCGCCGGCAACGCCACCAGAAGCGCGCCGGTCAGACCGATCAGGGCAGCACTCAGTGCAATAGGTCGTAAAAGCCTCACAATGATTCCTCCTCCATGGACCGTCTCCCGCGCCGAAAGACGGCCCCCGACAACGGCGCAATGGGAGCGCTCCCGAAACCGTCCCCTGCGCGCGATGCCCAGCGCCAGCCACTTAAACGTTTCGGGGTCGGTCGGGTCTGTGGCTGGGCTGCTCGGCGAGGTCGTCGGCCCGGCCCGTGAACATTTGAGGGGCTATCCGTTGAAGTTGCCGGTTCTCCGGTCAGATGTTGAGGGGAGAACCGGCACATTGAGGGGATATCCGTCCGTGTTGCTGGGTGGGTTTTGTACGGCGGCGGTCGTAACAGTGCGCTCGGATGCGCCCGGTCTCCTACGGCGGTGGCGCGGCAGGTTTACCGCTGGGTGCGGCTGGGCGGGATGCCCGGCTCGGCGGGATGGCGAGGCCGGCGGGCAGAGGTGGAGGTCGGCGGGCAGAGGTCAACGAGGCCTGGGGCGGACGGGTTGTGGTTGCTGCCGGACGGGTTGTGGTTGCTGCCGGTGGTGACGAGGCGTGTCGCGGACCCGTCGCGGGTGGTTCGAGGCAGCGCGGGTTCGTTGGGCGTGCTGTAAACGGCTGTCCGGACGCGGCTGGGGAGTCCTACCACCCGAAAACGACGGGCAGAACTCCCCAACCCCCGCAGCAACCAGCCGACCAGCCGAACCGCGTACACCAACTGGGGACCCCGGACACCCGACCAGATGTCCGAACTCCCCACCAGGTGACCGCAGTACGCCAGCTCACCTGCACGCGGCCCAGCAGAGCGCCGTACCGCAACGTCCGAAGAACACGCGCGCCTGGTTCTCCGGATCGTCGGACGTTAATCACTGCCCCCGGCTAACGTCCGAAGGACACGCGCGCATGGTGTTCTGTTAAGTCTCGTCAGATAGTTCACGGGTGTGTCGCGGGACATGAGTGACGCTTTGCTCGGTCTCGGAGGCTGTTTTCTCGGCGAGGTCGTAGGCGTGCTGCGGGGTGAGACCGTTCAGGCCTTGGTGGCGGGCGGTGGTTGTAGCCGGTGCGGTAGTGGTCGAGCAGGTGCTGCAGTTCGGCCAGGGTGGCCGGCTGCGGGGTCTGCGCGGCGAGCCAGCGGCGGGCGGATCCGCTTGGGCCGCTTGGCCGGTTGCGGAACCATCCGGTACCGGCTGCTCGACACTGCCCCGACAAGACCCACAGCCTCGTCGGGGCAGTCCACAACCGTTCCCGATGTCCACAGACACCAACCGTTACCGATGTCCCAAGACATGACACGCGCGCATGGTGTTCGGATCTTCGGACGTTGTGACGGGCAGGACGGGCAGGACGGGCAGGACGGGCAGGACGGGCAGGACGGGCAGGACGGGCAAAGCACCCACACGCCGGTGAGGAGAACCGGATATTTCGAGGGGAGAACCGGCACATTGAGGGGACCTCGCTCGAACGGGCCTCGGTGATTGACCGGGGTGGGCCGGGGGTTTACGGTGGCGGGAAATCGATTTCTTCCCCCGCCTGAGGAGATCCGGATGCGGAACCGATGGTTGTTCGTCCTGCCCGCCCTGGTCGGCGCCGCGCTGGTTCCGGCCGGAAACACCGTGCCCGCGGCCCAGGCGGCCGCGGTGCCGTCGCCGGCCGAGCGAGTTGCGAAACTCACCGGTCCGGAGTCGATCAACGATACCGAGGCGCGGTTCGCGCTGAAGGCGACCGACCTCGGAATCCTGTGGGACAACGGATCCGGCGAGATCCTGACCGCGTTCGGCGACAGCTATGGGAGCGGCTGGACCGGACCGGGCGGCGGGGTCGGCGACCCGGCCACCATCGACTGGCGGTGCAATCTGCTGCTGCGGAGCAAGGACCGGAATCTGGCCGACGGGATGACGCTGGACTCCGCGGCCGAGGACCGGCCCGGGCACGCCAAGGAGTTCCTGGGCTGCAAGAAGATCGACCGCGACGAGCACACCGTCATCCCGACCGGGGGTATCGCGGTCGGGAAGCGCCAGTACGTGCAGTACATGTCGGTCAACTACTGGGGCCCGGCGGGATCGTGGTTCACGAACTACTCCGGATTCGCCTACTCCGACGACAACGGCGAGAACTGGACGAAGTCGCCGACCGCACGCTGGCAGAACACGTCGACGTGGGACAACAACTTCCAGATGGTCGCGTTGGTGCGCTCATCCGGGTACGTGTACATGATCGGTACGCCGAACGGTCGGTTCGGGAACGCTTACCTGGCTCGGGTTCCCGAGTCTCGGGTGCTCGAGAAGGGCGCCTGGCGGTACTGGGATGGGCGTGGATGGTCGCCGGTGGAGCGGTCGGCGGTACCGATCGCGGTGGGGCCTGTCTCCGAGGTGTCGGTGCAGTGGAACGCGCACCTGGGTAAGTGGTTGATGATGTATCTCGACGAGCAGCGAGCATCCGTCGTACTGCGGACTTCCGCATCGCTGACCGGGCCGTGGAGTGGTGAGCAAGTCGTTGTCCGCGGCACCGACTTCCCGGGGTTGTACGGGACGTACATGCATCCTTGGTCTACTGGGTCGGATCTGTACTTCACGATGTCGCAGTGGGATCCGTACAACGTGTACTTGATGCATACCAAGCTGACGGACGACGGCCAGATCGCCAACCTGGTAACGGATCCCGGCTTCGAGGCGCAGACCTCCAGTACGCCGTCGGCGCCGTGGCAGCTGAACGGTCATGGCGGGATCGACCGGTCCAACCTGGGTCACTCCGGGGTCAACAATGCCTACTTGCGAGCGTCGGTCGGAGCACACGCAGTGCAGCAGAACGTTGCCGTGCGCCCCTATCACCGGTATCGGCTGTCCGCGTGGATCCGGACCGCGGAGAACAATTCCGAGACGATGCTCGGCGTACGGAGTTTGCGCGGGCGGACCATCGTCGAGCGGACGGGCGGGGCGCATCCGGCGTACACGAAGGTCAGCGTCGACTTCGACTCCGGTCGGGAGTCGCTGGTTCAGGTGTACGCCGGGTTCTTCGGGCACGGTCAGGATGTCTGGCTGCAGGTGGACGACGTCGTACTGGAGGAGCGTTAGGGCAGGCGGAGGCCGCGCATCTGCGGTGAGGAGTAGACGTTGGTGATGCGGACGCCACCGAGCCACTCGGTCAGCCGCTCGGCCTCGGCTTCGAGAGCTGCGTGCGCCGCTTTGCCGACGTCGTCGTGGATGACGAGGCGGACGGGCGCGGCCGGATCCTTGTCGTCCTGCAACCAGCAACCGACGATCCGGCCGTCCCACCAAGCGGTGTTGCCGGCGTTGCCGTTGGTATCGAACAGGAACGGCTTGTCCGCCGGGTCCAGGTAGAAGTCCCGCTCCTTCCACCCCATCACGGTCGGGTCCAGTGTCGGGAGCAGCGCGGCCCAGGGCTCCACTTCGTCCGGAGGTTGGGTGTCGTCCGGCAGCACCCAGCCGATGCCTTGGTCCAGCTCGACCTCGACCGCCTCGACATCTGCGAGTGCTCGCCGTACTGCGGTCTTGGTTGCACCTAGCCACCAGACGATGTCCGCCTCGGTCCCAGGGCCGAAGGTCGCAAGCCAGCGGCGGACCAGTACGGCGTACGCGGCGGACTCTTCCAGCGGCTCCGGGATGCCCCCGAGCCAGTGCTCGGCGGACGTCCAGGCAGGTTTGTTGAGTCGCCAATGCCCGGCATTGGCGCCGCGGACTGCACGGCCTTCCGCACCGAGCAGCGTCATCACGACCGGCGCGACAGGCAGCACGGCGGACCACTTCCCACTCGGACCGCCGGACTGGATCTTGCTGTCCAGCAGTGGGACTTGCTCCCGGATCTCGCGGGCGGTCCTGGCGGTGCCATCGGCCAGCAAGTCGAGGACCGCGGCGACGGCCTCGTCGATCCACGCCTCCGGCTCGGTGATCCCGGTGGCGGTGAGGCTCTTCGTCAGTTGCGCCCGCTGCTGACCGGCCACCCGCCGAGCCGCGCTGCCCAACGCGGCCGGCAGCAGGTCCCGCGGGAACACGAAGAGCGTGCGCCGCATCGCCAACTGCTTCACCACGCTGCGCTCGTCGTACAAGGCGCGGTCCACCGCATCGACCGTCACCCCGGCCACCCGCGCCCACAACGACAGGTGCACGGTGGCCGCCTCGGTCGCATGCAGCACGGTCATCCCCCGCACCGCATCCTCGATCCGGTCGAACCGCCGTACCAGCCCATGGCGAACCACAAGCCGACGGCGGCGCTCAGCATCGGAGATCTTCAGCACGCCGCAATCCTGTCAGGCCCCACCGACAGCACGACCTCCCGAAGGACAGGAGGTGTCCCCTGGATCGGCGCGATTTCCGCTCGGCTCAGGCCTGCGGAGCGGTATACGTAGATGACTACATCCTGTCGTTAGGGC
>NZ_SMKA01000405.1 GCF_004348455.1 Kribbella albertanoniae
GCCTCCAAACGTTCGGACGTTAACCACGCTCCCCGCTAACGTCCGAAAGACCGGAGGGCCCGCCTCCGAACGTTCGGACGTAAGGAGAAATCTGCCGGGAACGGGTCGCCGAACCCCCTTCCCCAAACCGGTTTGGGGAGGAAACCGCGCCGGGCAGGGCGAACATCCACCTCGAGACTCGAGACCGTCGTCCAGTTCCACCTTGAGCACGCACCAACCGCGCGAGCCCCGCCGAAACGGTTGAACCGTGCTCAACGTCGCCCGGTCAGCTCACCTTGGGCACCCTCAACCACCTTCGGGCCCCGCACGTGATCGAACCGTGCACAACGTCGTACCAGCGAGTGCTGCCTGATCTCCGCTCATGACGAAGCCCCGCATCCACCTGGATACGGGGCTTTCGGGGTCAGGTCAGGCCTGCAGGGCGGCCTGGATGTCGAGGTGGATGTCGACCTTGTCGCCGATCAGGAGCTTGCCACCCTCGAGCGGGACGTTGAAGTCGATGCCCCACTCCTTGCGGCTGATCGAGGCGGAGGCCTCGAAGCCGAGGATGGTCTGGCCGTAGGCGTTCTGCTCGACGCCGAGAAACTCGAAGGCGAGCTCGATCGGCTTGGTGACGTTCTTGATGGTCAGGTCGCCGGCCAGGATGTAGTCGTCGCCCTCGGCCTTCAGCGCGGTGCTGGCGAACGTCATCTTCGGGGAGTTCTCGGCGTCGAAGAAGTCACCGGAGCGCAGGTGGCCGTCGCGCTGGTCGTTGCGCGTGTGCACCGAGGCGAGCTCGACGGTGACGCTGGCCGTCGACTCCTCGAGGGAGTCCTTGACGACGATCTCGCCGCTGAACTCCTGGAAGGTGCCACGCACCTTGGTCATCAGGTGGCGAACGGTGAAGCCGATCTCGGTGTGCGCCGCGTCGAGGGCGTAGGTGCCCGAAACCAGTCCGGGGATGCTGGTGGTCGGGGTGCTGACGGTCTCGGTCATGAGGTCCTCTCGGGAAGTACGGAAGCTTTGTCGGGGGCGACGTGGTCAACACTCGGGTTGTTGTGTCAACCTGCTGACCACGACGTTACGGATCAACGGTTTAAAAGTCAACTACATTCCCGGTACACTGTTCCCCGTGACGACGACGACTGAGACTCGGTGGCTCAACGCAGAGCAGCAGGTGGCGTGGCGCGCGTACCTTCTGGGCACGGCGCGCCTGATGGCGAAGCTGGACGACGAGCTGCGCCGGTTCGGCATCGGCATCAACGACTACGAGATCCTCGTCCGGCTGTCGGAGTCGCCCGATCGGCGGCTGCGGATGGCGGATCTGGCCGACCGGCTGCACCAGAGCCGCTCGCGGCTCACGCACACCATCGGCCGACTGGAAGCGGCCGAACTGGTCCGGCGGAAGTCCTGCACCAGCGACAAGCGCGGCGTCTGGGCGGAGCTGACCGAGGCGGGCTACAACCTGCTGGTCGAGGCTGCGCCCACGCACGTGGACAGCGTCCGGGAGAACCTGGTCGACCTGGCCAGCCCGGAGGATTTCGCCGCCGTCGGGCGGGTCTTCGATGCCGTCTCCGAGCACATCGGCCAGCACTGATCAGAGCTTGAGTTCCAACTCGTCCCGGTCGGCGCCGCGATAGGCCATCATCGAGTCGCGCATCCGGCGCTTGACCGGCGGCAGGTGATTGACGGTCCGCAGGGCGGTCCGCATCCCGGCGAGCGCCAGCCGGCCGATCACGGGCTTGTGAACGGGATCGGCCGAGGTCATCTGCGCGCGGGATTTGCGGACCGCATCGAAGCCGTAGTCGATCATCTTGGCCTCATACCCGCGTACGGCGGGGACCAGCTCACTCCGGCCGTCCCGCATCTCGATCAGCTGACGGCACAGGTTCACCGCGTCGCGTAGCGCAGTGTTCGCACCGACTCCACGCCCCGGAGTCATGGTGTGGATCGCGTCGCCGAGCATCGTCACATTCGTCGACTCCCACGGCTCGAGCGGCACCGAGGTCCAGATGTTCACCGGGAAGCACGTGCTTGGATCGGTCAGCTCGAACAGCCGCCGCAGATCCGGATGCCAGCCAGGCGTGAGCTCTAGCGCGGCATCGACCAGTTCCTGCCCACGCAGCTCCATGATGTTCGCTGGCAGCTTGTCAGTGGTGGCCGACAGCCCCCAGTTGATGTAGTCGCGCGTGTTGTCGAACTGCAGCCCCGGCCACCGGCGGATCAGCTCCTCGGTGTTCCCGCCGATCCCGTTCTTGACCTGACCATCACGGTCCCACTGGAACTCCATCACGTGCAGAATGCAGGCCAGTCCGCGCGGAGCGTTGACCATGGTGATCCCCTCGAACACCTTGGGCGGAACGAGCGCTGCGCTCTCCGGGGTGATGGGCAACTTCCCCGCGATCGCGATAATCCCGGTCTCCTCGGTCTTCGCGTGCGGAAGGTACTGCCGCCGTACCCGAGAACCGGAGCCGTCCGCACCCACCAGCAGATCGCCGGTGGCCGACGTACCATCCGCGAAGTAGGCCGTCACCTGGTCGCCGTGCTGCTCGAAGCGGGTGAACTCCTTGCCGTACTCGACCACGTCCTCCAGGCCGGTCAGCAGCACCTGCCGCATCGTCATCCGGCTGATCGACTTCTCGCTGGCGATCGGGTCGGTGACCACCGGCAGGTCCATCGAGAGCACTTCCTTCAGGTCCTCGGTGAGCATGTTGAAGTACTTCGGGTCGCGGGCTCGCGTCGCCACGAAGGTGTCATAGAGCTCCGGCGGCAGCAGCGCATGCAGCGCGCGACTCCCGTCCGGGTCGATGCCGACCCGGTAGCCGTGCAGCCCGTCGGTGCGCAGCGCGTCGCGCTCGAACACCGCCACCTCGATCCCGGACCGCAGCAGCCCGTGGGCCAACGCGAGCCCGCCGGTCCCGCCACCGATCACCAGCACCTTCATCGACTTCTCCCCTGTCCTTTCAAATATCTCGGAGATCCGAGTATCTTGGAATCCCGAGAGAAATGCAAGCTCTATGCTGAGGCGGACCATGACGAAAGCCAGAGAAGAGCTCACCGCCGGGATCCAGGAGCAGGTGATCAAGTTCATCGCGGACGTGATCCTGTTCAACCACTCCGTCTCGGCCAAGCTGGGGCTCGGCGCCAGTGATTCGCAGTTCATGACACTGCTGCAGACCCACGGCCCGCTCACCCCGCGGCAACTCGCGGAGTACAGCGGTCTCACCTCCGGCACGGTCACCGGCGTCATCGACCGGCTCGAGTCGCACGGCTTCGTCACCCGTCAGGCCGACCCGTCCGACCGTCGCAAGGTGGTGGTGACACCGTCACTGGCGGCGATCCAGCAGACGTTCGTGCCCTTGTACGCCGAACAGGGCGCCCGCATGCAGTCGATCCTGGCGAGCCGGACCGACAACGAACTGCGGACGATCCTCGCGTTCTTCGCCGACTCTGTAGCTCCGGACTAAACCATTCGCCGAGGCTCTGCCTCTCCTCTGAGAATTGAGCCGTGACAGAACATCAGGACGGCCGCGCCGGCATCTCCGCAGACCTTGTACGGCGACTCCTCGCCGACCAGTTCCCGCAGTGGGCCGAACTGCCGATCACGCCGGTCAAGATCGACGGGTGGGACAACCGCACGTACCGGCTCGGCGACGAACTGACCGCGCGGCTGCCGACCCACGCGGCGTACGAGGCCGCCGTACCGAAGGAACATCACTGGCTGCCCATCCTGGCGCCGCATCTCCCGGCGGCGATCCCTGAGGCCGTCGCGAAAGGTGAGCCAGGGCAGGGTTATCCGCACCAGTGGGCGATCCGCCGGTGGATCGACGGCTCCACAGCATCCACGGAGACGATCTCCGATCTGGATGGTTTCGCTCGCGACGTCGCCGCGTTCATCCTGGCTCTGCAGCAGTGCGATGCGACTGCTGGTCCCTTAGCCGGCGCGCACAGCTTCTACCGGGGCGCACCTGTTTCGCACTACCACTCCGAGACCGTCGAAGCCCTTGCGTCGTTGAAGGATCGCATCAACGCTGATCTGGCTCGTGAGGTCTGGGAGGCCGCGCTCTGCAGCTCGTGGGACCGGCCGCCGGTGTGGTTCCACGGAGACATTGCCCACGGCAACTTGTTGGTCCAGGACGGACGACTGTCAGCCGTCATCGACTTCGGCACCTCAGGTGTCGGCGACCCCGCCTGCGACTTGGTGATCGCCTACAACTTCTTCTCCGGATCGTCGCGGGAAACCTTCCGCGACGCCGTCCAGCAGGATGCGGACACCTGGGCTCGCGCCCGCGGCTGGACGCTCTGGAAGGCCCTCATCACCGAGGACCTCCCAGTCGTCGAGCGAGTACTCGACGACCACGTCACACGAACGCACTAACACCTTCGTACGCCGCCACCGGCGCGACGCCAACAGTCTCGTACTCGAGCAGCAGCAGACCGCTCGGCGTCGACTCGTGCTTGGTCAGCTTCAGTCCGGCCGTGTCATCCGAGTGCTCGAACAACCGCCGGCCGGCCCCGATCACCGTCGGAGCCACCACCAACCGCACCAGATCAACCAGACCGGCCTTCACCAGCGCATCACCAAGACGTGCACTGCCATGGATCTGCAGCTCGCCACTCGGCAACTTCTTCAACTCCGCAACACCATCGAGACTGCTGATGACAGTCGTCGGATGCCACGAACCTTCGGTCAGCGTGCGGCTCACGACATACTTCGGCAGGGCGTTCATCCGCTCGGTGAACGGATCATCGGGGTCGGTGATCTGCGGCCAGTCCCGCGCGAAGGCGTCGTACGTGCGCCGTCCGAGCAGCAACCCATCGGCCAACGCCAGCCAATCGGCAGTACGCCGTACAAACGTCTCGTCGATGAACGGGACCAGCCAGCCACCTCGCATGAAGCCGTCACTGGTGTCCTCGGTCGGCGAACCCGGCCCCTGGCTGACGCCGTCCAGCGTCACGAATTCCGTCAGCACGAGCCTCATCGCGCCGCCTCCGCAAGCTCCGCGAGCTGCCTGGTGACAGTCCCCCAGCCGTCCGCAAACCCCAGCTCCGCATGGCGTTTGCGCGACGCCGGATCGGCATGCCGTACGACGACCTTGTACGCCGTCCCGTCCGGATGGTCGGCCAAGTTGATCTCGGCCGCCATCGTCACCGGCTCGGGATTGACCGGCCGCCACGCACTGTCGATGGCGTTCGTGAACACGATCCGCTCCAGGTCCTCGACCACCAGGAAGGTCGCATCGAGCTGCGGCACGAAGTCCACCCCGTCCTCGCTCATCCGGGTCACCAGCGCCCCACCGGACCGCGCCTCGAACCGCTCCACCCGGCACACCATCGGCGCCGGAACCCACCACTTCGCGAAGCTGTCCGGATCCGTCCACGCCTTCCACACCACCGAACGCGGCGCGCGAATGATCCGCTCCAGGGTCAGGTCCAGGTCGGGATTCATGACTGCTCCTCCATCGATTCGGTGACGAAACGCTCCAGCCGATCAGTGCGATCCGTCCAGATCCGCCGCTGCTCGTCCAGCCAGTCGTCCACAAGCGCCAGCCGCTCGCGATTGAGCACACAGGTCCGCACCCGCCCGGTCTTCACCGTCCGGATCAGCCCGTTCGACTCCAGCGTCCGCACATGCTTCATGAACGACGGCAACGTCATCGGAAACCCCGCCGCCAACTCCCCCACACTCG
>NZ_SMKA01000406.1 GCF_004348455.1 Kribbella albertanoniae
CAACTCGACAGGCAACCCCTGGATCGTTCGGCGGCGCGCGCGGGGTGTGGGGAGCGCGGGTCAGACCTGGGCGAGGTGGCGGGCTCGGGTGAGGATGGCGTCGGTCATGGGCTCGGTGAGGCGGCCGGTGAAGGTGTTCTGCTGGCTGGGGTGGAAGCAGCCGATGACGGTCACGCCGCCGAGCTGGTGTTCGACGGCGTGGCCGAACTTCGGGCGCGGCTTCGGTACGGCGATGCCCAGAGAAGCGAGGCCACTCAGCAGCGCGTCGTAGCCGAATTTGCCGAGGCAGATGATGACGCGGGTGGACGGCAGTACCAGCTCGAGTTCGCGGCGGAACCAAGGAGCGCAGGTGTCGCGCTCGACGGGGGTCGGTTTGTTGGCGGGTGGGGCGCAACGGACGGCCGCGATCATGCGGGTGGCGTGCAGCTTCAGACCGTCGCCGGCGTGGATCGACGTTGGCTGATTGGCCAATCCCACCCGGTGCAGCGCGGCGAACAACCAGTCGCCGGACCGGTCGCCGGTGAAGACGCGGCCGGTCCGGTTGCCACCGTTCGCGGCCGGTGCCAGGCCGGCGATCAGGATGCGTGGGGCAGCGGCTCCCCAGCCGGGGATCGGTCGTCCCCAGTACGGCTGGTCCGCGAACGACGCACGCTTGCTGTGGGCAACTTCTTCCCGCCACTCCACCAGCCGCTCACACGCCCGGCACACCGAAACCCGCGCCTCGATCTCCGCCAGGTCCCCCGAAGCCAGCCCACCGACCGCCAGCTCACGCACTTCGGCAGCCGACCGGGCAACCGCCGTACCAGCCTCTGCAGGATCTTCCGGCCATCCCGTCCCAGGCGGGACCGGACTCTCGAACAGCTCCCCGGTCAACGGATGCGGCAACTTCACACCTTCAGCCTAGACCGGGACCAGCCCCGGCATCACAGCAGTGAGAGCGCGACTCCGTCGAGGATGTCGTGTTCGGAGACGATGACCTCGCCGACGGCCATGCGGTCGTAGAGGCGTTGCAGGATCAAGGCCCCGACTCCGATCACGTCCACCCGGCCGGGGTGGATCGCCGGGTTCGTGATGCGCTCGGCCTTGGTCGACCGCGTCAGCCAGTACGTCGTCTCGCGCAACTGCGGCCCCGAGATCCGGGCGTGATGGATCCGGGCCGAGTCGTACTCGACCAGCTTCCCCACCACCGCGGCCACCGTGGTGACCGTGCCCGCGACCCCGATCAACGCCCGGGCCGAGGTGATCGGCACGGAGGTCGAGTCCAGCAGCGCGTCGATGTCCTTGCCCGCGGCCGCGAGCTCGGCGGCCGTCGACGGGTCGGTCTTGATGTGCCGCTCGGTCATCCGCACCGACCCGACATTCAGCGACTCGGCCGCAAGCACCCCGGACGCGTCCCCGAGGATCAGCTCGGTCGACCCACCACCGATGTCCGCGACCAGATAAGGCCCCGGTACGGCGAGGGCCGCCAGCCCGCCGGTCGCTCCGCGGAAACTCAACGAAGCTTCTTCCGCACCGGAGATGATCTCCGGCTGCACCCCGAACCGCTCGGCGATCCCCGCGAAGAACTCGTCACTGTTGCTCACGTCCCGCGCCGCCGAGGTCGCCACGAAGCGAGTGCGCGAAACCCCGGCTGCCCGGATCAGATCGGCGTACTCGTCCGAGGCCTTGAAGACCCGCTCGAGCGCCTCCGGAGCGAACCGCCCGGTCGCGTCCACGCCCTGTCCCAGCCGCACGATCTGCATCCGCCGGTCGATCTGCACGAGACCGTCCGGGCCTGCCGAGGCGATCAGCAACCGGATCGAATTCGTACCGCAGTCGACTGCGGCCACCAGGTCAGACGAGGCCCGATCAGACAGGCCCCAGTCAAACACAGGGCCCCCGGCGTCCCCAGTCCTGCAGTGCGTCCAGCGCCTCGTCGCCGAGCGGGTTCACGCCACGCCCAGCGGCCAGCGAGTGGCCGGCCAGGACGTGCAGGCACTTCACCCGGGTCGGCATGCCGCCCGCGCTGATCCCGTCGATCTCGTCGACGTGCTGGATCGACTCCCGGTGCGCGAGATACGACTCATGCGCAGCCCGGTAGGCAGCGGCCAGCTCAGTGTCGTCGCCGAGCCGATCCGTCATGTCCTTCATCAGGCCTTCGGCCTCGAGCGTGCCGATCGCGGAAGCGAGCCGCGGGCACGTCACGTAATAGGTCGTCGGGAACGGCGTACCGTCCGGCAACCTGGGCTCGGTCTCGACCACGTCCGGCAGGCCGCAGCTGCAGCGGTGCGCGATGGATCGGATCCCACGCGCGGTCCGGCCGAGCTGCTTGCCGACGGCCTCGATGTCGTCGGGGCTGACGCTCAACGGTTCACCTTTCGGGCGAGGGGGTCAGGATCGGTTTCGGCGTCGGCTTGGCCGGCCGCTTCGTCGGCGCGGCCGGCGGTTTCCCGGCGCCCTCGACACTCCCCCACAACTTCGTGTACCAAACCGGCTTCGGTGCCTCGTCCCCCGGTTCGACCGGCGTCCCCGGCTCCGGCGGCGCCCCCACCGGCTTGCCGTCGGCACCGATCACGCGGTAGCCGACCTCACCCGGCATCACCCAGCCGAGCCGCTGCCGCGCCTGTGCCTTCACAAACGCGTCGTCGTCCCAGCGGGAGATCTCGTCGTTCAGCTCCTTGACCCGCTTCTCGCGGTCGTGGATCTCCTGCTGCAGCGACGTGATCTGCTGGTGCTGGTCGAACCACACCCGCAGGCTCTGCGCGTACGAGACGACCAGCGCACCGAGCACGAGCAGTACGACGGCCGCCCGGCCGGTGAGGTTACGGGACCCTCGGGTCCGGACCGGCTCAGTCCCCGGAGTCCCCGTCGTACGGCGCTTGGGCTGGTCGCCCCGCCGGGCCGGTGGACGCGTCTGGGTACGGCTGGACGGCCGCGAACCTGGACGTGCACCGGATTCCCGTCGGGACGACATACCTACACGCTCCTGAAATCAGCCCTGGTACCGCGGGAAAGCCGAACGACCGGCGTACGTCGCCGCGTCGTCGAGCTCCTCCTCGATCCGGAGCAGCTGGTTGTACTTGGCGGTGCGGTCGGACCGGGCCGGGGCGCCGGACTTGATCTGGCCGCAGTTCGTCGCGACCGCGAGGTCGGCGATCGTGGTGTCCTCGGTCTCGCCGGAACGGTGGCTCATCATGCAGGTGAAGCCGCTGCGGTGGGCCAGGTCGACCGCGTCCAGGGTCTCGGTCAGCGAACCGATCTGGTTCACCTTGACCAGCAGGCTGTTCGCGGACTTCTCGTTGATACCGCGCTGCAGCCGCTCGACGTTGGTGACGAACAGGTCGTCGCCGACGATCTGGATCTTGTCCCCGAGCTGGGCGCTGAGGTTCTTCCAGCCCTCCCAGTCCTCCTCGTTCAGCGGGTCCTCGATCGAGACGATCGGGTACGACGCGACCAGGTCGGCGTAGTAGGCGATCATCTCGTCGCCCGACTTCTTGCCGCCCTCGAACGCGTAGACGCCGTCGGTGTGGAACTCGCTGGCCGCGACATCCATCGCCAGGGCGATGTCGGTGCCGAGCTTCAGGCCGGTCTTCTCGACCGCGACCGCGATCAGGTCGAGCGCCTCGCGGTTGCTGGCCAGGTTCGGCGCGAAGCCGCCCTCGTCGCCCAGCCCGGTGGACAGGCCGCGCTCCTTCAGGACCGCCTTCAGCGCGTGGTAGACGCTCGCACCCTGCATCAGGGCCTCGCCGTACGTCGACGCTCCGATCGGGGCGATCATGAACTCCTGTACGTCGACATTGCTGTCCGCGTGCGAGCCGCCGTTCAGGATGTTCATCATCGGGACCGGCAGGACGTGCGCGTTCGGGCCGCCGACGTAGCGGAACAGGGGCAGGCCGGAGCTCTCCGCGGCCGCCTTCGCCACCGCCAGGCTGACACCGAGGATGGCGTTCGCGCCCAGCTTGGCCTTGTTCGGGGTGCCGTCCAGATCCAGCAGCGCGTAGTCGATCAGTCGCTGCTCGTGGACGTCGTACCCGACGATCTCCTTGTCGATGTCCTCGAGGATGGCCGTGACGGCCTTCAGGACACCCTTGCCGCCGTACCGGGCCTTGTCGCCGTCGCGGAGCTCGACGGCCTCGAACTGTCCGGTGGAGGCACCCGACGGCACTGCGGCCCGGGCGACGGTGTCGTCGTCGAGGAGAACCTCGACCTCGACAGTGGGGTTGCCGCGCGAGTCGAGAATCTCGCGCGCGCCGACGGCCTCGATGGTGGCCACATTGACTCCCAAGTCTTCAGATGACGGATCATCGCCGAGCCTAACGGTCAGACCAGCCGACAGGGTGGACCGCGTCACCCCAAACGATCGCATCCGGCGGCACCTGCCGTGTCAGCAACACACCGTCGGAGCTAGCTCGGCTCCGTCTTCTCGACCACGTCGCGGACGTAGAAGAGGTACCAGAGCCGCACCGGCGTCCCCTCGCCCTTGCCCTCATCCATGCTGGGCTTCATCGCGGTGGACACCCGACCGTTCCTGCCGTTGTAGTTGTCCTTGTGGCGCGTTTCGTTGGTGTCGGCGGTCTCGACCCACTTCGCGGTCTCGGCCCACCTGGCGACCAGAGCGGCGTCGACGCCGAGTAGCTTCGCGTCCGCGACCATCCGGTCGGCGGAAGCCTGCCCGTTGGCTTCGGTCCAGAACAGGTCGACGGAGTCCACGTACCCGTGCCGGGTGGTCACCGTCATTTCCTCGATGCGCCCGGACCAGATGCCGGTGGGCAGCGTCAGGCTCACGGTGGCGTCATCGGGCACGGTGGAGATCACCATCTGGTTGTCCGGAAGTCCCAGGGTCTTCGCCTCGATCGGCCGGGTCAGATCCCACCGAACGCTGTTCCCCTCCCCGAACACCGGGTCGACCTCGTCCGGCTCCCCGACACGGAAGGTGCACCCGGCCGTAACCACCAGAGCCAAGGCCGCGGCCACAGCAAGAAAGCCCCGTCGTGCTGACATGACCCCACCCTGTCACGCCGGGCATGTCACTCACGGCCGACCTTCCGGTAGGACGGTGAGCGCGAGTCCCCCGCGCCGCCGACCTTGAGCACCCCTCAACCACTCGCGGCCCCCGCCAATGAACGAACCGTGCTCAAGGTGAGATGTGCCGACCACCTTGAGCACGGATCAACCACGCGGCGGTCGCGGGGACGGTTGGTGCGTGCACAAAGCGGATGCGGGATGGTCTGTCCGTCGATAGCCTCCCGGCATGAGCGACGATGCAGATCGTCTCGGCGAGCTACTTGCCGAGCTGGCCAAGGTCCACGGGCCGGTGACGGAGGACGAACTGGCTCGCGCTCGCGCCGAGTGGCCAGAGGGTTGGAGCGGGAGCCGCGAGCCGATTGCTCGGGTCTTCCGCTGAAGCGGACCGCCCACACTCACCAAGTGGCGGATCGGGGCTCTCACGGGACAGCGCTGAGCGTGGGACGCGGATGATGGCGGAGGTTGGTGAGTGGGGCGGTCCGGGTCAGGCTTCGGCTGAGCGGATCTCCGCTGACAATTGGGTGAGGGTGGTGCGGAGGGCTTGTTCGGCGTCGACGTTGAGCAAGCGGGCCTCGCGGACCAGGGCTAGGAGTTGGGCGCCGATGCGGGACTGGTCGTCGGTGGGGGTGGGGAGTTC
>NZ_SMKA01000407.1 GCF_004348455.1 Kribbella albertanoniae
GACCGCGCGTCGCCAACGACACGCTCACCACCACAGCTGATCCACGAAGCCACGAGGCGCCCGACCGGGAACAACCCAGCCGGGCGCCTCACCCTTGCCTCTTGACAGCAGGTCACTCCATATCAGTCGAACGTCAGCCGCGTCGTGATCCGGTACCGGTCTCCGCGATAGATGGAGCGCGTGTACTCGATCACGGCGTGGTCCGCGTTCCGCGTGGTGCGCTCGAAGAGCAGCGCCGGCGCATGCACCGGTACGCCGAGGATCTCCGCCTCCTGCGCGTCCGTCACAGTCGGCTCCGCAGTCTGTACGGCGTCCTTCGGGGCAACGTGGTAGCGCGATCGCAGCAGCCCGTAGAACGAGCCGAGCTCGAAGTCGCGGCCGGTGATCCCGGGAACGAACACGGCCGGGATGCGGATCCGCTCGATGCACATCGGCGTACCGTCGACGATCCGCAGCCGCAGCGCGGTGACCAGGTCGTCGACCGGTGACATCTCCAGCTTGTGGCCGAGCCTTGCACCGGCTGGGCCGACCTCGAAGCTGAGCAGCCGGCTCGGCCAGGGCGATCCCTCTGCCAGCGGTGCCTGGTAGTCGCCGGACGCGGTCGGCTCGAGTGCCTGCTGGATCTTGCGGGCGCTGGTGAACGTGCCGCGGCCGTGCTCGCGGATCACCAGACCGTCGCGCGCCAGATCGTCGAGGGCGGCTCGCAACGTCGGCCGGGAGACGCCGAGATCCTCGCTCAGTGAGCGCTCCGACGGCAGCGGCTCACCGGGGTTGCGCTGCTCGATCAGCCGCAGCAACTGGTCCCGCGCCTCGGTCCGTCTCATCCCGAAATCTTACCAGTGGTTAACCGCTTTCCGGCATTTCCGATCCTGCATTACGCATTGACTTTACCAATTGGATAGACCACCCTCGGTTTCAGATTGCCCGCCCCGAGAACCGAAGGTGTGAACCCGATGACTCGATCGCGCAAGATCCGCCTGACCGCCGCGGCCGCCGTACTGGCCACTCTCGCCGCCGGTACGGCGACCACCGCGAACGCCCGCCCCGAGTCGGTCAAGAAGACGACGGCCTGCGGTGCGCTCTTCGACGATTTCAACTATTCGTCGCGAACCGACCCGAACTTCACCGGTCACGACTGGAGTGTCCGGACCGGCGCCGGCGGCCCCGGGATCCCGAACACCTGGACCGCCGCGAACGTCAGTTTCCCGACCGTTGACGGCCAGAAGTCGCTGCAGCTCAGGGCGACCACCGACGGGACGACCGGCGGCACCACGCAGGCACAGGTGCAGCAGAACAGGCTGCGCTTCTTCGAGGGCACCTACGCGACGCGGTTCAAGTTCAGCGACACCCCCGTCAGCGGGAACGACGGTGACCGCGTCAACCAGACCTTCTACACGATCTCGCCGCTCGATTACGACTGGGAGCCGACGTACTCGGAGCTCGACATCTCGGAGTACCTGCCGAACGGCGGTTGGGGTGAGACCGGCCCGGTCAACTTCCTTACCAGCTGGAACACCTACCAGGTGGACCCGTTCGACGGCTGGCGTAAGACCACCGTGCGGAACTTCAGTCACGCCGGTTGGCACACGCTGGTCGCCGTGGTCGCGGGAGGTCACGTGAAGTACTACATCGACGGGACGCTGGCCGCGGACCACACCACCGATGACGCCGGCCACAACGTCTACCCGCGGCGGCCGATGACGCTGAACTACAACCAGTGGTTCATCGACCTGAGCGGGCACACCGGTGGCGCCAGCTCCTACGTCCAGTCGGCCGACTGGGTCTACTACGCGAAGAACGAAACTTTGACGCCTGCCCAGATCACCACTCGCGTCAACAACTTCCGGTCCGCAGGCACGACCCACCAGGACAACATCAGCTGCTGACTCAGCTATCGAGTCATTACGTGAGATGGCTGCTTTGCCCATGGACAACCTGTGCCGGACTGAGTACGGTCCGTAAACGGCGTCCGCACCACGCCACGACGGAGGACGCCTCCGTACTTGATCGGTGAGGTACCGCCCGCCAGTGGCACCTCACTGGTGGATGGGCAAGCAGCCCGCGGTGAGAGCCGTGGCCTGATGGGGGCCCACCCACCTAGGTGGGGCGGCGAACGACACTCACTCGTTCACCGCCCCACCGACTCAACCCCAACGGTTCGGCTCCCGAGTTCGTCTTGGTGACTGACAGCTGAAACCGAGAGACGGGGGCCGGATGGCTGACTGGGAACGAGCCTTCGAGGAACTACTCGCGGGCCGGGGCGGCGCGCTCCGGGGATACGCCTATCTCCTGACCGGCGAGTCGGCCGCTGCCGCGGATCTGGTCCAGGACGCCCTGCTGAAGGTCTTCGGGCGGATGCGGGTCAGCAGCGACGTGGTCCAGCTCGAGGGCTATGTACGGCGGGCGATGCTCAACCAGTTCCTGGACGGCCGCCGACGGGCCGGACTCTGGAGGGCCAAACGGCATCTCCTGGTCCACCCGGCCGAGCACCACGACGAGGACCGGCTGCTGACGGACGTCGTACGGCAGGCTCTCGGCACCCTCTCGCCCAAGCAGCGGGCATGTGTGGTGCTCCGGTACTACGAGGACCTCACCGTCCCCGACATCGCGGAACAGCTCGGCTGCGCGCAAGGCACGGTCAAACGACATCTGGCCGATGCCCACGCCAAGCTCGCCACCCAGCTCGCCGTACCCGAGGAGACGATGAAATGACCGATCTAAAAGACTTGCTCCGTACGGCGGCCGCCGGGGCCGAGAACGTGAGTGTCGACGGCAGCGCCCTGCTCCCCCACATCCGCCGCCGCAGGCGCGTGCGGTCGGCCGCCATCGGCGTCGGCAGCGTCACCGCGGTGACCACACTCGCGATCGGCGCGTACGCCGTACTGCCGGGGCCGGCTGCGGTTGATCAGCCGCCGGCGAGCGGTGGGCCCACCAAGCCGATGGGCGGTCCGACGTCCGCGAAGGGTGACGAGGGCCTGCGGTGCGGCAGCAGCGTTGCGCCGACGAACCGGTCCGGTACACCAGAGTTGTTGATTACGCAGAGCATGACGAAGGAATCGATGACGCGGTACGGCGACGGCTGGCGCGGCACTCTGACGAGCAAGGTGACGAACACGTCCACGGTCACGCTCTACGGGGGTAACCCGCCTCGGGACTACCTGGTCGTCCAGGAGAACGCGAAGGGCAACACCGTGCTGGGCCGGGCGAAGGCGAGCCCTGGCAAGACCGGCGCCGCGCTTCCGCCAGGTCAGTCGAAATGGACGGACGACGTACCGTTCACAGTGACGAGCTGTAGCGAGAAGCAGCTGCCGAGCGGGTGGTACCTGCTCTACCTCGACGGGAAGGCGCCGAAGGTCGCGGTCGGGCGCGTCCACCTGTAGCAACCCCGGCGGTTTGCCGGATCGTCCGGCAATCTTCAGGCTCCGGGACGTTTCGCCGTACCGGCCCGAGGGGCAGACTCACTTGCGACCGTTCCCATCCGCCCTGGGAGTCGCTGTGGCCCGCTCGTTCCGCCCGGTCCTGATCCTCACCGCCGTCCTCGCGCTGCTCGGCTTCGGTGTCACACCGTCGACGGCCGCGACGCCGATCACCGTTGCGACGGCGATCGGGAGGCAGGACGGCTCAACTGCCTCCGTCACCGGCTGGGTGGTCGGGCAGCCGACCGCCACCAGCACGGTTGTCCGTAGCAACTTCCCGAACGACTACGCGCTCGCCCTCGCGGACTCCGCGAGTCAGACGAGTACGGGGTCGATGCTGTACGTGCAGATCCCAGCCGCGTTCCGCGCGTCGTACGGACTGCAGAGCAACCCGGGACTGCTCGGGAAGCAGATCACGGTCACCGGCACGCTGGCCGCGTACTTCTCGCACGCCGGTCTGAAGGACGCGACCGCCTTCACCGGTGGCGGGACGGATCCCACGGATCCCCCGGACCCCGGCGACTACTACGCGCCGGCCGCGGGTAAGACCGGCGCCGCCCTGAAGTCCGCCCTGCACACGATCATCGCGAACCAGACCAAGCTGTCCTACGACCAGGTCTGGAACGCCCTCAAGGACACCGACCAGGACCCGGCGAACACGAACAACGTCATCCTGCTCTACTCCGGCCGCTCGCAGAGCAAGTCCACCAACGGCGGCGGCGTCAACGACTGGAACCGCGAACACGTCTGGCCCCAGTCCCACGGCGACTTCGGTACGGCGACCGGCCCCGGCACCGACATCCACCACCTTCGCCCCGAGGACGTGTCGGTCAATGCCGCCCGCGGCAACCTCGACTTCGACAACGGCGGCAGCACCGTCTCCGAATGCCCCGGCTGCGCCGCCGACGGCGATTCGTTCTCCCCCCGAGCCGCCGTCCGCGGTGACGTCGCCCGGATGATCCTCTATATGGCCGTCCGCTACGACGGCGGCGACGGCTTCGCCAACCTCGAACCCAACAACGCCGTCAGCAACGGCAGCGCCCCCTACGTAGGCAAACTCTCAGTCCTGAAGGCCTGGGCCGCCGCCGACCCACCCGACACCTTCGAAAAGCGCCGCAACGAAGTCATCTACACCACCTACCAACACAACCGAAACCCCTTCATCGACCACCCCGAATGGATCGCCTCGATCTGGCCGTAGGCCATCTGCCCCGGAATGCCCCGGGATGCCCCGAATTTCGCCGAGATCGGCCCGGATCGAGCCATGATCCGGGCCGATCGCCGCATGATCTGCCCCGAGATGCCCCGCCATCTGCCCTCCGCAGCCACCCCTCGGTGCCGTCACAGTTAGGTCAGACACAAATTGTGGCTAGTATCAGAGGAGGAAAAGTGGCCACGCCAGCAGTAGAAATGGATGATCTGATGGACATCGGCATCAAGGAGCTCCGCGACGGACTCAGTCGGCACCTCGCCTACGTGCGCGAGGGACACACCATCACCGTCACCGATCACGGCAAGCCGGTCGCCCAGATCAGCCCGGTCAGCAAAATGAGCAGGCTGCAGCAGATGATCGCCGCCGGTGAGGTCCGGCCGCCGCTGCGCCCGAAGCGGCCGGTGCCACCGCCGATCAAGACGAAGGGCACGGTCAGCGACCTGATTACGGAGGATCGCGAATGATCTGCTACCTCGACACCTCGGCGTTCGTTCCGCTCCTGATCGACGAGGCCAGCTCGCCGTTCTGTGAGCAGCTCTGGGCAGACGCCGACGATGTGCTCTCCACCCACCTTCTGTACCTGGAGACCGCTAGCGCGCTGGCTCGAGCGACCAGGCGTGGCCGGGTGACCGTGGAACAGCACACGCAGGCGCTGCGAAGGCTCGACCGGCTGTGGCAGGAAATCAATGTCGTCGAACCGACCGGGCCCCTGGTTCGCAGGGCCGCGGAGTTGTCCGCGTCAGAGGCGCTGCGTGCCTATGACGCGCTGCACTGTGCAAGTGCCGAGGACGTCGGCGAACCAGATTTGGTCTTCGCCTCGGGAGATCGGCAACTGCTGAAGGCCTGCGCGGACCTCGGATTTCACGTCGCGGATGTGAACGATCCGAGCTAGCGGTTGAGGTGTAGTGAGCGGTCGCCGCGGTCTGGGGTTTTGGGGGTGGGGCGGCCGCTTGCTGTTGTCAGGTGG
>NZ_SMKA01000408.1 GCF_004348455.1 Kribbella albertanoniae
GGGTGGGGGGCGAGCACACGCCCGGGGCGAGCTCCGGTGCCGAGGGCGAAGCCGAGGCCGGGGCCCCTGGTGCCGAGGGCGGAGCCGAGGCGGGCGCGGGCCCTGGACATGTCCCCTCCCCCACTCACCTCTCCTCCGATGACCACGGGCACGGTCATGGGCATGGGCACCCCCACGACCACTCGCATGGGCCTACTCGGCCTTGGAGTGAGGTGCGGCGGATTCTGGAGGCGGCTGACCTGGCTGACGCCGTACGGGCGCGGGCGCTCGATACCTTCGCCCGGTTGGCTCGGGCTGAGGCGAACGCTCATGGGGTGGAGGTCGACGGCGTTCATTTCCACGAGGTGGGCGCGCTGGATGCGATCGCGGACATCGTGGGGGTGGCTGCGGCGTCTGTCTCGCTAGGACTCGAGCAGGTGGTGGTTTCGACTATCGCGCTGGGCGGTGGGCGGCAGGTGAAGGGGCAGCATGGGGGGATTCCGATTCCTGGGCCCGCCGTGCTGCATCTGGTGGCTGAGGCTGAGGCGCCGGTGATTGGCGGCACAGCGCCGTACGAGATGACTACGCCGACCGGGGCTGCGCTGCTGGCGACGTTGGCTGACGAGTTCGGGATGATGCCGCCGATGCGGGTCACCCGGACGGGCGTCGGCGCCGGCGGGCGCGACCCGGTCGAGGTGCCGAACATCCTGCGCGTGATCGTCGGCGAGACCACCGAGCGCGCGGCCACGCAGCTCGTCTACGAGACCAACATCGACGACCTGGACCCACGGCTCTGGCCCCCGGTTCTACAGCGACTGCTGGAGGCCGGTGCGTCCGACGCGTGGCTGACCCCGATCCTGATGAAGAAGGGCCGCCCGGCACACACGCTGTCGGTCCTGGTCAGCAGCACGAACGCAGACGCCGTACGCCGCGTCGTCCTCACCGAGACCACCGCCATTGGCCTCCGCGAGTACGACATCCGCAAACACGCAGCCGACCGCGAGTTCACCTCGGTCGACGTCGACGGCCAAAGCATCAGCATCAAGATCGCCCGGTACGACGGCCAAGTGGTCAACGTGCAACCGGAGTACGAGGACGTCGTCGCAGCAGCGGCCGAACTCAAGCAACCGGTCAAGGCGATCATGGCCCGAGCAGTCGCAGCCGCTGCGGACCTCTGGAGCTAGCGCCCGGAGTACGCCGGTGCGAACAACACCAGCAACGACAGATCCTCGGTGATGTCGACGAAGCGATGCTCCTCTTCAGCCGGAACGAAGAGGACATCACCCGGCCCGACCGGCTCCGCCCCGGACGGCGTCACGAACGTGGCCCGTCCGGCCGTCACCACGTAGATCTCTTCCTCGTGATGCGGCGCCTGGTCGTCCACCCCACCGGCCGGGATCGAGTAGGTCCCAACCGACATCGACCCGGTCCGCAGTTGTTCGACGTAGTCGTTCGGCTCGCGGTGTACGAAGACACCCGCCCCCACCAGCTTCTTCATCCGGCGAGGTTAACGTGCGGCAGCGTTCTCCGGAACGGCCTTCTGCTTCCGCCGCGGCCAGTCGTACGGCCACCACTGCGCGCCACTCCGGCGGGCCCACACGATCAACCCGATCAGTACGGCGAGCTCGATCGCCGGGCAGATGGTGTCCCGCAGCCGCGCGCTGAAGAACTCCAGCGAGTCGGACAGGCTCGACGCGACCTGCCGTGCGTTCGGATCCCGCCCTGGCACATACGCGATCGCGAGCATCGTCGTACGAATCACCATGAACTTGTCCACCTTGGACGCGGCCACCGCCGCGAGTGGCAGCCAGGCGATCACGTCGTACCAGGGCAGTGAGTACATCGCCGTCAACACCCAGGCGATCGCATAGATCGCGGTGTAGCGAACCGCGGCCGGCACCGGGTCGTCCGGATGTGTCTGCGGGACGAGCGACTTCGGCATCACCTGCGAGAGCAGGATCGCGACCACGATCAGCCCGACCCACGCCAGGATCGCCAGGATGGTCCGGACGAGCGCTCCGGGCAGGAACAGGTCGAACAGACTGAGCAGCACCTTGTGCGGCGTACCGGTCGAGATGAACGACGTCTGCGAGCGGGCCTGCTGGAACGCCTGCAGCCCGAAGATGCCGTACAGACCGCCCATCGCGAGCGCACCACCACCGCACAGGTAGAGCATCTTGCGCCGATCGCCACGCAGCGACCACAGCATCGCGATCCCGACCAACCCGATCGACAGCTTGGTCGCGCCGGCCATACCGATCAGCAGCCCGGCCAGGAACACATGTCGTCGTAGCGCGACCAGGGCGACCACCGCGAACATCACGGCGATCGAGTCGTTGTGTGCACCGGCCAGCACCGACCACAGCAGCAGCGGGTTCGCCATGCCGAGCATCAGCACGCGGCGGCGGCTGGGGAGGTTCGGGCCGACGAGCTTGAGCAGCAGCAGGCTGGTCAGGACCAGGCTGATCCCGACCGTCAACTGCAGCATCCACACCGTCAGCTGCATCGAGTCGCCACCGACCAGCGACGAGAGCCACTGGATCCAGGTCGCGATCGGGCCGTAGACACTGCGTGCGCCCTGCCACGGCCGCTCGGTCGCCGCGATCACCGGGTCGTACCCGAGCCGGATGGTGTCGGCCGGTGCCGTCGTGTACGGGTTGCCGCCGAGCGTCATGATCCGCCCGTACGCCGCGTAGATCAGCACGTCGCCCGAGGCCATCGGCGGCACCATCGTCACGGCCGCCGTCGTACCGATGCCTAGGGCAACCAATCGGTTGATGCGGGGAGCCCAGCCGTGCTTGAGCGCCTTGACGGCCATCCAGACGCCGTACCCGCCGAGGGCGATCGCGACGTAGATCATCACCGAGACGAGCCAGTCGTTCGGCTTCGCGTCGAACCAGTACGACGGGAGCCAGGCGTGCCGGTTGGTCAGCGTCAGCACGACCACCGAGGGGCCGAGCAGGCCGACCGCCACGATCAACGCCGTACAAGTCAGGTAGAGCGCGACGGCACGCTTGCCGTACCGCTCCGCCAGGCGCGGGTCGGCTGTCACCTCGCTGCTCATGGCGTGGTCTTCCGGGGGAACAAGCTGCGCAGCGACGGTCCCCCGTCGGCCGGCAACGCGCTCCGGGCGGCGAGAGCACGCCGTACATGCAGGTACTGCTTGCCGCGGTGCAGTTGCCCGCGCAGGTCGGTCCCGGTCGCCCGGTGCCGGACGTCGATCGGGACCTCGAGGATGCGGAAACCCTTGCGGCCGAGGTCGATGCTCAGCGCGGTCTCGACGCCGAACCCAGAAGCCAGCGGTACGGCGGCCTCGAACGCGACCCTGGTCAGGCAGCGCTGGCCGGAGAGCGGCTGCTCGGGCTCCCAGCCGGTCGCCTCTTTGATGCCGGCACGGGCCAACTTGACCACGAACCCGTGGCCGCCGGCCTTCGAACCGTCGGCGCGCACCTGGGCCGGCAACGTCCCGATCGTCATGTCCGCTGCGCCTGCCTGCACCGCCTCGAGCAGTGGCGCCGCAGCGCTGGCGGAGTCGGTCAGGTCGGCGTCGAGGAAGAGCAGGTGCCGCGGCCGGGCGCCATCGCGCTCGGCGACCGCTGCCGCGCCGGTCTCCATCGCGGCTGCCTTGCCCTGGTTCCGGTCGTGGCGGACCACGACGGCGCCGGCTCGCGCAGCCACCTCAGCGGTCCCGTCGGACGAACCGTCGTCCACGACCACCACCAGATCGACGCCGATGATCTTGTGCACCGCGTCGACCGTTGCCGCGATCCGCGCCGCCTCGTCCTTCGCCGGGATCACACAGGCGACGGCACGCTCGAACGGCTCAGGGGAGGAATCAGCACCGGACACAGCACCGCAGCCTAGTTCCTCGGCAGCCGATCATCCGCCTCAGCGCCTCCCATTCGTCCTTTCGAAGGACCATCGTGGCGGTGACGAGACACACAGGCCCACCGCACCCTTTCTAGGATATTGTCGGACAATCAGACAGCAGACCTGCGGTCAGGGGACTGCCGTAGCGTGGTGGGCAGGACCGACGAGAGGGCGGGCGGATGACCGAGATGTACGGCGTCGACAGCGAGGTCGGCACGTTGCGGACTGTGATGCTGCACCGGCCGGGGAACGAGCTCCGCCGGCTGACCCCGCGCAACAACGACAAGCTGCTCTTCGACGGCATCCCGTGGGTGGGCCGGGCTCAGGACGAGCACGACGCGTTCGCGCAGGTGCTGCGGGACCGCGGGGTCGAGGTGCTCTACCTGCACGAGCTGCTGATCGAGGCGCTCGGCGACTCGACAGCCCGTGCACAGGCGGTCGAGGGCGCGATCGCTGACCTGCGGCTCGGTGACACGTTGCGCGACTACCTGGCCGCGTCGCTGACGTCTCTCGACCCGGCTGAGCTTGCCGAGGCCTTGATGGCCGGTGTGCGGAACGACGAGGTGCGGGCCGGCGGGCTGGTCACGTCACTGCTTGCGCACGAGGACTTCCTGATCGACCCCCTGCCGAACCTGCTCTTCACGCGCGACTCGAGCGTCTGGATCCGGGACTCGGTCGCGGTCACGTCGCTGGCGATGCCGGCCCGGGTTCGCGAAACGCAGCTGACTGAGCTGATCTACGGCTTCCATCCTCGGTTTGCCGGGGCGGACAAGGTGTATGACCACCAGCTCGAACATGTCGAGGGCGGAGACGTTCTCGCGCTCGGGCCTGGGGTGCTCGCGGTTGGCGTGGGCGAGCGGACGACACCTGCTGGTGTGGAGCGGCTGGCACGGCGCGTGTTCGCGAAGGGACTCGCGCACACGGTCCTCGCCGTACCGATCGCCCAGCAGCGCGCCACCATGCACCTCGACACGGTGTGCACGATGGTCGACGTCGACGCCGTACTGATGTATCCGAACATGGCCGAGGAGATGCGGGCACTGGCCGTCACCACCGACGGCGACCAACTGCACGTGGCCGAGTCCGAACCCTTCCTCGTCGCCGCTGCCAAAGCCCTCGGCATCGACACCTTGCGCCGCATCGACACCGGCCTCGACCCGGTCACCGCCGAACGCGAACAGTGGGACGACGGCAACAACACCCTCGCCCTCGCACCCCGCGTCTGCATCGCCTACGAGCGCACCGTCGAGACCAACCAGCGCCTGGAAGAATCCGGCGTCGAAGTCATCCGCATCTCCGGTTCCGAACTAGGCTCCGGCCGCGGCGGCCCCCGCTGCATGTCCTGCCCGATCCTCCGCGACCCCGCCTGATCCGGTTACTTCACGCACTCACTTGACGGCGCAAGTAAGGCCGACGACACGCGGAGTGAAATCGGGGCTTGTGCAGTGCCCCACTCGTGAGTACTCTTCATGCCTAGGCCCAGGCCCTGTTGCTCCCCCGTCAGCAGGACTTGGGCCGTCCACGTACGAGAGCCCCGGTTAACCCCGGGGCTTTCTCGCGTTCTGGGCCGTGCGCGCGGACCGCCAGGCCATCACAATTGCCCGCAGCACCCGCGCCCAGGCGGAGCGGCGACGGCAACAGCCAGTTGTGATGGCCCTGGGGTTCGCACACCCGGACCCCCACCACCGTCTAACCCCAGTCGCC
>NZ_SMKA01000409.1 GCF_004348455.1 Kribbella albertanoniae
GGTGGGGAGGCGCGTCAGCGTGGGGTGGTGAGTAGTTCGGGGCGGCCGATTTGCAGGAGCAGGGACGCGGTGTCGAAGTAGACCCGCTCGAGCGTGATCCGGTCGCCGGTGAAGAAGAACACCGCGATCACCGGCACCCGGAACGCCTTCCCCGTCGGCGGGAGCCCGTAGAACTCGCCGAGGTTCGTCCCGAGCAGGTCGAACTCGACGATCACCGAGTCGGCCGCTGCATGGAACCGGACGTTGTCGTGCCGCTGGTCGGGGAACGCCGTCCGGGTCAGCGTGTAGTACGCCATCACCTGCTCGGCGCCGTCGAACCGCTGCCCGGTCGGCACGATCTCGTACAACGGATGCCCGTCGAACGTCGCCAGCGTCAGGTCGAACTCCTGCGTCACCTCGGTGTCCATGTGCTCCCGGATCACCGCGATCCGCCGCGCAGCGAGGTCAGCGTCCACACTCAAATCCATGCCAGGCAACCTACCCGGCGAAGGCGATGTCAAGAACCGGCCCAGGCCTCCGACGTACCCGTGAAGGCCTTCGCCGAAGGCTCCGAGCAGGAGACGAACCATGGAAGCTCTGAGCGTCCTCATTGTCACCAAGCAGGTCAGAGACGACATTCGGCACGCGCAGACCGGCCGGGACACGCCAACCCGGTGGGAGCCCAAGCCGCGCCGTACGATCGCCGCCGCCGCGTGGCGATGGGTCCGTACGGCGCTGTCGCGTCAGCCGGTCGGCGCGTCCGCGCGCAACAAGCCGGCCGACTTCAGGTCGGACCAGAGCGCCGCGGGAATCTCCGCCTGATCCAGCGATGCGTTCACCCGCACCTCGTCAGCGTTCCGGCAGCCGATGGCGATACCGGCGACCGCAGGATGGAAGCGCGGGAACGCCAGTGCCGCCGCGGGCAGGGTGACGCCGTGCGACTCGCACACGTCGGCCAGCTGGTTCGCCTTGGCGATCAACGCCTCGTCGGCCGGGGCGTAGTTGAAGGTCGCGTCCACCGCGGGCCGTGGCTGCGAGAGCAGGCCGGAGTTGAAGACACCGACGGCAACCACCTGTACGTCGTTCGCCAGGCAGGCGGGCAGTACGTCGTCCAGCCCGTCCGGATCGATGAGCGAATAGCGGCCGGCCAGCATGATCACGTCGAGATCGATCTCGGTGACGAACCGGGTGAGCATCGCGCTCTGGTTCATCCCGGAACCGATCGCCCCGATGACACCTTGCTCACGCAGCTCGATCAGCGCGGGGAAGGCGGTCCCGACGGCCTCGTCGTAGTGGTCGTCCGGGTCGTGCACGAAAACGATGTCGAGCCGGTCGGTACCGATCCGCCGCAGCGAGTCCTCGATACTGCGCAGCACTCCGTCCCGGCTGTAATCGAAGCGGCGGCGGCGCTTGCTGACGACAGCGAAGCCTTCGCCGTCCGGCGCCTCGGTATCGGCCTCGTAAATGATCCGGCCGACCTTCGAGGACAGCACATACTCGTCACGGGCCTTGCCCGCGAGCCCCCGACCAAGCCGCTCTTCGGCGATCCCGAGCCCGTAGTGCGGCGCGGTGTCGAAGTAGCGCCAGCCCGCATCCCAGGCTGCATGCACAGTGGCGATCGCGTCGGCCTCACTCACCTCGGTCCGCAGCCCGGCCAGCGGTGCACCACCCAGCCCGATCCTCGAGGAGTCGAAGATCTTCATGAGCGAGCCGCCGGAAGGCGCAGATTCTGCATGCCACCGTCCACGGCGATCGCCGTACCGGTGGTTGATCCGGCCAGTGGGCTGGCCAGGTACGCGATCGCCAGCGCGACCTCCTCGGCCGACACCAGCCGCCCCATCGGCTGCCGGGCCTCAAGGGCGGCCCGCTCGGCCTCCGGATCGGCGGCGGCGTCGAGCAGACGGCCGACCCACGGGGTGTCCGCGGTGCCCGGGTTCACGCAGTTCACCCGGATGCCTTCGCGGACATGGTCGGCGGCCATCGCCATCGTCAGGGCCAGTACGGCGCCCTTGCTGGCGGAGTACAGCGCGCGGTTCGGCAGCCCGGCCGTGGCGGCGATCGAGCAGGTGTTGACGATCGCGGCCGCGGACGACTTGCGCAGGTACGGCAGCGCGGCGCGGGTGACCCGGGCGATGCCGACCACGTTGACGTCGAACACGCGGTGCCACTCGTCGTCGTCGTTCGCCGCAACGTTGCCCTGGGCGCCGATGCCGGCGTTGTTCACCACGATGTCGATCCCGCCGAGCTTCAGCGCAGCCGCGGCGACCGCGGACCGCACCGACGCGTCGTCGGTGACATCGGCAGCGATCCCGGTCAGCGGCTCCGGTACGTCGGGCTTGAGGTCGAACACGGCCACCCGCGCGCCGCGAGCGGCCAGCAGTGTGGCGGCCGCGAGCCCGAGACCCGATGCGCCGCCGGTGACGACAGCCCGCAGGCCGGTCAAGTCGCTCACTGGTTCTCCTTCGTCAGATCGTTCCAGATCTTGCCACCCGGGAACCGGAAGTCGGTCAGCGTCTCGGCATCCATCTCGGCGCCGAACCCCGGCTTCACCGGTGCCACGTAGTGCCCGGCCCGGATCACGACCGGGTCCAGGAAGTGCTCGTGCAGGTGGTCGACGTACTCGATCACGCGGTCCTCGACCGACCCGCTGACCGCCACGTAGTCGAACATCGACAGGTGCTGGACCAGCTCACACAGTCCTACCCCACCTGCGTGCGGACACACCGGTACGCCGAACTTCGCGGCCAGCAGCAGGATCGCGATGTTCTCGTTCACCCCGGCGACGCGGGCGCTGTCGAGCTGCAGCACGGACAGCGAACCGGCCTGCAGCATCTGCTTGAAGACCACCCGGTTCTGGACGTGTTCGCCGGTGGCGACGCGGGTCGGCGCGATCGCCTTCGCGATGGTCGCGTGCCCGAGGATGTCGTCCGGACTGGTCGGCTCCTCGACCCACCAGACGTCGTACGGCGCCAGCGCCTCGATCCACGCGATGGCGTCGGCGACGTCCCAGCGCTGGTTGGCGTCGATCGCGATCCGGATGTCTGGGCCGACGGCCTCGCGGGCCAACCGCATCCGGCGGATGTCGTCGTCGAGATTCGCGCCGACCTTGAGCTTGATCTGGGTGAACCCGTCGGCCACCGCCTCGTGGCAGAGCCGAACCAGCTTGGCGTCGTCGTACCCGAGCCAGCCGGGCGTCGTCGTGTACGCCGGGTAGCCGTGCTCACGCAGCAGCGCCTCGCGCTCGCCCCGGCCGGCCTGGGCCTTGCGCAGGATCTCCAGCGCCTCGTCCGGAGTGAGCGCGTCGGTCAGGTAGCGGAAGTCGATCAGGTCGACGATCTGCTCGGGGGTCAGGTCGGACAGCAACTTCCAGAGCGGGACGCCGGCCCGTTTGGCGGCCAGGTCCCAGACCGCGTTGACGACCGCGCCGATCGCCATGTGCATGACGCCCTTCTCCGGGCCCAGCCAGCGGAGCTGCGAGTCGTGCACCAGCGACTTCCAGAAGGCGCCGAGGTCGTTCAGTGTCGCGTCCAGGTCGAGCCCGACGACGTGGTCCCGCAGCGCCTCGATGGCGGCGGTCTGGACGTCGTTCCCCCGGCCGATCGTGAACGCGAACCCGTGCCCTTCGAGTCCGTCACCGGCATCGGTGCGGAGGATCAGGTACGCGGCCGAGTAGTCCGGGTCGGTGTTCATCGCGTCGGAGCCGTCCAGGTCCAGCGAGGTGGGGAAGCGGACGTCGTACGTCTCTAACTCGGTGAAACGTGCCATGGAGTGACCCGATCTGGTGCGGAGGGCGGTCTGTCAGAAGGGATCCTATAGGATATGGGCTTGGTCGGCGAGGGGTCCGGACCGCCCCCACTCACTAACGCTGCGGAGTACCGGGTACCTCACGCCCAGCGGCTGCTGCCGGGACGGTTCGGCGGGAGGTTGATCAGTGGTGGCGGTCCGCCCTATACAGTCGTATCCGTGGATCTCCGCCTAGGTCAGCGCACCTTCCGGCCCGGCGAGTTCGCGGTGATGGCGATCGTGAACCGGACTCCGGACTCGTTCTTCGACCGGGGCGCGACGTTCGCGACCGACGCGGCGTACGCGGCGATCGACCAGGCGGTGGCGGACGGCGCCGACCTGGTCGACATCGGCGGGGTGAAGGCCGGGTACGGCGAACCGGTCAGCGAGGACGAGGAGCTGCGGCGGACGGTCGATTTCGTGGCCGGGATCCGGGAGCGGCACCCGTCGCTGGTGATCAGCGTGGACACGTATCGCAGCGGGGTCGCGCGCCGCGTGGTCGAGGCCGGGGCCGACCTGCTCAACGACACGTGGTCGGGGTCCGATCCTGACCTCGTGTACGCCGCGGCCGAGTTCGGCGCGGGTCTCGTCTGCAGTCACGTCGGTGGACTCTCGCCACGCACCGACCCACATCGGATGGCGTACGACGACGTGGTCGCGGATGTGATCAGTACGACGACTCGCCTGGCCGATCGCGCGGTTGCCGCCGGGGTGCGGCGGGACGGGATTCTGATCGACCCGACGCATGACTTCGGCAAGAACACCCTGCAGTCGCTCGAACTGACGCGCCGGCTGGACGAGCTGGCCGCGACCGGGTGGCCGGTGCTCGTTGCCGTGTCGAACAAGGACTTCATCGGCGAAACGTTGGAGCTGCCGCCGGGTCAGCGGGGGAACGGGACGCTGGCCGCGTTGAGCATCTCGGCGTGGCTGGGGGCCCGGGTGTTCCGGGTGCACGACGTACCGGCCGCGCGGCAAGCGCTCGACCTGATCGCCGTACTGCGCGGAACTGCCCAGCCCGCCGGAACCCGAAGGAGCCTGGCCTGATGCAGCAGCTGGACGAACTGTCGGACGACGACCTGATCGGCGTCTACCAGGTCGAGGACCGATCGGTACCGCACCTGCGGGCGAACTTCGTCAGCAGCCTGGACGGCGCGGTCGAGATCGACGGCCAGTCCAAGGCGTTGTCGAGCGACTCCGACAGCCGGGTCTTCAGCATGATCCGCCGGCTGGCCGATGTCGTCCTGGTCGGCGCCGGCACCATCCGCGACGAGGGCTACCGCCCGCTCCGGCTGTCCGCCGCGAGCCGCTCCTGGCGAACCGCTCAAGGGCTGGCCGAGAACCCGACCCTCGCGATCGTCTCCTCCCGCCTCGAGCTGAGCCCGGTGAACCCGGTCTTCCAGTCCGCCGAGCGCCCGATCGTCATCACCCACGAAGCCTCCCCGCCCGACCGCCGCGAGGCGCTGGCCGAGGTCGCGGACCTGATCGTCCTCGGTGCCGCTGAGGTCGACCTCGCCGCCGTCCTCAAGGAGCTGGCCGGCCGCGGCATGCCGCAGATCCTCTGCGAAGGCGGTCCTCATCTGCTGGGCGCACTGACCATCGCCGACCTGGTCGACGAACTCTGCCTGGCCCTGGCCCCCCTCCTCGCCGGCCCCGGCTCCGGCCGCATCACCGCCGGCCTCCCCACCACCCTCACCCGCCAACTCAAACTGGCCACCCTGCTCACCGCCTCCGACGACTACCTCTTCCTCCGCTACGTCCGGGAG
>NZ_SMKA01000040.1 GCF_004348455.1 Kribbella albertanoniae
CCTTGTGCCCCCAACCAACCGTTTCCCCACCCCCGCAGATGGTCGATCCGTG
Organism: Kribbella albertanoniae; assembly: GCF_004348455.1. GTDB lineage: Bacteria > Actinomycetota > Actinomycetes > Propionibacteriales > Kribbellaceae > Kribbella > Kribbella albertanoniae. The sequence continues at coordinate 53 of NZ_SMKA01000040.1, forward strand.
CACAAGGCCCAAGCCCTCGCCCCACCTTGTGCTCCCACCAACCGTTTCCCCGCCGCGCCGGTGGTCGATCCGTGCTCAAGGTCCAAGCCCCGCCCACCTTGTGCCCTCACCAACCGTTTCCCCGCCGCGCGGGTGGTTGATGCGTGCTCAAGGCCCAAGCCCCGCCTCACCTTGTGCTCCCACCAACCGTTTCCCCGCCGCGCCGGTGGTCGATCCGTGCTCAAGGTCCAAGCCCCGCCCACCTTGTGCTCCCACCAACCGTTTCCCCGCCGCGCCGGTGGTCGATGCGTGCTCAAGGTCGGGGCTGCGGTCCACCTTGTGCTCCCATCAACCGTCTCCGCGCCGCGCGGGTGGTTGATGCGTGCTCAAGGTCGAGGCTGCGGTCCACCTTGTGCTCCCATCAACCGTTTCCGCGCCGCGTCGGTGGTTGGTACGTGCTCAAGGTCGGGGCTGCGGTCCTTGTGCTCCTGCCGACCACTCGACTGGCTCGTGGATGGCTGGTGCGTGCTCAAAGTCGGCCCGCCGCCGGATGTGTCGGTGACGACACGTAGTGGTGTGGCTCGCGCGCTGCGCTTCAGGCTCAGCAGCGGGTGCGGGAGAGCGCCGGGGCCGACTACTACGTGTCCTTGGCGACGCGGCCGGCAGGGGCAGCGGGGCGAACGGGGAGCACGCGGCGTGGGTAGTGTGCGCGCCCGGAGCGGGGCGCTTGGACGGGGGATTGGTGTCCGGAGTGTGGTCGGTCACTGGGTTGGAGGTGTGTTGGGTTGGGCGGGGGTGGCTGGTCGGGTTAGCGTTCTCAGCGCAATGGACGACTCGATCACGTTTCTGCACAGTTCGGACTGGCAGCTGGGAATGCTGCGCCGGTTCCTGGGGCCGGACGGTCAGGCCCGGTGGGGGCAGGGCCGGCTGGATGCTGTCGCGCGGATCGGGGAGGTTGCGGAGCGGACCGGGGCCGCGTTCGTGGTGGTGACCGGGGATGTGTTCGAGCACAACCAGGTGGAGCGGCAGACGATCCTGCGGGCGTGTGAGGCGCTGAAGCGGATCCCCGTGCCGGTGGTGCTGTTGCCGGGGAACCATGATGCGCTCGAGCCCGGTTCGTTGTGGACGTCGAGTCAGTGGCAGGCGCATGCGCCGGAGCACGTCATCGTGCTGACTGACACGACACCGATCGAGATCGTGCCGGGGGTCGAGGTTGTCGGGGCGCCGTGGCGGTCGCGGCGGCCGACGTCCGACCCGGCCGCGGCCGCCTACACCAACCTCGAGCCGGCACCAGCCGGTACGACGCGAGTCCTGCTCGTGCATGGGCAGTTGCTCAGCTTGAGCGGTGGCATGTCCGAGGTGCCACCGATCGACCAGGCGGCACTCGAGGCCGCAGTGGCTGCCAAGAAGGTCCAGTACGTCGGCCTCGGCGACCGCCATTCGACGACCAAGGTGACCGACCGGATCTGGTTCTCCGGGACGCAGGAGGTCACCACCCCGGAGGAGACCGATCCGGGCAACGTGCTGAAGGTGACTGTCAGCCAGAGCAGCATTGAGGTCGAGCCGATCCGGGTCGGCGCCTGGCACATGGTGGATCATCATGTGGAGTTGTTCGACGAGGAGTCGCTGACGGCGCTGGAGGACTGGTTCGCGGAGCTGCCGGACAAGGAGCGCACGTACGTGCGGCTGGCGGGAGACGGTTCGCTGAGCCTTCCGTTGCTCAGCCGCCTCGACACGATGATCGACGTACAGGGTGAGGCGTTCGCCAGCGTTGAGAAGTGGGCGAAGTTCTGGACTGTGCGGCCGGCACCGGATGCGGCGGATCTGGATGCGCTGCAGCTGAGCGGTCCGGCCCGGGCGGCGATGGAGGAGTTGCGTCAGGCGCTGGCCGGTGGGGACGAGGGTGCGGGTGTCGCGCTGTCGTTGATGCACCGATTGGCGCGGGACGCGGGATGAGGCTGCACTCTCTGACGCTGCGGAACTTCCGCGGCGTCAAGGACCGTACTGTTCGGCTGCCTGCTCTCGGGACGACGGTCGTGGTCGGTGACAACGAGGTCGGCAAGTCCAGTCTGGTCGAGGCGTTCGGACTGATCTTTGACCTGCCCGACGATTCGAAGTCGACCCGGATCCGCGACATCCAGCCGGTCGGCCAGGACGTCGCTCCGGAGGTGACCGCCGAGCTGACCTTGGGCGGTCGCGAGCTCACGTACACCAAGCGCTGGCTGAAGAACCGGGTGACCGAGCTGGCGATCGTCGATCCCGACGGCCGCCGTACGGCGTGGACCGGGCGCGAGGCGCACAACGAGGCGGAGCGGCTCTTCCACGACAACGTCGACCCGGTGCTGTGGCAGACGTTGATGGTGAGTCAGGGGCAGTCGCTGATCCTGCCGACGCCGGCCGATGCCGAGCCGCTGATCACCGCCGTCACGGCCGAGTCCGGTACGCCGGTCGACGGCGCGTCGATGCCGTTGGTGAGTGCGGTCGAGCACGAGTACCTGCGGTACTGGACACGTGGCGGCCGGGCGACTGGCGACTTCGCGAAGTCGGAGAAGGCAGTCGCCGCGGCCGAGCTGCAAGCGGCGCAGGCATTGAAGGCGATGGAGGAGGTCCAGCAGGACATCCGCCGGGCCGAGCGGTTGACGCTTGACCTGGCCGACGTCGACAGCCGGCTGGCCGATCACCTGACCACGGTCGAGGAGGTCCGCGAGCGCAAGCAGGCGACCGACGAGATTCTGCTCCGCCGCGACACCGTCCGCTCGAAGGCCGAGACCGCGCGCGCCCGGCTGGTGAACCACACCCGGACCCGGGAAGAGCGGGAGCGACTCCTCGACGAGGTCGAGCGGTTCACCAAGATCGATGCCGAGCTGGCGGAACGTCGTACCGATGCCGACACCGTCGCCAAGGCCGCGGCCGAGACCGTGCAGGCAGCCGAGGCGGCGCTGACGGAGGTGATCGAGCTCAAGGACATGCGTCGTACCGACGTGCAGGACGCCGAGCGTCGGGTCAGTCACCTGGTCGATCAGGCCGAGCTCGAGCGGCTGGTCGGCCAGCAGACCGAGCTGATCGACGTCCGCGCCCGGATCGTGACGGCTGCGGCGATCCTGGACAAGATCAAGGTCGACGACGGATTGTTCGCGGCGCTGGAGGATGCTCGCGCCGCGGTGGTTGAGGCGCGCGCGGCGCTGGCGGCCGGCGTGCCGGAGGTCGTCGTACGGCGGCTTGGCGCGGAGCCGGTCGAGTTGTCGGGGAAGGGTGTCGAGGCCGCCCAGAGAGCGCGGGTTCCGAAGGAGCTTGGGTTCGACGAGACGGCCGAGCTGCTGGTCTCGGGCGAGCTGGTCGTCGGCGTACCGGGTCAGGTCGAGGTCACCGTGCGCGCGGGTGGTGAGGCGGCGACCCTGCGGTCGCGGGTCGACGAGGCGGTACGGCGTGAGAAGGAGCTGCTGAAGAAGGCCGGCGTGAAGGACGTCGCGGCTGCGCGTGAGCAGTTGCGGAAGGCCGATACGGCGTCGGCCGAGTTGCAGGAGGCTCGTCGTACCGAGAAGTCGTTGACGTCCGCAGGTGACCCGGGGGAGCGGATCGCGGTGCTGACCGCGCGGCTCGGGATCGGGGCGGATGACGAGGACGAGCAGAGTGGTTCGAAGCAGGCGGCCGTCGAGGGCGTGCCGGGGCAGATGTCGTTGTTCGAGGAGTTTGTCTCCCCGCTCGACACGCTCTTCGACGACTTCGAACTCCCCACACCGCCGCCGGACGATCTGACCGGTGCGCAACGCCAACTGGATGATGCGCGGGCCGAGCTGGCTGGTGTCGAGCGGTTGCTGACGGAGGCCGAGTTCGCGGCGGCGCAGGCCCGCAAGGCTGCAGATGAGGATCGGTCCGAGGCGCAGCAGGCGCGGGCCCGGTCTGAGATCGCAGGGGAACGGCTAGCTGCGGCGATTGACGCGCTCAAGGCGGCGCGGGCGGTGCTCGATGACGACGCCGTGACTGCAGCCGAGGCAGAGGCCATGGCCGAGGTCGAGGCGGTGCTTGAGGAGTTCACCGCGGTCCAGGAGCAGGCCGATGCGGCCGGGGCGGATCAGGCGGCCGGTGAGCTGACCGACGCGCTGGCGGTCGCTACGCGGATGCAGGGGGAGCGGGACACCTTGCGCGATGCGTTGCGGACGACCGAGGGACGGTTGGAGCAGTCCGGGCGTGACGGTATGGCGACTCGGCGGGATGTGGCCGAGCTGGAGTTGGCCGCGATCCGTTCGGAGCACGAGAGCCTGCGGCGGCGGGCTGAGGCAGCGCGACGGGTCTACGAGACGTTGGGGCGGCATCGCGCTGCTGCACAGACGAAGTACTCGGAGCCGCTGCAGACGCGCATCGAGGCGCTGGGACGCAGTGTCTACGGGCCTTCGTTCAAGATCTGGCTGGATGACGATCTGGCGGTCGCCGAACGTGAGCTGGACGGCGTGCGGTTGCCGATCGAGGCGTTGTCGACGGGGGCACAGGAGCAGCTCGCGATCATCACTCGGCTCGCGATCAGCCACCTGGTCAGCACCGGAGATGGCAGTGTGCCGGTGATCTTCGACGATGCGCTCGGCTGGTCCGACAAGGCCCGGCTGCGCGACATGGGTGCGCTGCTCGGTCGGGCCGGGGATCACGGGCAGGTCATCATCCTGACCTGTATGCCGGACCGCTACGAGTACGTCCCGAAGGCGACCTTCATCAAGCTGGACGGATGATCCGCTCCGGGTTGCTGTAGATCACACACCGCTCACCTCGCGCGAAGCCGGCCACCGTCACGCCGAACTGCCGCGCGAGATCGACGGCCAGGCTCGATGGCGCGCCGACCGCGACGATCATCCCGAGACCGGCCGCGACCGCCTTCTGGACGATCTCGTACCCGACGCGACCACTGACCGCGAGCACCAGGCCGTTGCGCGGCTGCTGGTTGAGCACGGTGTAGCCGACCACCTTGTCGACCGCGTTGTGCCGGCCGACGTCCTCGCGGACCACGACCTTGCGGCCGTCCGTGGTGAACAGGCCCGCCGCGTGCAGACCTCCGGTGCGGGAGAACGTGGGCTGGGCTTCCCGGAGCAGATCCGGCAGCCGCCGTACCACGTCGATGTCGACCTCGACCGGGTCGACCGGGTCGTAGTCGCGCTCGGCGAGTTCGTCGAGGGACTGCTGGCCGCAGACTCCGCAGGCGGCCGAGGTGACGCCGTACCGCTGGGGTGGTTCGCGGTCCGGCGGGCCGTCGAAGGTGACCGTCACGGTGTTGAACTGCTGCTCGCGGGTCAGCTTGTTGTCGGTGCAGTAGGCAACGGTGGTGATCGCACCCGGGCGGACCGCGAACCCCTCGCCGAGACAGAACCCGGCGGCGAGCTCGAAGTCCGATCCCGGGGTACGCATCGTCACCGTGAGCGGCTCCGGTGCGCGGCCGGGCCACTCGAGCCGGAGCTCGAGCGGCTCCTCGGTGACGACGACGTCCTCACGCCGCGAGGTGCGCTCGCCGTCGAGCACCTCGACCTTGAAGCGGGTGGTCGGAGCCTTGGTCATACGGTCTACGTTAGGCGGTCCATCCACGTCGGGTGGCCAGCCAGTCCAGGAACGTCCACGCGTAGAAGCGTTGGTGCTCCCGGAGCGCCGGGGTGGTGCCGTGCGGAGGTGGCGTGTCGGGGTTCTTCAGCATGTACGCCGCGATCACCGCGATGAAGCAGTCCAGCTCATCAGCCGGTACGTCGGCAGTCAGCGAGCTGCTGCGGATCGCCGTACCGGTGTCGATGCCTTGGTGCTGCGCGACCGGCAGCAGACCGACCCAGTCCATCCAGCGCGGACCGAGGGCCAGCCAGTTCCAGTCGACCGTCCAGCAGGTGCCGGTGGTGTCGACCAGCAGGTTGTCCGGTCGCAGATCGCCGTGCGTGGCAGCGGTGCCTGACAGTGCATCCGGTACGGCGTTCATCAGGTCGGCCAACTCGGGGAGTACTCGCGGCACCCATTCCTGCAGCCCACGGGGTAGCGGACGGTCTCCGGCCAGGATCTGCTCGGGCACCAGCAATGCCGACTCCCCGGACTCCAGATCCATCAGGAACGTGTCCAGCCCGGCGATCGGGCTCGGCGTCATTGCGTCCGCCAATGCCTCGCACCTTGCCGTCACGACCGCGAAGTCCGCAGCCGTCCACGGTGCGCCCGGCATCCGTGCATCCACCCACTCCGACACCACCGCGAACCAGTCGTCGGTCCGCGCCGTGGTGATGATTGCCGGAGCCTGGGCCGCGTCCGGGAGCTGCGGGACCACCTCGGCCTCGCGCTGATAGGCGCCGTACGAGTGCAGGGTGTTGTCGGACGCCTTCACGAACACCCGGCGGCCGTCGGCGAGGCGGACCGGCGCCGCGAACCCGCCGGTGAACCCGGAGGTGACCGAGGGGGAGGCGTCGACGATATCGGTGCCCAGGGCAACGGACAGGGCATGCTTGAGAGCCTCCGGCAGCGCGTCCCAGGTCGGACGCAGCGAGGTGGCACGGTAATCGACATCAGGTGGACCGCTCATGCCCACAGACGATAGAGCGCCGGAGGCCGCCGCCGCGCGGGGTTTATCCGGACACCTTGAAACCCAGATCGAAAGGTTGAGCGGAGCAGGGCTGTCGCCGTTTAGCATCGCAGCGAAATTTCTCGTTCGAGCTGCTCCGAAGGGTTGGGATATATGCACAAGGGACGCATGATCGGCATCACGCTGGCGGCGCTGGGGATGGCACTGGCCGGTGGGTCGTTGCAGGCTGCGGCGAAGGAGGCTCCGGCGGTTGTCGCGCAGCCCGCCGCGGTGATGGCCGGGACGCCGGGGATGTCGCCCGCACCGGAACGCGCAACCTACGTCGGCCGGTACGACTTCGACGACTACAACTGCCGGTCCGGCCGGGCATGCCTGGCTGTGTACAACGAGCCGGGCGGCAACTGGCGGGTCTTCGACATGTACGCGTGCACCACGTACCGCCTGTCGGAGGCGTACGGCCAGGGAGCGCTCAAGAACAACCAGACTGGCGGTGCGATCGTCAGCATGTACGGCGCCAGCAGCAACCATCTGTACTCCTTCGGGACTGCAGGGCAGGGGGTGCACGAGGTCAGAGACCTGACCCCGGTCTACACGGTTCGCCCCTGCTGAGCTGAGCGACCGCGCGGGTGCCTCAGGGTGTCCGCGCGGTCTGCCGGGGGAACTGGAATACCGTGCGACTGTGGCTTTGCAGGTGCTGGATCTGGTCGGGATCTTCGTGTTCGGGATCACCGGCGCGCTGGTCGGGGTTCGCAAGCAGCTGGATGTGTTCGGGATCCAGGTGCTGGCGTTGGTGACCGGGCTGGGCGGTGGGTTCATCCGCGACGTACTGATCGGTGCGACGCCGCCGGCTGCGCTGAAGGACTGGCGTTATCTCGTGGTACCGATCGTTGCCGGGCTGCTCACGTTCTTCCTCCATCCGGGGATCGAGCGGCTCGAGCGGCTGGTGAACATCTTCGACGCGGCAGGCCTCGGCTTGTTCTGCGTGACCGGCGCACTGAAGGCCGTCTCGTACGGCCTGTCGCCGCTGTCGGCCGCACTGCTCGGCACGATCTCCGGCATCGGCGGTGGCGTCATCCGAGACTTATTGAGCGGGCGCGTCCCCGTCGTACTCCGTCGGGAGATCTACGCGACCCCGGCCTTCCTCGGAGCCACCATCGTGGTAGTCGCGGCAGCCCTCGACTACCACGCCCTCTGGGTCTCGTATGCCGCCGTGCTCACCTGTTTCACCATCCGCCTCCTCGCCATCCGCCGCGGCTGGAACGCACCCCTACCTCGCACGCCCTAGGGCGCGGACTTAAGAGACACGCCCTAACCGGCGTGCCGGAGGGCTGTCCGCGTCCAGTCGTAGATCGGCTGCAACGGCTCGGGGTCCTGCCACCCGTTGACCGCGGCGAGCAGCCGGAGGTACCGGAACCACCGCGGATCCCCGGCTGTCTCGAGCAGACTGCTCAGCCGGGTGCGCAGCTCGTGGTCGGCGGGTTTGCCGAGCTGTCGTGCATAGTCGGCCGTGATCTCGTCGACCATCGCACGAGCCTCCGGTGAGGCCGGATCGATGGCCGCCGCGAGGGCCGGGCCAACACGTTGGCGAAGGGCGGCGACGACACCGGGCCGGAGATCGTCGGCGCGCCAGTCGGAGCGCCAGTCGGCGACCATCTGCCGGACGGTCGCGCGGAAGGCGGCGTCCGGCAGCATCTGGGCGAGCTCGAGCCAGGCGCAGACCTGGTGGTCGGCGGCGTCGTCGGGCAGCTCGGGCGTGAGCGTCTGCCGGATCCCCCGCAACTCGGGATCGTCGCCGATGACGGCGTCCAGGAAGTCGGTGACGAGCGCCTGGCGGTCGTCGTCGAACTCGGTGAAGTCAGACATCTGATGGATCTCCTCAGGGCGTTGGGCGACCACGCGCAACACTGCCTGCCGGAGCTGGAGAGTGCGGATCTGCACTGCCAGCGCCTCGGCACGTGCGGTGGCCACGTCGGAGAGCGTGCGTTCGCCGGTCAGCACGGCCCGGACAGTCGGTAGGTCGATGCCCAGTGCACGCAGCCGTCGGATCAGCTCGAGCCGGCCCACCGCATCCTCGTCGTACCTGCGATGCCCCGGCGGTGCGCGCCAGGAATCGAGCAGGCCGAGGTCCGAGTAGTAGCGCACGGCCTTCACCGTGACGCCTGCTCGAAGCGCGATCTCACCGATCGAATGGTCCATGCCCGGAACCCTCACATCTCCCCTAGGAGGAGATGCAAATTCTAGTTGTGGGCGAAGGTGGTTCTGGGGCGGGCGAAGGTGATGGAGGCGGCGGCGATGACGGCGCAGGCGATGCCTACGGCTACGGGGACCCAGTAGGCGTCAGAGGGGCCCCAGAGGTCTACTGCGTGGCCGGCGGCCGCGTTGCCGGGGGCAACGCCCAGCAGGATGCCGGTGACGGTCCAGGTGATGGCTTCGGTGAGGCGCTCGGGCGGGACCCATTCCTCGACGCACGCGGTGACCGCGACCATGGTCGGGGCGATCGTCATACCGCAGCAGAACAGGACGACACCGAGCAGCCAGACGCTGTCGACCCAGGGGAGTGGGGCCAGGCTGATCGCGAGCACGATGGTCCCGATCAGCAGGCGGCGTTCGACCGGAGCCCGCCAGTGCACCGAGCCGTACCAGAGTCCGGCCAGCAGGCTGCCGAACGCCCAGACGGCCAGTACGACGCCGGCCATACTCGCCTGACCCTTGAAGGTGGCGAAGGCGACCGTGATCACCTCAGCACCACCGAGGGTCGCGCCGAGCCCCAGGCCGATCAGACTGAGCAGGGCGATCGACACCCACGGCATCGGTGCCTGCTCCTTGCCATTCGACTTGCCCCGGCCAGGCGGGTCCGAGCCGCGCAGGAACGCGAGCCACAGGCCACCGAGCAGACCGAGTACGCCGGCCGTGGCGAGACCGGCGTACGGGCTGATCTCGGTCGCGAGGAAGGTGACCACGACCGGACCGATGATGAAGACGACCTCGTCGCCGACCGCCTCCAGCGCGAACGCCGTCTGCAGCGCCCGGCCGCGGCCGAGCAGATGCGTCCAGCGGGCCCGGACGAAGGAGCCGACCTGCGGACGGGTGCCACCGGCAACGAACGCGAGTACGTAGAGCAGCCAGGTCGGTGCGTCCGCGCGGACCGCAACCAGCAGACCGGCAAGCCCGACCGTGCAGAGCACCGACCCCACGATCAGCAGCATCCGCTGGCCGAAGCGATCGACCAGCCGGCCCTGGATCGGGCCGGTCACCGCACCCGCGACGACGGCCACGCCGGAGACCGCACCGGCCAGGCCGTACGAGCCGCTCTCCCGGGCGATCAGGATGACGACACCGAGGCCGGTCATCGAGATCGGCATCCGGCCGAGGACCCCGGCACTGAAGAACGCGCCGGCGCCGGGACGGCGCATCAGGTGGACGTAAGGCTTCAGCATGGCAATTGCACCTTAGCTGCTCGCGGACTTGGTCCTGACATCGACCTACCGCCCCGCGCACCACCGTTCCCACCGGGCTGAGAGACTGGATCTATGCCCGTCGGTACCCCAGATGCTGCCCCGTACGACGCCGTCCTCCTGCTGTCCTTCGGAGGACCCGAGAAGCCCGACGACGTGCTGCCCTTCCTGCAGAACGTGACCCGGGGCCGGGGCATCCCGGACGAGCGGCTGAAGGAAGTCGGCGAGCACTACTACTCGTTCGGCGGCAAGAGCCCGATCAACGACCAGAACCGCGCGCTGCTGGCCGCGCTGCGGGAGTCGTTCGCGGAGGCCGGTCTGGAGCTCCCTATCTACTGGGGCAACCGGAACTGGGCGCCCTACCTCACCGACACCCTGCGGGAGATGGCGGCCGACGGTATCCAGCGGGCGGTGGTGATCGTGACGGCCGCCTACCCGTCGTACTCGGGCTGCCGGCAGTACCGCGAGAACCTCGAGGACGCGGCCCGCGACGTACCGAACGCGCCGCGTCTCGACAAGCTGCGCCACTACGCGAACCACCCGGGTTTCGTCGGCTCGTTCGTCGAGGCGACTGCTGACGCGTTGAGCACGCTCCCCGAGGGCAGTGCGGTCGCGTACGTCACCCACTCGATCCCGAACGCGATGAACGACACCAGCGGTCCGGACGGCAACGGGTACGTCGACTGGCACCTGGACGTGGCTGCGGAGATCGATGCGGAGCTGGAGCGCCGTACCGGGCAGTCCCGGCGTACCGACCTCGTCTACTGCTCGCGGTCAGGCCCGCCGCAGATGCCGTGGCTCGAGCCGGACGTGAACGACCATCTGGAGGCACTGGCGGCCGAGGGGGTACCCGGGGTGGCCGTCGTACCGATCGGGTTCGTCAGCGACCACATGGAGGTCATCTACGACCTCGACACGGAGGCCGCCGCGACCGCCGAGAAGCTCCGGCTGCCGATGGCCCGGGCCGCGACGCCCGGGACCGACGAGCGGTTCGTCACCATGCTGCGCGACCTGGTCGTCGAGCGGGCCGCCGCCGAGCGCGGTGAGCAGCCGGAGCGGCCGTGTGTCGGCAAGCTCGGCGCCGCCTGGGACGACTGCCGCCACGACTGCTGTCCGGCGCTTCGCCGACCGGCCCGACCATCTGCTGTGAAGGAATCTGCATGAACTCCCAGGACCTGCTGAAGCTCGCCGTGACGGTCGCCGAGGAAGCGGCGGCACTGATCGTCGAGCGGCGCCGGGGGACCATCACGGTCGCCGATACCAAGAGCACCATCACCGACGTGGTCACCGCGGTCGACCGCGAGTCCGAGGAGCTGATCCGGGCCCGGGTGCTGCAGGCCCGGCCGGACGACTCGTTCCTCGGTGAGGAGGGTGACGACGTGGTCGGTACCAGCGGGGTGCGCTGGGTGGTCGACCCGATCGACGGCACGGTCAACTACCTCTACGACCACCCGACGTACGCCGTCTCGATCGCTGTCGAGGTCGACGGTACGACGGTCGCCGGGGTGGTCGTGGACGCGCCGAAGGGCGAGGTGTTCACGGCGACCCTCGGCGGCGGGGCGTTCCTCGACGGCAAGCCGATCCGGTCCTCGGACTGCTCCGAGCTGGCGAAGGCTCTGGTCGGCACCGGCTTCGGCTACGACCCGGTACGCCGCCAGGTCCAGGCCGAGGTGATCTCGCACCTGATCGCGAAGGTCCGTGACATCCGCCGGATCGGGGTCGGCGCGATCGACCTCTGCTACGTCGCCTGCGGCCGGCTGGACGCGGTCTACGAACGCGGGCTGAACCCGTGGGACTACGGCGCCGGCGCGCTGATCGCTTCCGAGGCCGGTGCGAAGGTCGGCGGGATGCACGGGGAGCCGGTCTCCCCGGAGATGTCGATCGCCGCCGCTCCGGAGCTTTTCGGGCCCTTCCACGACCTGCTGGCAGGTGCGGACCCACTGCGCGCCTAACTGCACTTGAGTGCGCGTTTCTGCTCGAACTGCGCAGTAATGAGCATTCAATTGTTCGGTACTGACAATAACTGCGACACGCGGGTCACAAGTTGGACCCCGGCGCGCGCGAAGGGCCCTCGATAGGGCACAATCCCGTCCTCGGGAGCGGAAGTTGCCGCTCCCGGCCTGGCTGTCAAGGGTTTCGGGGGACGAAACGTTCGGCGCTGTCCCTCAGCGCGGAATTTCTCGGCCGCTCCACCCGTTCAAGGGCTCAGCAAGGCAACACCACGGGTACGAAGAGGGCAGGGAACACCATGGCGACTGATTACGACGCCCCGCGCAAGACGGACGAAGACGCTTCCGAAGAGTCGATCGAGGAACTGAAGACTCGCCGTCACGACAAGAACTCCGGCAAGGTCGACGAGGACGAGGCGGAGGCGGCCGAGAGCTTCGAGCTGCCCGGTGCCGACCTGAGTCACGAAGAGCTGGCAGTGCGGGTGCTGCCACGCCAGGCCGACGAGTTCACGTGTTCGAGCTGCTTCCTGGTTCACCACCGCAGCCAGCTCGCAGAGACGAAGAACGGGCAGCTGATCTGCCGCGACTGCGCAGCCTGACACAGCGCCCTCTTCTTCGTTCGACACCAACGACAACGGGACCGTCCTCAGCGAGGATGGTCCCGTCGTCGTGTCCGAATCAGTCCTTGTCGATGCTCTTCACGAGCCCGCTGCGGACGGTTGAGTCCTGCTCCCAGCCCGGAGGCGGGTGCCCGGTGGACTTCAGGTAGTACGACGCTGCCTGCCGCTCGGCGAACACCGTCGCCACCGCAGCCGCGGCCGCACTGGCCGCTGCCCACGCGGCTACCTCGAGGTACCCGCCCTGGCCCTTCTTCGGCGGCTTACCGCCCGAGCCGACCTTCCAGGCGGTACTGACGGCCTTGCTGGCTGCGATACCGACTGCGACCGAGAAGGCGGTCTGCAGCAGCTTCCAGCCGATCTTGGCTCCGACCACGACGTGCCCTCCTAACGAATTGCCTGACAGTCAGGATCTTGTCACGCTGTGCCCGCTCAGAGCGGCCGCCAATCGCTCAGGGTGCCGCGTGGCGAGCACCCAGTACGGCGCTGGGTCGTCCGGATCGGTGATTGCGACCCGGACCGCGCCGCGGGCGTAGCTGCGCAGCAAGAGGAAGGCCTGCGGGTCGCAGTCGCGGCCGAAGGCGTTCCGGGCGGCCTCGCCGGTCAGAGCCTCGGCTGCGCCGAGATGCGCCCGCTCGATGACCGCGCGGCCGGCGCGGAGGCGTTCCGCATCCACCTCGACCCGGGCGCCGCCGTACCGGATCAGGAGAGCTAGTAGCACCAGCAGCGCGATGGCGCCGACGATCACGCCGGCCAGCAGTCCGGCCGGGACGGCAGTGATGGCGAACAGCGTCACCACTGCAGCGGCGGAGATGATCCACCAGGACACCGGCACGCTCAGTCTTTCGCGGTAAACACCCAGAGATTGACCCACAGCGCCAGCCTGGCATGCAGCCTTTCGGAGAGCATCGGTAGGGTCGCCTCTCGTGACCGAGGTTCTGATCCAGCGACTCGACCCCGACCTGCCGATCCCGGCGTACGCGCATCCCGGCGATGCCGGCGCGGACCTGGTGGCGGTCTCCGACATCACCCTCAAACCCGGCGAGCGCGGCCTGGTCGGCACCGGCATAGCGATCGCCTTGCAGGACGGGTACGTCGCCCTCGTGCACCCGCGGTCCGGTCTGGCCGCCAAGCACGGGGTGTCGATCGTGAACGCACCGGGCACCGTGGATGCGGGCTACCGGGGTGAGATCAAGGTCTGCCTGATCAATCTCGACCCGCAGGCCGAGGTGACCCTGAAGCGTGGGGACAGAATCGCGCAGCTGGTCGTTCAGCAAGTGGAGAAGGCGAAGTTCGTCGAGGTCACCACGCTGCCCGGCTCCGACCGTGGCGAGGGCGGGCACGGCTCGACGGGCGGCTTCGGCACTGTGACACGCTGATCAGGTGCGACGGGTGACACCACGAATGCGGGAGACTACCGCCGCTGCAGGAAACGACTCAGGAAGTAGGCAAGTACCGTGATTTTCCGCCGTAAGGACAAGAACGAAGAGCCCGAGACCGAGACCGCCGTTGAGACGGCCGGTCCCCGCGCCGAGGGCCCGTTCGACTCCACCGAGGTGGACCCGGAGCTGCTCGAGGCCGAGGACCGGATCGACCTGGGCGCCCTCGTCATCAGCGGCCTGCCGGGCATGGAGTTGCGGCTGCAGGTCGACGAGGAGTCCGGCCAGGTCCAGGCGATCCTGCTGGTCGTCGAGGAGTCGGCGCTGGAGCTGCGCGCCTTCGCCGCACCGAAGCGCAGTGGGATCTGGGACGAGGTCCGTCAGGAGATCGCCGGCGAAGCGACCCGGATGGGCGGTACGGCGACCGAGAGCGAGAGCCCGTTCGGTACCGACCTGGTGCTCGTCGTACCGGTCGAGGACCCGGACGGCAAGATCTACAGCCAGACCTCCCGTGTCGTCGGTGTCGACGGCCCGCGCTGGCTGCTGCGCGCCACCATCCTCGGCCGCGCCGCGGTCGAGCCGGAGGCCGCGGCGCCGCTCGAGCAGACGCTGCGTGAGGTGATCGTCGTCCGCGGTGACGAGCCGATGGCCGTGCGTGAGTCCCTGCCGCTGCGCCTGCCCGAAGGTGCCCAGCCGGTTGAGGGCACGGAGCAGGCGTAACCCGGACTACAATCACGACTATGGGTAGCGACAAACCCGCCGGCCTGTTCCGGCGGGCCTTCCGTGGGCTGGCCGGGGACCGGGACCAGCAGGATGCAGAGGTCCTTCGTGACTACGCGCACGACTGTGGCGCGCGGTCCATCACCGGCTGCCGCGATCGCGAGGTCGTCACGCTGTACGGCACGTTGCGGACCATCACGTTCAGCCCGCGCGGCGGCGTACCGGCCTTGGAGGGTGAGTTGTACGACGGCACCGGCACCGTGAAGCTGGTCTGGCTGGGGCGGCGCAAGATCGCCGGCATCCACCCGGGCTCCGAGCTCACCGCCTCCGGCCGGATCGGCGTCGTCGACGGCGACCGGGTGATGTTCAACCCGCGCTACGAGCTGCGCCCGACGGCCGCCCATGGCTGACACTGTGACCACCCCGCCGAAGAGCACCACCAAGCAGGTGCTCGGCTGGGTCGGCATGCTGGTCGACATCGGCCTGCCGTGGATCGCGTTCACCGTGGTCTACGCCTTCAGCGACCACGACCTGAAGCTGGCCCTGATCGTCGCGATCTCGGCCGCCGCCGTGGTCGGCATCATCCGGCTGATCCAGCGCAAGCCGATCGCCAACGTGATCGGTGGCTTCGTCGGTGTCGGCATCTCCGCGTTCACGGCCTCCCGCACAGGCCAGGCAGAAGACGTCTTCCTCCCCGGCATCCTGCTGAACTCAGGCTTCTTCCTGCTCTACGCGATCACGCTGATCACCCGGTATCCGCTGTTCGGCCTCCTGTACGGCGCGATCACGCAAACCTGGCTCGCCTGGCGGAAAGACGCCGAGCTGAACCGAGCCCTGACCCGGGTGACCATGGTCTTCACCGCCCAGGTCGGCATCCGCCTGGCGGTCATGGTCCCGCTGTACCTCACCGACAGCGTCAGCGCCCTGGGCGTAGCCAAGATCGCCCTCGGCCTCCCCTTCTACGCCCTGACCCTCTGGGCCGCCTACGCCGTCCTCCGAGGCTCCATGTCCGAAGACAAGTGGGAAGAAGTCAAAGAAAACTTCACCCACCTCCTCAAGGGCACCCAACCCCCGCCCCCGGAGCCGGCCGAGAAGAAGGCAGAAGAACCCGCCCGCGAAAGCTGACGCCCTCCCGCCTAACGTCCGAACCATCGGAGGGCGTGGTCGGCGTGTTTGCGGACGTTACGGGGAATCCACAGGGAGGGATCCCCTGCCGAATCCCTCCCTGAACCCGTTGGGGTGAATGGGCGACGGATGTGGAGGTGGATCCTCCGCACACCCTCACGCGGACGGTCCCCGAACCGGTTTGGGGTGGATCCGGGACGGATTCGGGGGGGTGGATCCTCCCCACATCCCCTCGCGTACGGCGCTCGCCCTCCCGGCCCTGGCCATTTGAGGGGAGATCCGTTGAAGTTGCCCCTTCTCTGGTCAAATTTTGAGGGGAGAACCAGCAACTCGAGGGGAGATCCCCTCGTTTTCCGGGCCATGGCTGCGGCGCTTGGCGTTGCGGTGGTCGGTAACTTTTGGGCCCTATTTGAGAAACCTTCCGACTAACGCACGGACGGCCCGGCGACCTGAGGTCGCGGGGCGGGAGTCACCTTGAGACTCCACCAACCATCTGGCCCCCGCCGAAATGGTCGAACCGTGCTCAAGGTCGAGCGGTTGGGGCACCTTGAGCACCGATCAACCGCCTGCTGGGCGCGCACGTGGTTGATCCGTGCTCAACGTCGTACCGGCTTGGGCCAGGTGGTCTTGTACGGCGTTCGCCCGTGGGCGCCCGGGGGTGGTGCCGGGCGCCTGGTGGCTAGGTGCGGTCCCGGCCTCGGTGGTGGTGGGGGGAGAGCATGTCTTCGAGCTGTTCTTCGGTTTCGTCGGCGGCTACGAAGAGGAGCTCGTCGTTGAGTTCGAGGGTGCCGTCCAGGTCCGGGCGGAGGACTCGGCCTTCGCGGAGGATGACGACCAGGGCGGTGTCGAGGGGCCAGTCGATGTCGCCTACTCGGCGGCCGATCATGGGGGAGTCCTCGGGGAGGGTGAGCTCCACGAGGTTGGCGTCGCCTTGGCGGAAGGTGAAGAGGCGGACCAGGTCTCCTACGGAGACTGCCTCTTCGACCAGGGCGGACATGATGCGGGGGGTGGAGACGGAGACGTCGACGCCCCAGGCCTCGTTGAACATCCACTCGTTGCGGGGGTGGTTGACCCGGGCAACGGTTCGGGGGACGCCGAACTCGGTTTTGGCGAGCAGGGAGACGACCAGGTTGACCTTGTCGTCGCCGGTGCTGGCGATGGCCACCTGGCAGCGCTGCAACGCGGCCTCCTCCAGGGAGGAGAGCTCGCAGGCGTCGGCCAGGAGCCACTCGGCGCGCGGGACCGACTCGGCCTTGATTGCCCGTGGGTCCTTGTCGATCAGGAGGACCTCGTGGCCGTTGTCCAGCAGTTCGCTGGCGATCGACCGGCCGACCTGGCCGGCCCCGGCGATGGCTACCCGCATCACAGCTCCTCAGGCTTGGTGCCGAGCTGGGTCTCGATCGCGGCGGCGTCCCGCTCCAGCATCACGACGTGGACCAGGTCGCCCTCCTGGATGACCGTGTCGGCCTTGGGCAGCACGCCCTCGCCGAGCCGGGTCAGGAACGCGACCCGGGCACCGGTGGCCTTCTCGATGTCGAAGGCCAGCCGGCCGACCCACTCCGAGGCCACGTGCACCTCGGCGAGCCGGACCGTGTTGGACGGGTCGCGCCACTCCGGCTCCGAACCCTCGGGCAGCAGCCGGCGCATCATCTGGTCGACCGTCCAGCGGACCGTGCCGACGGTGGGGATGCCGAGCCGCTGGTAGACCTCGGCGCGGCCGGGGTCGTAGATCCGGGCCACGACGTTGCCGATCCCGAAGTTCTCCCGGGCGACGCGCGCGGCCAGGATGTTCGAGTTGTCGCCGTTGGAGACCGCGGCGAACGCCTCGGCCTCCTCGATCCCGGCGTCGATGAGCACCTCGCGGTCGAAGCCCATCCCGGTGACCGTGCGGCCGGTGAAGTTCGGGCTCAGCCGGCGGAAGGAGTCGGCGGACTGGTCGATGATCGCAACCGTATGGCCGCGCTTCTCGAGGTTTCTCGCCAGCGTCGAGCCGACGCGGCCGCACCCCATGATGACGACGTGCACTCGCTGATCACTCCTTGCCCCGTCGGGGCACAATGGTCGGTTCGGCAGGGATAGACGCTACACCGGACCGGGGCTGCCTCTAACATCTCCCGTGTGACTCCCGCTCTCGGCGATATCGGTAAACGGCTGCTGCTCGGTCGCAAACTGCGCAGCACCCAGCTGGGTGAGACGCTTTTGCCCAAGCGGCTCGCCCTTCCGGTGTTCGCCAGTGACGCTCTGTCCTCGGTCGCCTACGCACCTGACGAGATCTTCCTGACCCTGTCCCTGGCCGGTCTGGCCGCCTACAGCTTCTCCTGGAAGATCGGCCTGCTGGTCGCGTTCGTGATGCTCGTCGTGGTCGCGTCCTACCGGCAGAACGTGCACGCCTACCCGTCCGGCGGTGGCGACTACGAGGTCGCCACGGTCAACATCGGTCCGACGGCCGGTCTGACCGTGGCCAGCGCGCTGATGGTCGACTACGTGCTGACCGTGGCCGTGTCGATCTCGTCGGGGGTGCAGAACGCGAAGTCCGCGCTCCCGTTCCTGGCCGGCCACGAGGTGCCGGTCGGGGTCGGGCTGGTGCTGCTGCTGACCGCGATGAACCTGCGCGGTGTCCGGGAGTCCGGGGCGTTCTTCGCAACGCCGACGTACATCTTCATGGCCGCGGTGATCGGCATGTCGCTGTGGGGCGTGATTCGATACTCGTTCGGCGACCTGCCGATGGCCGAGAGCGCCCAGTACGAGGTTCGGCCCGAACCGGGACACGAGGTGTTCAGCGGGCTCGCAGGGGTGTTCCTGCTGGCCCGGGCGTTCTCCTCGGGGTGTGCCGCACTGACCGGTGTCGAGGCGATCAGCAACGGCGTACCGGCGTTCCGGAAGCCGAAGAGCAAGAACGCGGCGACCACGCTGCTGCTGCTCGGCACGATCGCGGTCACGATGTTGATGAGCATCCTGTTCCTGGCCGACAAGATCCGGCTGCGGTTCGCCGAGGACCCCGCGACGCAGCTGCTGGGTCCCGACGGTCAGCCGGTCGGCAGCGGTTATGCCCAGAAGACCGTGATCGCTCAGATCGCCGATTCGGTCTTCTCGAACTTCCCTCCCGGTTTCTACCTGGTGATCGGCGCGACCATGCTGATCCTCGTGCTGGCCGCGAACACGGCGTTCAACGGTTTCCCGGTCCTGGGATCGATCCTGGCTCGCGACGGTTTCCTGCCGCGGCAGCTGCACACCCGCGGCGACCGGCTGGCCTACAGCAACGGCATCATCGTGCTGGCGCTCTGCGCGATCGGGCTGATCATCGCCTTCGACGCCGAGGTCACCAAGCTGATCCAGCTCTACATCGTCGGGGTGTTCGTCAGCTTCACGCTCAGCCAGTTCGGCATGATCCGGCACTGGACCCGGCACCTGAAGAGCGAGACCGACGGCGGCAAGCGCCGGCAGATGATGCGGTCCCGGGTGATCAACACGGTCGGTCTCACGATGACCGCTGTCGTCCTGGTGATCGTGCTGATCACCAAGTTCACCCACGGCGCCTACATCGCGATCATCGCGATGGCGGTGCTCTTCCTGCTGATGAAGGGGATCCGGCGGCACTACGACACGGTCGGTAAGCAGACGGCTGTCGACGGTGACGAGACGCTGATGCTGCCGTCCCGGGTGCACGCGATCGTGCTGGTCTCCAAGCTGCACAAGCCGACCCTGCGGGCGCTGGCCTTCGCCAAGGCGGCCCGGCCGTACACGGTCGAGGCGGTCACGGTGGACGTCGACCGCGCCGAGTCCGACGTACTCCAGGCGGAGTGGGACCGGATGGGGATCCCGATCCCGCTGAAGCGCCTCGCGTCGCCGTACCGGGAGATCACCCGGCCGATCCTGCAGTACGTGCGGGACATCCGCAGGCAGTCGCCGCGGGACGTGGTGATGGTCTACATCCCCGAGTACGTGGTCGGACACTGGTGGGAACACGCCCTGCACAACCAGAGCGCACTGCGGCTCAAGGGGCGGCTCTTGTTCACACCTGGTGTCATGGTTACGTCCGTTCCTTACCAGCTGATCTCGTCGCAGGCTGCGGAGGAGCGGCAGGACCGGGAGGAACGAGTGGCCGGACAGGTACGCCGCGGGGCCCGCAAGTCGTCAGGAGATCGGTGACAGCCGAAAACGCCGAAAACACAGCCGAGAGCATCGTCGGTACGGTGGTTGAGGTCGAAGTAGGACCAGTGGCGCACGGCGGCCACTGCGTGGCGCGGTACGAAGGACAGGTCGTCTTCGTCCGCCACGCGCTCCCGGGTGAGCTGGTGCATGCCCGGATCACCGAGCAGACCGCGAAGTACCTGCGGGCTGACGCCGTACAGGTGCTGACGCCGTCACCGCAGCGCATCGAGCCGCCGTGCCCGTACGCCGGTCCTGGGTTGTGCGGTGGTTGCGACTTCCAGCACGCCAACATCGTCGAGCAGCGCCGTCTGAAGGCCACCGTGGTCTCCGACACGCTCCGGCGCATCGGTGGGATCGAGCGGACGGTGGTGATGGAGTCACCAGGGGATGAGGGGCTCGGCTGGCGGACACGACAGCGGTACGCCGTTGTCGACGGCCGACCGGGGATGCGTGCACACCGTTCCCACGAGCTGATCCCGATCGACCAGTGTCTGATCGCCCACCCGGCGACTCCGGATGTGCTGGGGCAGCGGTGGCCGGGAGCGACCTCCGTGCAGGCGGTGGTGTCGTCTGAGGGCAAGACCGCCGTACTGACCGACTCGACGCCAGCTGGCCGGGTTGTCGAGGTTGTGCGGAACCGGCGGTTCCGGGTGGAGGCCGGTGGCTTCTGGCAGGTGCACCCGGCCGCTCCGGAGACGCTGGTGGACGCTGTGATGAGCGGACTGGAGCCTGTGGCCGGGGAGTCGGCTCTGGACCTGTACTCCGGTGTAGGGCTGTTTGCGGCCTTCCTGGCCGAGGCTGGCTGCACGGTGCTGGCGGTGGAGGGTGACAAGGACGCGGTCAAGAACGCGCGGCGCAACCTGCACGACCTGCCGAGCGTGACCCTCGAGGCCGGTGACGTGGACCGGGTGCTCAACACCGCGGCCGGGCAGGGGCTCGAGCACGTCGACCTGGTCGTGCTGGATCCGCCACGGACGGGTGCCGGGAAGGACGTCGTACGGCGAATTGCCGCGCTCTCGCCTCGGCGGATTGCGTATGTGGCGTGTGACCCGGCGGCGTTGGCGCGGGATCTGAAGACCTTCGGGCGGCTCGGGTACGGGATCGCGTCCCTGCGGGCATTCGATCTGTTCGGGATGACACACCACATCGAGTGCGTCGCGGTGTTGCAGCCTGTGGACAGCTGAGTGGTGACTGTCCGAACGCTCGGGTAGCGTGCTGGGTCTGGATTCCAATGCGCTGGAGACCTGAATGCCGCTCGTTGATCTCGACGACCCGGAGGAGTTGCGCGCTCGCTGGAGCGCGCTGGCCGCCGTGTCTCACGCCACCGGTTTCGACCGGCGGTGGTACGCCGATGCCGGCGGTTGCTACCACCAGGACGAGACCGGCTCGATCCTGCGCCTCCAGCCTCTCGGCGACGGCCGGGCGGTGCTGTTCGGCTACCAGACTCAGCACAGCCAGACCGCAGGCTCGGACCTGCTGGCCGGATCGCCTGAGTGGATCGGCCAGCCCGAGGTGCGGCAGCGGCTCGCGGCGGGGGAGCTGGGGTTCGTCTACGGCGCCTTCAACGGCACCTGGGCGCGCGCGGCGTACGAGGGTGACCCGTGGGAGCCGGTGCCGGACGGCTTCCTGCAGATCGGCGGCTGGATCACCTCCGAGGAGGACTCCGCCCGCGAGATGATCGAGTGGGTCGCCGAGTGGGCCGACTACCTCGGCGGTCTCGACGAGTTGCTCCCGGCCGGTATCGCGCTGATCCGGACCGGCGGTGCCATTACGCCGGAGGCGCTGAGCGCGTTCTTCGCGCCGTTCGCCATCGACCCGCGGTCGCCGGTGCAGCCGAACATTCCGGTCGGGGTGGCGGCGGCCCGGGAGTTCATGCCCGGTGGGGCGCCTGCTGTGGATCTCGATGACACGCCGCCGGCTGGAGTGCCGAATCTTGCAGTCGCGGAAAAGTTTCCGTCCGGGCCTGACGTGGGTGTGGGTTCGGTCGTTGAGCCTGGCGTGACTGGAGCACGCGACGACGGACGGGCGGGGTACGACGAGGAATCCTTCGTCGTTCCGCCTGGTATCAGCCCGTTCACCGGGCAGCCGATCACCACCGACACCGGTGGTATTCCGCTCGAGTCCGGTCAGCCCGCGGCGTACCAGCAGGTGCCTTTCGGTCGTGACGACACACCGAAGCCCGACGAGTACGGCGTTGTCGGCAAGAAGCAGGGTTGGCTCCGCCGCCGTAAACAGGACGAACCGCCGGCGCCGGCCGCCCAACCCGCCGCTCCGGCGCTCGGCTCGTACGTCCCGACGGACGTCCCCGACAACGGCCTCCCGTACAACCGCCTGCCCTCCTCGGAGCCCCCACGCGTAGGCGACGGCCGCCACGAGGGCGACGACTTCTACGCCAGCCTCTTCGCCGACACCCCCGCAACCCCCACGCCCGACCAAGACTGGGAAACCGCCGAACAACCCGTCTGGTCCGACGCCGACGCCACCAACGAATACACCCCCTTCCAAGACACGGCACCCCCCGCCCAACCGTCGGGGCAGGGTGGACCCGTCGGCCAGTCGCCGTTCGCGCCGGCGCCCTCCGACCTGGACGCAACCGCCGAACGCCCAGCCATCGACCCGGACGCGACAGCAGCCCACTCCCCGTTCGCTCCCGCCTCGGATCCAGACGCAACGGCTGCGCACGCGCCCTTTGCTCCCGGGTCGGATCCGGAGGCGACGGTTGCGCATTCGCCGTTTGCGCCGGCGCCGGCTGCGGACGGAAGGGCGGCGTACGCCCCGGGTGACCCCGATGCGACGGCAGCTCACTCACCGTTCGCTCCCCCGTCCGGGCCCGCGGATGGTTCGCCGCCGGACGCCGGCCAGGCGAACGGCTGGGACGGCCCTGCCTGGATCGACGGCGAATGGGTCGAATCCCCGCCGGCCCCCAACGGGTCTGCCTCCAGCCCCGCCGGCCCTCCGGCGGCGCCCGGCTCCGCAAACCCTGCAGCGCCTGGTGCGGCGAGCACCTCAGGACCCAGCGCACCTGGAGCGGCGGACACCGCAGGACCCAGCACGCCTGGAGCGGCGAGCACCTCAGGACCCAGCGCACCTGGAGCGGCGAACACCGCAGGACCCAGCACGCCTGGTACGGCGGCCGCCGAGTACCCGACCGCCTCGGCGCTCGACTTCTCGAGCCACGAACCCAGCAGCCCGGCTCCTGCGTTCCCCGAGGACAGCCCGGCTACTGCATTTGCCGATGACGACGAGGCGCCCACCGCCGAGATCGCCGTAGTCCCCGCCGACGAGCCGGCCTCCTTCACCGGCCCGTCGCCCTTCGCTCTCCCGGCAACCGACCCCACCGGCCAGCCAGCCGATCCCACGCCGCCGCCCGCCGCTCCGGATCGCCCCGAGCCGACCGCAAGCACGGCCAGCCCCTTCGCGCCCCACCAAAGTCAGCCCCAGGCAGCGAACCCTGCGGCGGTCGACACAGCTCCGCCCGCACAGCGCCCGACCGAGCCAGCCCGTACGCCGTCCGACCAGTACCCGCCGAATCCCGCCTACCCGAGTGCTCCGCAGGAAAGTCCGTTCGCGCAGCACCCTGGTGAGGCCGCCGAGGCGAGCCCGTTCGCCGGGCAGCACGGCGAGCCCGTCGGCGGAAACCCGTTTGCGCCGACACCAGCCGCATTTGCCGAGGCCGGGCCGCTCACACGTCAGTCGGCCGACTCGCACGAGGGCGGTCCAACTGCGGGCCGGTCGGATGAGCCCGTCGAGGGAAGCCAGTTCGCCCAGGACGCTGAGCTGGACGACGAGACCGCTGAGATCCCGGTGATCGTCGAAGCCTCGACGGATCAATACCCTGAAGCTCAGGTTGAGCCTCACCCGCAGCCGGGTCCCTGGCCGCAGCCCACGGATCCGCAGCCTGCGCCCACGCCTCATCCGTCCCCGGATCCGCGCCCGGCACCGGGCCCCGACCCGTATCCCGCACCCGGCCCGGATCCGTACCCCCGTCCGACGCCCGAGCCACAGCCGGATCCGTACCCGCATCCGACACCAGAACCGACCCCTGCTCCGGATCCCACACCCGCTCCGGATCCAACGCCGTACCCTGCTCCAGATCCGACTCCGCGTCCCGGTCCGGAGCCAACGCCGCACCCCCAACCGACGCCGTACCCCGATCCGACGCCGCGCCCCGGTCCGACGCCGCGTCCCGGTCCGGAGCCGACGCGGTACCCCGGCCCGGATCCGACGCCGTACCCGACGCCTGAGCCGAATCCGTACCCCGGGCCGAATCCCACGCCGTACCCAGGTCCCGATCCGACGCCTTACCCGGGCCCGGATCCCACGCCGTACCCCGCTCCGGATCCGACGCCGTACCCGACACCTGAGCCGAATCCGTACCCCGGTCCGGTGCCGACGCCGTACCCGGATCCCGATCCGACGCCTTACCCCGGTCCGGACCCGACGCCGTACCCGACGCCTGAGCCGATGCCTCGGCCTGAGCCGGAGCCGGTGCCCCAGCCGGTGCCGCCGCCTGAGCCGGGGCCTGTGCCTGAGCCGAGTGAGCCGTCTCCGTGGCCGGATGCGCAGCCGCGTCCGGTTGCGTCCGAGGATGAGCCGACTGGGGTTATCGCGGCGGTTGAGGCCGGGCAGCAGGCGGGTGGCGAGCGCAACCCGTGGCAGCCCACTGCTGCCTCGGATGCGTTGACTCGTGCGCCTGAGGTTGCGGCCGGCATGCCTGTTGATACTCGGTCCCAGTCCGACGACGACCGGTATGCCGCGGAGCCACACGCTCAGAACGAGCACCTGGAGCACGTACAGAACGGGCACCTGGAGCACGCTCAGAACGAGCACCTGGAGCACGCACAGAACGGGCACCTGGAGTACGACGAGGAGTGGCCGGAGGATTCGGATGAGCCGACCGGGGTGATCCCGGCGGTCTTCGAGGATGAGCGTTTCGGGGACGAAGACCACGCGCAGAAGCCGGCGGCAGCAGTGCTGGGGGCGTTGGCTGGTGTGGGTGGGATGTCCATCCCGGGGCTTGGGTTGGTGGGATCCGATGGGCCCGCCGTCGAGTTGGTGCCCGGCTCGCTCGAGGAAGCGATGCGCGCCGAGCGCGAGCAGACGCGACCGCGGCCAAAGAGGTCACCGGCGTTCGATGCGCTCCACGCCTGGTGCCGGGCGCGGACCGCGATCGTGCCATCGGGGTTCACGATTCAGGTGCAGGTGCTCGATCCGGGCACGCCGTCGTACCGGTTCGATCTGGAGCCTCCCGAGGTCGACGACCCCGAGTTCGCGGCCGACAAGCTCAGCGGACTGCTCGGCGATCTTTGGCTGACCGAGGCGCAAGGCGAGCATGGCGGTTGGTTGTTCGCGCGGTTCGACGCGGCCGGCCGCACGCTGCGGATCGACCGTTGGTACGACCAGGTGCCCGACTGGTGGGACACCCCGGTCGAGTCGCGACTGGACGTCGGCAACCTGGCCCGTCGCCTGGCAGCGCGTGATCCGCAGTGGCAGCCGTCGTACGTGGAGAAGCTGTACACCAACGCGAGATAGCGTTGTCCGCATGCTTCTCAGGATCTTCACCGAACCCCAGCAAGGCGCCTCGTACGACGATCTCCTCGCGGTCGCCCGGAAGACCGAGGAGAACGGCTTCGACGCGTTCTTCCGCTCCGACCACTACCTCGTGATGGGCGACGGCGACGGCTTGCCGGGCCCGACCGACTCCTGGATCACGCTCGCCGGCCTGGCCCGCGAGACCCAGCGCATCAAGCTCGGAACCCTCGTCAGCTCGGCCACTTTCCGCAACCCCGGCGTGCTCGCGATCACGGTCGCGCAGGTCGACCAGATGAGTGGCGGTCGCGCGGAGCTCGGGCTCGGTGCCGGGTGGTTCGAGGCGGAGCACACGGCGTACGGCCTGGACTTCCCGGACACTCCGGGCCGGTTCGACCTGCTGACCGAGCAGCTCGCACTGATCACCGGGCTGTGGGACACACCGGTGGGGGAGAAGTACAACTTCCAGGGCGAGCACTACCAGCTCACCGACTCCCCGGCCCTGCCGAAGCCGGTCCAGCAGCCGCACCCGCCGATCATCGTCGGCGGCGCAGGCAAGAAGCGGACGCCGGCCCTGGCCGCGCAGTACGCGAGCGAGTTCAACGCCGGCTTCCGCTCGCCGGAGGAGACGAAAGCGATGTTCGATCGCGTCCGAGCAGCCTGTACGGCGGCCGGTCGCGACCCGCAGACGCTGAACCTGTCGACCGCACACACCGTCGTCGTCGGGAAGGACGATGCCGAGGTGAAGCGCCGGGCGGATGCCATCGGCCGGGACGTCGACGAGCTCCGGAAGGGCGCCATCGCCGGTACGCCGGCCGAGGTGGTCGAGCGCCTGGGCGAGTTCGCGGCGGCAGGGTCGCAGCGCCAGTACGTGCAGATCATGGATCTGCAGGACCTGGACCACCTCGACCTGATCGCGTCGGACGTTCTTCCCCAGGTCTCCTGATTCATTCGAGAAAGTGACTCGATGTCGTGTATCTTGATGTCGAGAGACTTCCCCGCCACCAGGTTAGGTTTACCTGACCTCGTGGCCGGGCCGGGGGCCCGGAAGGATGGGCCTCAGCGGAACTGGACCGGATAGAGGAGCAGGTTGATGGCGAGCGTCGACAGCTTCGGTGCCCAGGGGGCACTCGAGGTCAACGGACAGTCGTACGAGATCTTCAGGTTGGCGGGTATCGAGGGGGCGGAGACGCTGCCCTACTCCCTCAAGGTGCTGCTGGAGAACCTGCTGCGCACCGAGGACGGCGCGAACATCACCGCCGACCACATCCGCAAACTCGGCAACTGGGACCAGAACGCGGCTCCGGACACGGAGATCCAGTTCACCCCGGCCCGGGTGATCATGCAGGACTTCACCGGCGTGCCGTGTGTGGTCGACCTGGCCACGATGCGCGAGGCGGTCGCCGAGCTCGGGGGTGACCCGACCAAGATCAACCCGCTGGCGCCGGCCGAGCTGGTCATCGACCACTCGGTGATCATCGACGTCTTCGGCCGTCAGGACGCGTTCGAGCGCAACGTCGAGCTGGAGTACGAGCGCAACCGCGAGCGGTACCAGTTCCTGCGCTGGGGCCAGACCGCGTTCGACGAGTTCAAGGTCGTCCCGCCGGGCACCGGCATCGTGCACCAGGTGAACATCGAGCACCTCGCGCGCACGGTGATGGTCCGCAACGGCCAGGCGTACCCCGACACCTGCGTCGGCACCGACAGCCACACCACGATGGTGAACGGCCTCGGCGTGCTGGGCTGGGGCGTCGGCGGTATCGAGGCCGAGGCCGCGATGCTCGGCCAGCCGGTCAGCATGCTGATCCCGAAGGTGGTCGGCTTCAAGCTGACCGGTTCGGTTCCGGCCGGCGCGACCGCGACCGACGTCGTACTGACGATCACCCAGATGCTGCGCAAGCACGGTGTGGTCGGCAAGTTCGTCGAGTTCTACGGCGACGGTGTGACCGCGGTGCCGCTGGCCAACCGCGCCACCATCGGCAACATGAGCCCGGAGTTCGGCTCGACCTGTGCGATCTTCCCGATCGACGACATCACGCTGGAGTACCTGCGCCTGACCGGCCGCGGCGACGACGAGGTCGCGCTCGTCGAGGCCTACGCCAAGGAGCAGGGCCTGTGGCACAACCCCGCCATCGAGCCGCGGTTCTCGGAGTACCTCGAGCTGGACCTGTCGACCGTCGTACCGTCGATCGCCGGACCGAAGCGCCCACAGGACCGGGTCGCGCTGAGCGAGGCCAAGGAAGGCTTCCGCGGCGTGCTCGTCGACTACGCCGTCGAGGAGCTCGAGGTCGACCCGTCGGAGACCGGGAGCTTCCCGGCCAGCGACGCGCCGAACGGGCACGGCAACGTCGACGACAACCCGCACGAGGTTGCCGCCAGCAAGGATCGTGCGACCAAGAAGACCAAGATCACCCTGGACGGCCAGGAGATCGAGCTCGACCACGGCCACGTCGTGATCGCCTCCATCACCTCCTGCACCAACACGTCCAACCCGTCGGTGATGATGGCCGCCGCGCTGCTGGCCAAGAACGCGGTCGACAAGGGGCTCGCCTCCAAGCCGTGGGTGAAGACGTCACTGGCCCCCGGGTCGAAGGTCGTCACCGACTACTACGAGAAGGCCGGCGTCACGCCGTACCTGGAGAAGCTCGGCTTCCACCTGGTCGGTTACGGCTGCACGACCTGTATCGGGAACTCCGGCCCGCTCCCGGAGGCTGTATCGGCCGGCGTCCAGGCGGCCGATCTGGCGGTGGTGTCGGTGCTGTCCGGCAACCGCAACTTCGAGGGCCGGATCAACCCGGACGTGAAGATGAACTACCTGGCGAGCCCGCCGCTGGTGATCGCGTACGCGCTGGCCGGCACGATGGACTTCGACTTCGAGACCGATGCCCTGGGCAAGGACACGGACGGCAACGACGTGTTCCTCAAGGACATCTGGCCGACCACGGCGGACGTCGAGAGCGTGATCGCGAGCTCGATCACCAAGGAGATGTTCACCAAGGACTACGCCGACGTGTTCGCCGGTGACGAGCGCTGGCAGTCGCTGCCGACGCCGGAGGGCAAGACCTTCGCGTGGGACCCCGAGTCGACCTACGTGCGGAAGCCTCCGTACTTCGACGGGATGGCGCACGAGCCGTCGCCGGTGACCGACATCGCCGGGGCCCGGGTGCTCGCCAAGCTCGGCGACTCGGTGACGACCGACCACATCTCGCCGGCCGGTGCGATCAAGGCCGACAGCCCGGCGGGCAAGTACCTGGCCGACCACAACATCGACCGTAAGGACTTCAACTCCTACGGTTCGCGGCGTGGCAACCACGAGGTGATGATTCGCGGCACGTTCGCGAACATCCGGCTGCGCAACCAGATCGCACCGGGCACCGAGGGCGGTTTCACCCGCGACTTCACCAAGGCCGACGCCCCGGTGACGAGCATCTACGAAGCCTCCGAGGCGTACGCCGAGGCCGGCATCCCGCTCGTCATCCTGGCCGGCAAGGAGTACGGCTCGGGTTCGTCGCGCGACTGGGCAGCCAAGGGTACGGCGCTCCTCGGCGCGCGGGCCGTGATCACGGAGTCCTTCGAGCGCATCCACCGGTCGAACCTGATCGGCATGGGCGTGCTCCCGCTGCAGTACCCCGAGGGCGAGAACGCGGAGTCGCTCGGTCTGACCGGCGAGGAGACCTTCGACATCAGCGGCGTCACCGCGCTGAACGACGGTTCGATCCCGCGCACCGTGCACGTCACCGCGACGTCGCCGGCGGGCGAGGTCAAGGAGTTCGACGCGGTCGTCCGCATCGACACCCCCGGTGAGGCGGACTACTACCGCAACGGCGGCATCCTGCAGTACGTCCTCCGCTCCCTGATCGCCAACTGATCAAACGGAAGGGCCGACCGGACTGCACTCCGGTCGGCCCTTTCTCGTTTAGCGGAATCGGTTGCAGCTGAGGCCTTCCTGGTAGTCGTAGGCAGGTTTGCCGGTCTTGGACTCCGGCTTGACCTTGCCGGCGATCTCGTCGGCAAGGTGCCAGATGTGCTCGTGGAGCCAGCCCTCGGCCTGCATCTCGTGCAGGATCTTCCAGGACTTGCTGCCCTGCATGGCCTTCACGGCCTCGGCTGCCTTGGCCTTGTCACCGGACTTCGTCGCGGCGCTCCACTGGTCGAGCCACGCACAGGACGCCGCGGCGGTCACTCGAGCGCCGAGTTGGTACCGCCCGATCACGGTCTCCTTGTACAGCGGTGCCTTGTTGAAGCCCTTCGGTACCGTGATATCGGCGAGCATGCCGTCGACGGACGCCCGAACATTCTCCGGCTTCACGACCGATTCGGGCATCGCGCCGAGCCAGGTGTTGACGTCGACCTTCTTCAGCTTGCCGAGGATTTCCCGGTAGGCCTCCTCGGAGCCGAGGTCGGCGTCGAACTGCACGTACGTCGCGCCCTTCGAGGGCAGCATGAAGACGATCTTGAAGTTCTCCTTGGGGATGGGAGTCGGCGGGTACTTGCGCGGCGTGTTTGCGGCCGGTGGAGCGTGCCGGAACAGGGTGCCCGTCTGCCCGAGCACCTGGACCTCGGTGCGGGAGACCGCGTCATGGGCCCAGCCGTCGAAGCGGGACTTGTACTCCTTGGTCGGGTACCAGGTGAGGTCGAAGGTCTTGTCTCCGTTGGCGAACTCCAGATCCCCCGAATCCTTGGTGAGCTCGGTAACCTGGCTGATCTTCCAGGCCGGGTCGTCGATCAGGATCCGCTCGTTGGCCTCGGCGATCGCACGGAGCTCCGCGGCGTACGCCGGTTGCGGGGCCACGAACGGCGCGACCGGACTGTCCTTGGGCAGTACGGCGCCCACGACGGCGACCGCTGCCGCAACGGCAACCGCGGCGGCCGCGCCGATGGCGAATCGGCGGCGCCTGCTCGGCCGCGGCCGGGTGGCGGGTTCGGTGGTGGTCAAGATCTCCTCCAGCAGTTCGGACTCGGCGCGGTCGGTCGGCAGGTGCCGGACGCTGTCGTCGCCGAACGGGTTGGCCCGTGCGAGCAGCCGGTCGAGTTCGCGGTCGTTCATCGCTCCTCCTGAGCTGGTCGCAGTGCTCTGTCATCCCGTACATGTCCGTGATCCGCGAAGGCGTCTCCCAAGCGTTTTCGCAACCGCCCGCGCGCCCGGTGCAACCGGGTCCGAACCACCCGCGCCGGTACGTCGAGCACCACGGCCACCTCCTGAGGATCGAGGCTCTCCCACGTGGTGAGCATCAGTAGTTCACGATCGGTCTCACTCAGCCCGTCCAGAGCAGCAATCAGTACGGCGTTCGCCTCGACCCCGTCGGCATGGTCCGGTACGACGTCCTCCAGCTCCACCCGCAGTCGCTCACCGAGCCGGTCCCGCCGCTGCACCCCGCGCCGGTGATTCGCGAGCACCCGGCGGGCGACGCCGTACAGCCAGAGCCTCGCCGTACCGTCGGCCGGCACCTCATCGAACCGGCGCCACGCAACCAGCATGGTGTCGGCCACGACGTCCGCGGCGTCGTCGGCGGAGCCGCAGCGACGCAGCGCATAGCCCAGCAACTCCCGGAAGTTCTGCTCGAACAGCTCCCGGAACTCGTCCTCGGCCGTCGGCCGCAACCTGATCGGTAGCGGGACGGGTGGACTCGGGGGAGACGTCATACCTTGTCCATGTCCGGCAGTATGCGCGGCGTCTCAGGTCATTCCTGCCGGCCGAAATTGCATCGCCCGCCGGCTCGGCGCGTGGAACACTCCCCGGATGCCGATCAACGCCGAGCAGGTTGCCGACGCGTTCGACCTCGGGCCGGTCCTGGAGGACCGCCCGCTGGCCAACGGGGACCGCCCCGCCGTCACTCGCGTCGTGTCCACGACGAAGGGACGCTGGGTGGTCAAGCACGACAGCGTCGCCGACCGCCCCGATCTCGCGGAGTGGCAGCGTACGAAGGCTTGGACCGTGCACAGGCTGGAGAGCGCCGCCGCAGCGGCCGGCATCCCCATGCCGCACCCAGTCCAACCGCCAGAGCCGAGCGTGGGCTTCTGGTACGCGCCGCCGGACGCCAGCGATCTCGTCCGGGTGACCACCTGGGTGGAGGGTCGCGATCTGCGAGACGCCCGGGTCCCCGACGAGGAGCTGGCCCCTTGGCTCGGCGGCGTGCTGGCCCGGATCGCCCGGCTGGACGTGGCGGTCGACCAGAACGCAGACGCGTCGCCGGTCCACCCGCTGGACGAGTGGCGGGACTGGGTCCGGGAGGCCGAAGGTACGGCGGACCCGGCGCTCGGCGGGGCCGCTCGCGCCGTGCTCGGAGTGGTCGAGGACTCGGCAGACCTGGTCGCCGACGCATACCGGAACCGCCCGCCCCTGACGATGACCCACGGAGACGCTGCCCGGGCCAACATCCTCGCCACCCCGACCGGACTGGTACTGATCGACTGGGAGTCCGCGACCGCCGATGTCGCCTGGTGGGACGCGGTGAGCAACGCCGTCCGGCTGGCCGCTCCCGACGAGCGGAGCATCGCGGGCGGGGACCCTCGGATCGTTCGGTCGCTGATCGGCGCCTACCGGGAGCACGGCGGCCCGGCCGGGCCGGCCGATGCGACGGCCTTCGCCGGGCTGCTTGTCGGGCACCTCAGCTTCACTGCCTGGTGTCTGTGGGTGGCGCTGGGACACCGCGACGAGAGCGCGGAGCAGGTCGCGTTCTGCACCCGCTCGCTCCACGACGCCGCCGAGCACCTGCCACGGATCCTGCGCGAACTCGACGACTGGGCCCGGCTGCTGGCGTGACAGAGGGCCGACCGGTGGACAACCGGCCGGCCCCCTTCAGCTAACTCAGGTGCCGGAGAGCGGGTAGATCCGCGGCAGGAGGTTGTAGTCGTCGCTGTTCGGACGGAGTGAGATGTAGGTGCCCGAGTACAGGCAGCTGGATGTACTGGTGTTGTGGGCGAGAGACAGTGCGTGGCCGAGCTCGTGGCAGGCGATCGTGCGGTGCTGGTTCGCGCTCAGCGGGTAGCTGTCGTTGAGCTGCACCGTCACCGGTCCCTGGGTTCCAGGCGACCAGGTGGTCAGGCCGTACCAGCCGGTGGCGCCGTAGGCGCCGTTGTAGACGTGCACGCAGTGCGTGCCCCCAGGGCAGCCGGCGGTGTGCCAGCGGTAGTAGGCGTCGATGCCGACTGCCTGGTACCAGTCGTTCACCGCGGCTGTGACGGGCCAGGCGGACGATGTGTGGTCCAGGAAGTAGACCTGCGGGTCGCGGTAGGCGCCGTAGCTCCACCGGTGGTCACACCACTCCCGAGCAGTTCCGTAGCTCAGACAGGCGAGTGGCTGGTTGACCTTCTGCCCAGGCTGGGCGGTGGGCGGCTCCTGGCCTTTCGCCAGTATGCCGGTCACCCCGCTCCGCCGGAGCATGTCGCGCAGTTGATCCGGCGACACGCCTTCTGCCGGATCGTAGATGGTGACGGACACTGTGCCGTCCTTGGCCTTGCCGGTCACATAGACGGTGTCCGAGTGATCGTCGGCAGCAGGTGCTGCCGGGGTTGCCGTGCGGGTAGACGCGGCCTGGGCGTCACTCGGCTGGGCGCTGCTGGTGCCGGCTGCTGCCAGCACCACGAGCCCGCCGGCGGCGAGTACCGCACTGATGCGTACTGCTTGCCTCATCGTTCCCTCCCTTGTGATCCGGCGGCGCGGTTGCCACCGGACGCTTTGATTGCAGCGGTTCGGGTGGCAACCGAACAGGCAGATGGACCGGCAGGTCGATTGCTGCCGGTGCCGGAAATTGTCGGTACGACGGGATTTACTGAACTCATGACTCAGGACCATCCGCGCGACGTGGTGCAGGCAGCCGTTGCCGCGCACGGCGAAGACACGGTGATCGACTGGGCGGTCGCGTTCCTGACCGGCGAGATCTCCGGAGAAGCGGCGTACGGCGAGGAGCTGCCGAAGCTGGCCGCGCTGACCGGCTCGGCGAATCCGGGCGGCTGGAGTCAGCCGGTCGACCCGGTCAACTACTACTGGATCCGGGTCTGGGCCGCGCGGGTCTTCCTCTACGTCTGGCGGGACGACGTGGTGGATGCGCTGCTGGCGGTGGCGGATGATCCGGCCTGGCGAGTGCGTGAACACGTCGCTCGGATCACTGCGCAACGAGAGCTCGGCCAACTGGTCGACGCGTTGCTCCCGATGCTGGAGCACGAGTTGCCGCGGGTGCGGGCGGCCGCCGTCCGGGCGATCGGGGCAGCGGGGGAGTACGAGCATGCCGAGGCGGTTGAGGCGCTGGCAGGCGACCCGGACCATACAGTCCGGGTCGCCGTTGAGCGTGCCTTGGTCAAACTCAGTGAGCGGTTGGACCGCCCTATGACCTAGCCCCCCAGAGTGTTGAGCTTCTCCAGCAGCAGGATCTGCTGCCGGATCTGGTGGTTGGTCGACGCCGGGTTGAGCCGGATCGCCTCGGCTTGTGCCATCACTGCGCCGAACGTGCTGTCCGGCCGCAGGTCCAGGTTGGTGTCCACCCCGCTGCTGAGGTCGAACGAACCGTCGGCGAAGTTGAGCCAGGCGGTCAACGCCTGCCGGTCGAACTCGGCCTTCGGGTTCAGCAGCTGGATGTTGAGGACGGCATGCGCCTTGGCCATCGTCGAGACGTCACGAGCCTCGGAGAAGACCGGGCTCATGTGCTGCGCCACCTGCAGGTAGCAGTTGACCGTGCTCACCGGCAGGTCGACCGGCGGGAGCCGCAGACCGGCGCGGGTCTGCAGGTACCACAGCGGTGCGATCCGGGTCAGGTGCGCGTTGCCCTGCACGATGACCTTGGCCGAGTCCGCACTCGAACCACCGTCGTCGTCGCGCGCCGTGAAGCCGACGTCGTAGTTGCACGCCGAGCCGAACGCATGCGACTTCGCGTCCGTCACGTCGCGCGGCTGCAGACTCGGGCTGTTCGCCGGATCGGTGCCGGGCGGGTTGACCAGGTAGTTGGTCGTGTCACCCCAGCTCCAGCTGAGCGCGAGGTCGTCACTCCCCGGATCCGTCGACCGGCCCGTGAAGTCGATCGGCTGCCCACTGTGCGCGATGAACGTCGGTACGCCGTTCACGACCGTCGCCCCGGATTCGTCGATCACCGCGGTCGGCGCCACGTTCGTCACCTGCACCGGGAAGGTCGCCGTACCGCTGCCACCGTCGTCGTCGGTCACCTTGACGCCGACACTGAACGAGCCGTTGTCGCCGTAGGCCCGGCTGCCGGTGACGGTCGTGCCCAGCAGCGAACCAGCGGTCGGAGCGCCGAAGCCCCAGTCGATGCTCGCCGTGTGTGTGTCAGCCGAACCCGGATCCACGAACGACGCCTTCGCCGCGAGCGTCGAGCCCTCGGTGATCGTCTTCACCTGTGCCGGATCGATCGTCACGACCGGAGCGACGTTGCTGACGACTACCGGGAACGACGCCGAGCTCGTGCCACCGTCGTCATCGGTCACGGTGACCTTGACGGTGTAGCCGCCGTTGTCGGCATACGTGTGACTGCCGCTGACCTGGCCGAGCGTGGCCGGCACGCCCGTCGTCGTACCGTCACCCCATTCGATCTGGGCCGTGTGCGTGTCCAGGGAGCCAGGATCCGAGTACGTCGCGTTGACCCCGTACGACGCGCCTTCCGTCGTCGAACCCGGCTGCCCGGGCGCGATGACGATGCTTGGAGCAACGTTGTTGACGTTCAGGCGGAACGTCGTGGTCGCGGTCTCACCCTTGTCGTCGGTCGCGGTGATGGTGACGTCGCGACTCTGGGCCGGACCGTCGCTGGTGCTCGCAGTCCAGGACCAGCGCCCGCCACCCGCGTTGATGACGGTCCCGCTGGACGCAGACAGCGCGACCGGCCGGCCTTCGGGATCACCGAAACCACCGGCATTGCCGGCCGTCGTGCCCTCGTTGACCGTCACCGTGCTGTGGTCGGCGCTCACGGTCGGCGGGTTGTTGCCCTGCTGCAGGGCGGCCAGCAGGTCGATCCGCGGCGTGGTCGCGTTGGTCGTCGGGCTGGTCGCGTAGGTGATGTTGACGCCGGTGTCCCGCAGGTACCCGAGCAGGGTGGCCGCGGTGGCGTTCGGGTAGGCGTGCCGCAGGGCCGCGAACGCCCCGGCCACATGCGGAGCCGCCATCGACGTACCGTCGAAGGTGGCCCAGGTGTCGTCCGGGATCGATGAGCGCACCGACGTACCGGGAGCGAACAGGTCGAGCCGCGGACCACGGTTCGAGTAGTTGGCGGGACTGTCGACTTCGTTGCCGCTGGCATTGACTCCGATCGCTCCGACGGTGACTGCGGTCGAGACACACGCCGGTGCGCCGACTCCGTTCGGGTGCGACTCGTTACCCGACGAGATGGTCGTCGTTATGCCGACCGAGAGCAGCAGGTCGATGGAAGCCTTGGAAGCGTTGGCGTCGCAGGCCGTTGTCTGGTTGGTGTCGTCACCGCCGCTGAGGTTCGCCGATGCGATGGTGAAGGTATTGCGCAGGTCGTAGACGCGCTGCAGCCCGGCGATGAAGTCCGAGGTGTAGAACTGCGGACACGGCGGGTTGCCGTCGCAGCCGGTGTTGCTGCGGTGGTAGATCTGGATCGCGATGATGTTCGCGCCCGGAGCCACACCGTTGCCCGGAGCACCGGTCACACCGGCCGACGCGCCCGCTGCGATCCCGGCGACATGTGTGCCGTGGTCGCAAATGTTGTTCGTGCCGTCGAGGCAGTTCGCGGTCTCGGCATCGGCGGAGCCGGCACCGGTCTGACTGGCTGTGCCGTTCGGGCAGAGCGAGACCTCGTTCGTGCCGCTCGTGCTGGAGTAGCAGGCCTCGGAGACGATCCGGCTGCCGAAGTACGGGTGGTCCCGATCGATGCCGGTATCAAGGATCGCAACGGTCTGCCCGGCGCCGGTGAACCCGAGCTGGTGCACCGTGTTGGCCCGGATGAACGGAATGCTCTCGGCCAGCGTCGGCGACCCGACCGTGTCCTCCTGGATCGACACGACGCTCGGGTCGGCCGCGAGCTCGGTCAGCGCCGCCTTGTCGGCATCGAGGGCGAGCAGCGGGAACGACCGGTAGGTTCGGTTCTGTTCCGCCGTGCCCTGGTCGATGTTGTCCAGAACCTCTTGTTTGTCAGCGATCTGGTCGACGCGGACGATCACGCGCGTGGTGCCCTCGTCATCGGCCTTGTCGATCAGCGCTTGTTCACTGGGTGTCGTCGGATCGGTCGCGGCCTGCGCCGGAACCTGAGTGACGCCCGCTGCCAGACCGGCCAAGGCCAGCGCAGCGAGCAGTCTTCGGATCTGCATTGTCGTTCCCCCCATGGGTGTTGTGGTGTCTCAGCCGGACTGAGACTGGGCGGTGTCTTCCTGCACGGCAGCCACTCGGGGTGAGCGCCGCAGCAGGTCGAGGGCGGTCGCGTCGACGGACAACGCCAGTTGCGGGACAGCGTCGTACCGCCGGTTCACCTGGACGCCAGCGGCCGGAAGTTCAGCCAGTACGGCGTCCTGCGCGGCCCGGATCGCGGTGCGTTGTGCACGGCGCGCCTGATCCCCCAGTTCACCCTCGGGCCGGAAGTCCCCGGCCAGGGTGACGATCACGCGGACGTCGGGCACGGCTGAGGGTGGGGCCGAAGGTGAGCTGCCCGTCCCCGTCGTACAGGACGCAACGATCAGCAGTCCCGCAGCGAACAGCCCACACCGGATCCACCCCATGACGACCCCCTCGTCAGCGGCCGGGTTCGACCGCGATCACATCGTGCCGGAGCTTCTTCAGCCAGCCTTAAATACAGCTTTCGTCAATTTCTGTCATGTGTTGGCCACCTCTCGGTCAACCGCTGGCTGCTCGCGGTGGGAAGCGTTCGGCGCATGGAGACTTCGCGAAGATCAGTCCTGAAAGCCGGTCTGGCGTCCAGCGCGGTGGTCGCCGGCCTGACCGCTCCGGCCACCGCGGCGGCGACGCCTGTCCGGCAGGATCCGTTCACGCTCGGTATCGCGAGCGGTGACCCGTGGCCCGACGGGTTCGTGTTGTGGACCCGGCTCGCTGTCGATCCGACCGCGCCGGACGGACTCGGCGGAATGCCGAACCGTGCCTACGCCGTCCAGTGGCAGGTCGCCACCGACCGGCGCTTCCATCACACCGTCCGGGCCGGCGTCGCGTTCGCGCGACCGGAGCACGCCCATGCGGTCCACGTCACCGTGCAGGGTCTGCAGCCGGGACGGGAGTACTACTACCGGTTCCGCGCCGAGGGCTATGTGTCGGCGACCGCTCGTACGCTGACCTCACCGGCTCGCGGGACCACCCCGCGCGAGCTGGCGATGTCATTCGTGTCGTGTTCGCAGTTCGAGCACGGCTACTTCACGGCGTACCGGCGGCTGGCCGAGGACCGGCCGGACCTGGTGCTGCACCTGGGCGACTACCAGTACGAGTACACGAAGAACACGTACGTCGCGCCCGGCGGGAACATCCGTGATCACGACGGCCCCGAGACCACGGACCTGGCGTCGTACCGGCAGCGGCACGCGCAGTACAAGTCCGACCCGGATCTGCAGGCTGCGCACGCGGTCGCGCCGTGGCTGGTCGTCTGGGACGACCACGAACTCGACAACAACTGGGCCGACGAGATCCCGGAGAAGGCCGAGGAAGGGTTCCTGGACCGCCGGGCCGCGGCCTTCCAGGCGTACTACGAGAACATGCCGCTGCGCGCGTCGTCGAAGCCGCGCGGGATCGACATGCAGCTGTTCCGGCGGGTGAAGTGGGGTGAGCTGGCAACGTTCCACATGCTCGACACCCGGCAGTACCGCGACGACCAGGGCTGCGGTGACGGCTACAAGGACTGCCCCGCGGCGGTGGACCCGAAGCGGTCGATCACGGGGGAGCGGCAGGAGAAGTGGCTGCTCGACGGCTTCCGCCGGTCCGAGGCCCGCTGGGACATCCTCGGGCAGCAGGTCTTCTTCGCGCAGCGTGACAACAACCAGGGTCCGCTGAAGGTGACGTCGATGGACTCTTGGGACGGGTACGTCGCTTCCCGCGACCGGATCACCCGCGGCTGGGTCGACGCGCGGGTGCGCAATGCCGTCGTACTGACTGGTGACGTGCACGCGCACTGGGCTTCGGATCTGAAGCTGAACTACGACGACCCGGCGGCACCGGCCGTAGGGTCGGAGCTGGTCTGCTCCTCGATCACGAGCGGTGGTGACGGCGCCGACTCCGGTACGACGGCGCACCCGTGGTTGCAGTGGAATCCGCATCTGCGGTTCCAGAACAACCTGCGCGGTTACGTGAACACGACGATCACCCGCGAGTCGATGGTCGCCGACTTCCGCACGCTGCGGACGGTCCGGGACCACGAGGCGCAGGCGTTCACACGGGCCCAGTTCACCATCGAAGACCGCAAGCCGGGCCTGAACCTGACCGGTGACACCCCGCCGGCTGCGGCGCGCGCCATGGCCTTCGAGGACACCGTTGCCTGGGAGACCGCTCGCCCCTAGAGCACGTCCCGCAGCTTGGCGGCGTACTCGGCGGCCTCCGCATCGTCGGCGTACTTCGTCCGCGGCCAGAAGAAGCCGCGCAGTCCGTCCCCCTTCGTCCGCGGCACGACGTGCACGTGGAGGTGGGGGACGGACTGGGACACAACGTTGTTGACGGCAACGAAGGAACCCTGCGCGTCGTACGCCTTCCGGACCGCGGCCGCGACCTGACGAGCCGCACCGAACAACGGCACGGTCAGCTCATCGGTCAGCTCGACCATCGTCGGCACGTGCTCGCGCGGCACGATCAGCGTGTGTCCCTTGAACACCGGACGGATGTCGAGGAAGCCGACGAGCTCCGGCGTGTCCAGGACGATGTGCGCCGGCGTCGTACCGGCGATGATCGAGCAGAACAGACAGTCAGCCATCAGCCGAGCTTCTCGTCCACGAAGCACCAACGCCAGTTCTCACCGGGTTCGAAACTGCGCATCACCGGGTGCTTGGTCTCGTCGTAGTGCTTGCTCGCATGCTTCATCTCCGAAGAATCGCAGCAGCCGACATGGCCGCACTCCAGGCACAACCGCAGGTGCACCCAGGAACCGCCGTCGGCCAGGCATTCCTCACAACCCTCAGGCGTGTTCGGAGTGACCACCACGGGCGCGTCGATGAGGTGCGCGCAGGCCCCACTCGCCGAGGCCGGCGGACGCAAGTCCTCGGAGCGGCCGCCGACGTCGTCGTCCTCGTCGCGATCCAGGAGCGACTCCTCGATGTCGAGCGCGGCCTGCGCGCGCTGCAGGACCTCGTCGGCGACCAGGCCGCCGTCGCGGATCTTGAGGAGGTGCGCCCGCTCGGCCTCCAGCATCGCCGTCCGCAACCGCCGGTACGCCTCACTCGGCGTCTCGTACTCGGTTTCCGGACGCCCCAGTCGCTCCCACGCGGCCAGCGCGCGCGACTCCCCACGCTGGCGCAGAAGCGCGAGAACGGCCTCCGGATCATCCGGCGTACTGATCTCGTCGAGCTTCTCGATCGCGGCCCGATGCGCACCTTGCAGTACGGCGGCCTCCTGCAGCGCGTCCTCCGCGGGATCCGGTCCGGGCAGCTGCAAACGCCGTACCAGCCATGGGAGTGTGGAGCCCTGCAGGAGCAGCGTGCCACCGGTCACGGCGAGGGCCATGAAGACCAGCACCTCGCGGTGCGGAGTGTCCTCCGGGAGCGTGAAGACCGCGGCCAGTGTGACCACGCCGCGCATCCCGGCCCAGCAGACGACGATCAGCGCACTGAACGAGACCGGCCCGGGGCGGGACCGGCCGAGGATCCGGCGGGACAGGTAGGTGGTCGGGATGACCCAGATCGGCCGGAGCAGGACGGTGGCCAGGAAGACGGCGACCGTCGAGGCGGCGATCAGCCAGGCCGGCAGCGGGCTCTCGGCGAGATCGTCGAGGATCCACCGGGTCTGCAGGCCGATCAGCAGGAAGACCGTGTTCTCGAGCAGGAACTGGAAGGTGCGCCAGTTGGTCCGCTCCGAGATCCGCGACTTGGCCGACTGGATGATCGGTGCCTTGTGCCCGAGGATCAGGCCGCAGACGACCACGGCCAGTACGCCGGACGCGTGGATGTAGTGGTTCTCGGCCGCGACGTACGCGATGAACGGCGCGGTCAGGCTGAGCGTGGTGTCCAGCACTGGGTCCGTGAACCGCTTCCGGATCTTGGCCAGCACGATCGCCACCACCAGGCCGATCACGACTCCACCGCCGGCCGCCCGGAGGAAGTCGAGGCCGACGTGGAGCACGGTCGGAACGACCAGTGCCGCGCCGATCGCCGTACGGAGGATGACGAGCGCGGTCGCGTCGTTGATCAGGCTCTCGCCCTCGAGGATCGTGACCACGCGCCGGGGGAGACCCACCCGTTTGGCGATCGCAGTCGCGGCGACCGCATCCGGCGGCGCGATGACCGCGCCGATCGCGAACGCGGCCCACAGGGGGAGAGGCTCGTAGCCCTGGGAGTCTGCCACGAGGTTGAGCAGCCACCAGGCGACCAGGCCGACACCGACCGCGGTGAAGGCGACGAGCCCGACCGACAGCAGGCCGATCGACCGGCGGTGTTTGGTGAAGTCGACCAGGCTGGTCTTGATCGCCGCGGAGTACAGCAGCGGGGGCAGGAACCCGATCAGCACCACCTCGGGCTCCAGTTCGACCCGCGGGACGAACGGCAGATAGGACGCGGCGACCCCGATCACCACGAGCAGCAGGGGAGCCGACAGCCCGATCCGCCGAGCCAGCGCGGCCCCGCCCGCCACCACGGCGACGAGGGCAACGATCTCGATCGCGATATGCACGGAGCACAGTGTCTCAGTTCCCTCTGGCGACGGTCGCCACTGTCGTCTAGCGTGTGCGGAGCGGGATCCGTCCACCACGGGGAGTGATCACATGCGTCGTGCGGTTTCTGTTCTCTCTGCGCTTGGATTTGTAGGAGCTCTTCTGGCCCCGGCTCCAGCCGTCGCTGTCGTGGCTGAGGACACCGTGACCACCGGGTGCGTCCTGTCGGTCCCCGAGCCTGGGACTTCGGTGCCGGTGCGGATCTGCTACTCGCTCTTCAAACCCGCCGTGGCCTCGGCGACCCACACCGTGCCGCTGATCTTCAGCAGCCACGGCTGGGGCGGTTCGCGGACCAAGGACATCCGGCAGTTCCGTGCGCACCTGGACGCGGGCTTCGGCGTACTGAGCTTCGACCAGCGCAGCTTCGGTGAGAGCACCGGCGTCGCGCACGTGATGAACCCCGACTACGAGGGCCGCGACGTGATCAAGCTCGTCGACCTCGTCGCTGGGTTGGATTGGGTGACGAAGCAACGACCGGGTGACCCGTTGATCGGTGCCATCGGAGGTTCGTACGGCGGCGGCTACCAGCTCGCCGGCGCGTTCACGGAGCTCCGCGACTCCGGCCGGACCCGGTTCGACGCGCTCGCACCCGAGATCACCTGGTGGGATCTCAAGCGTTCGTTGGCCCCGTCCGAGACCGCGCGGACCATCTGGCTGAGCAGCCTCTACGCGGTCGGCGGCAAGAACCTGCCGCCGTCGATCGGCAAGGCGTTCCTCACCCTGGTCGCGACCGGAGCCTGGCCCACGGGCAAGGCGGGCCGGGAGCTCGACCGCTTCTTCGCCCACAACGGGCCGGCGTGGCACGTCGCGCAGGGCCGAAAGCTCGACATACCGGTTTTGTTTGAGCAGGGCCTCACCGACAACCTGTTCAACCTCAACGAGGGCCTGTCCAACTTCGACCGCGCCCTCACCCCACGCGCCCGCGCACGCTCCCTGCTTGTCGGCCACAACGGCGGCCACGCACTGCCCTCCGTCGTACCGCCCGGCTACGGCACCTCCGGCGACCCCTGCTCGATCGCTCTCGGTTCACCCAACTTCGCCGACCTGGCCGTCCGTTTCCTTCGACTCCAGTTGCTCGGCCAGTCCACCGGTCTCACCGGCTTCGGCGCCTACCACCTCGCCACCGCCGACGGTCGTTGCCTGACGCAACGTAGTTTGGTGTCGAACACTTCGCGCCGACTGGGCAAGATCGCCACCCCGACCGGCGTCGGTGTCCCCGTCAACGTGAAGATCGCCGCCGGCCCCCTCACCGTCGCCGGCACCCCACGCGTCTCCGCCAACGTCTACACGATCGTCCCGCGCACCCCAGCGTTCCTCGCCCTGAGCGTTGGCACCAGCCCCCTGACCGCCCGCGTCATCCAGAACAACACCTTGCCACTCCGCGAAAAACGAGCAGCCCACGGCGTCCGCCGTACGATCGAACTGCCTGCCATCGCGGTCGACGTACCAGCCGGGCAGAACCTCTACCTCACGGTCTCCCCAGTAGCCGACATGTTCGCCGGCCAACGCGCCCCGCTCCCCGGCGCCCTGCTCCTGAAGAACACAACCGTCAGCTACCGCACCATATCCAGGTAGGTCTTGTAGACACTGGTGAACGGCTCATCGTTCACCACCGCCTTCACCAGCCAGTCACAAGAAGCCTGCGCCTGCTCAATAATCTCGGCCGGATACCCGAACTTCACCTGGTGCTCGGCGAACTCGTCCTCGTCATCCACGAGCACAGTCCCGTCCCGCCGCTTGATCACATCCAGATCCAGATCGATCATCGTCACCCGATCATCACTGAACTCCACCGGTGTAGTGATATCGCAGTAGATCTCCGTCATCCGCGGCGCATCATTGAAAATCGCCGTAAACCACTTCCCCCGCGGAAACAACTGCACATGCGCTTCCTCCGCAGTCAGCTTCAGCTCATGCCCCCGCTGCGAAAC
>NZ_SMKA01000410.1 GCF_004348455.1 Kribbella albertanoniae
GCTAGGGCCAGGGCGGCGACGGGGTCGGGGATGCCGGCGTGTTGGAGGGTGGTGAGGTTCCAGAGGGCCAGGTCGGCTAGTTTGCCGGATTCCAGGGAGCCGATTTCGTCGGCTCGGCCTAGGAGTTGGGCTCCGCCCAGCGTGGCCATCTCCAGAGTGTCTCGGACGGTGAGGGACTGGGGGCCGTTGCGGGCTCGGGCTAGCAGGAGTGCGTTGCGGAGTTCCTCGACCAGGCTGCCGGCTTCGTTGCTGGCGGCACCGTCTACGCCTAGGCCAACTGGGGCGCCAGCAGCGCGGAGGTCCGCCGTACGGGCGATGCCGGCGCCGAGGCGGGCGTTGGAGCTTGGGCAATGGGCGATGCCTGTGCGGGTTGCGCCTAGGTGCTTGATCTCGGCGTCGTCGAAGTGGATGCCGTGGGCGAACCAGACGTCAGGCCCGGTCCAGCCGAGCTCGGCGGCGTACTCCAGGGGCGTGCAGCCGTACGTTTCCTGACACCACGCGGTCTCGTCGGTCGTCTCGGCGAGGTGGGTGTGCAGCCGGACGCCTTTGCGACGAGCCAGTACGGCGGACTCCCGCATCAGTTCGCCGCTGACGCTGAACGGGGAGCACGGGGCGACCGCGATCCGCAGCATCGACCCAGGTGATGGATCGTGCCACCGGTCGATCGCAGCCGAGGTCGCAGCCAGGATCTCGTCGCGGTCCTCCACGACCGAGTCCGGCGGCAGCCCGCCGTCCTTCTGACCGCGATCCATCGATCCACGCGTCGGATGGAACCGCAGTCCCACGGAGGCCGCGGCGGTGATCTCAGCCGCGAGGAGATCGCCAGCACCGCGCGGGAAGACGTAGTGGTGATCAGCAGCAGTGGTACAGCCGGTCAGCGCCAACTGCGCGAGCGCGGCCTGCGCAGCGACGTACACGGACTCTTCGGTGATCCGCAACCACACCGGATAGAGCGTCTGCAACCAGCCGAACAATGTGTCGTCCACAGCGAGACCGCGAGTCACCCATTGATACAGATGTTGATGGGTGTTGACGAAACCCGGCGTGACGAGACAACCCGACCCGTCGATCACCCGAGCACCCTCATAAACAGGCGCCGATCCAGGGCCGACAGCAACGATCTGATTGCCGTCGACAACCACATGCCCGACGAACTCGCGCCGGGCCGGATCGAGGGTCGCCACATAGGCGCCCTCGATCACCAACATCAGCAGAAGCCGGGTACGGCGTGCCACGCGCTCCCGGCGTCGCTCGCTTCGTCCCGGATCACGGTCGCCTCGATCAGCCCGTACGGGCGGTCCGCGGCGATGAAAACCTCACCAGGGTTCTCGACCTCGAACGGACTGAGATCGACCAGGAAGTGGTGCTTGTTCGGCGCAGAGAACTTGATCTCGGCAACTTCCGGATGCTCGGCCAGCACCGCTTCGCCCATACCGTAAAGCGTTTGCTGCAAAGCAAGACTGTGGATCGTCGCGAACTGCGAGAGCAGCAACTGCTTGA
The DNA here is from genome assembly GCF_004348455.1 of Kribbella albertanoniae. Lineage (GTDB taxonomy): Bacteria > Actinomycetota > Actinomycetes > Propionibacteriales > Kribbellaceae > Kribbella > Kribbella albertanoniae. The sequence goes on from NZ_SMKA01000410.1 coordinate 1,501, forward strand.
TCCCGTCGTACGACTTGTCCCAGTCAACTTCAGTGTGGTCATAGCGCCAACGCGCCACCAGCGAGGTCGCCAGAATCCGGTCGTCGGTCTCCGGCAGCGTCGTGTACTTGTCCTTCAAGAACCCATGAAACTCAGACCCGGTCGACTTCAGCACCACCAGATCACTGATCCCCGAGACCACATGAGTGCGACGATCCGCACCACGACCGGAGACGTTGACGATCGTGTTCCGGACCCCGCTCCCACCACGCACAAACGCATGGTCGTGCTCAGCACCGTCGACCGAAATCCGTTCCCACGCATACTCCTCGACCGAGATCCGAGCACCCGATGCAGCCGGTGACGCGTCCAGGAAGTGGGCGCCGAGAGTCAGCGCGTAGTCCTCGATCGCACCGATGCCCTTCTCCTTGGCGAAGGCGAAGGCGGTGTTCTTCTGCGTGTCGGTCGGCAGTACGTCGCTCTGGTCGCCGGAAATGTGGGCGGCCTCGAAGTTGCCGCGGAGTGCGGTGGAGACGTTCAGATCGCGGATCTGGTGACGAGGCGTGTCGCGGTAGATGCGCACCACGCGGCTCTCGGCTTTGCCGTACTGGTTGTCTCCCAGGCGGATGGCCATGTGGTCAGCTCCCTCGGTAGGTGGAAAACGCGAACGGGCTGAGCAGCAACGGGACGTGGTAGTGCCGCTCATCGGCGACCGTGAAGGTCACGGAGACCTCCGGGAAGAAGCTCTGTTCGTTGTACGCCGCAACGTCGAACCAGAGCCGATACGTCCCGTGCTCCAGCGCAGGCGCCAACTCGGCGATCCGGCCGTCGTCATCCGTCGCACCGGTCGCCAGTACGACGTCGCCCCGATAAAGCCGAACCGGTACGCCGGTCGCCGGCCGCCCGAGCGCGGTGTCGAGAACATGCGTCGACAAACTGCTCATCCGGTCACCAACTTCGCTAGCCGGAGCAACGCGATCTTCCGCAGCTCCTCGTGGACAACGGCCGCTTCCGAAACATCGTCGTGCGTCAGGCGATCCTGCAGGCCGGCCAGCATCTGCGCGGCCGACAAACCCGTGGCGCAGATCAGAAACACCCGGCCGAACCGCTCTTCGTAAACACGGTTGCCCTCGGCAAGCGCCGCACGAATCGCCGGGTCGTCACCGACACCGGCCTGCTCGTTACGGGACCAAGCGGCCTCGGTCCCTGCACCCTGCGGCCGGTCACCGATCCGCGGGTGCGCCTGGAGAGCACGATCGACCTCGTTGTCGTCGAACTCGCGCGCCAACTGGTCCGCGACCGCGGTCAGCGCGGCGCGATCGCCGTACGGGCGTTTGTCCAGGATGCCCTCGATCCAGCGTGGGACGTCACAGCAGCTCGCCAGCTCCGGCCGCAGCCGATCGACGGGCGCGGCGTTGAACTCCACCAGATCCATGACCAGAGCCTGACATCCAGCAGGGCCCACCGTCAACAGTTTGTTGAATTTAGCGGGCGCGATTCAGATAGTTGTAGACGGTGAAGCGGGTGACACCGAGCGCCTCGGCCACGATCTCGGCCGATTTCCGGTACTCGAACGCACCGCGTGCCTCCAGCAACAGCACAGCCTTCTGCTTGTCCGTCCGCGACAACTCGCGCAGCGGCCCACCCAGCTCCTCGGCCACCTCGGCCAGCAACCCCTGTACGCCGTCGGCCGGCTTGGGCGTGAGCCGGACAGCCACGACCGGGTTCCCCTTCCACAGCAAGGGAATGTCGTCCCCCTGAGCCTCATCTGGGGTGACGAGTTCCGCGTTCAACCGCTCGATCAGCGGGGTGATCGCCGTGACCAGCGGATGCTCAGGCATCGCGCCGTACCTGCAGCGTCACCTGACTCGCCCCGCCACCGAACGCCGCCTCGAGCACCTGCGGGAGCGCGGCCAGTACGTCGACCTGCTCACCCCGGACCAGCGTCCCCAAAGGGCCGAACTCGCAGTCCAGCCCAGCGTCCTGCGCAGCGCGCAGCGCGTCGGTCACGTGCGCGGGTGGCGAACCCTCGACATCGAACGGCTCAGTGGTGAACTCGGCAACCAATCGCATACCGCCGAGGCTAAGGTCGGCGGGCCAGTTTGGCGAGTGCGGCGATCTCAACTCCGATCAACTGATCGATCTCGGTCTCGTCGATCGCGCCGCAGTCGAGGCCGCGCAGAACGAATCCGGCGAGCGCGACCGCGGTCGCGGGCTCATCGAGATACCCCGAGTCACCGCCGCCGAGGTAGGCGCGCAATCTGGTCGCGGCCTGCGCGAAGCCCTCGCGATAGAAGAGGTACGTCGCCGCGAAGCGGGTCGGGAGTTGGGCAGGGTGCATGTCCCAGCCCTGATAGATGCCGCGGGCAAGCGAACGCCGTACCAGCCGGAAGTGCAGCTGCCAGGCCGCCTGGGTCGCCTCGCCGACCGGGAGCACATTGGTCGAGCCGTCCGACACGAACACCCCAGTCCCGGCCGCGGCCAGCTGCATCACATCCTTGGCGTGATCGGCGACCGGATGCTCCATGCTCTGGTACGCCGCAGCCACGCCCAACGAAGCGCTGTAGTCGTAGGTCCCGTAGTGCAGGCCAGTCACCCGAGGCCCGCCGGCCTTGAGCATCCGAGCGATCAACGCGGTCCCGTCAGCACCGAGAATCGCTTGCGGCGTCTCCACCTGGATCTCGAACTTCAACTCCGGCACGCGATACGTGTTCTCCAACGTCTCCAACACATACACGAAAGCCTCGACCTGCTCGACCGACGTCACCTTCGGCAACGTGACCACGAACCCGTCGCCCACACCGCCTTCCCGGACGAACAGATCCAGCGTCCGGATCGACCGACGCCGGGTCGGCGCCTCCAACGACTTCACCCGCAACCCGTAGTACGGCGTCTGTCGGGCAACCCGCGCCGCCGCCACGGCCGCCGCATCCTCCTCCGGATCCGGGCGATCGCCGTACCCGTCCTCGAAGTCGATCCGCAGGTCCTCGATCGGCTCCCGCTCGAGCTTCGCCAGCACCCGGTCGTAAACCTCGACGGGCAAATCCAGTACGGCGGTCAGGTCGTGGCCGGCGAGCGCCGCGCGAGCCTGCGCACCCCAGTCGGCGACTGTGCGATCGTCGTACCGGTCGGCCGGGACGTAGACGGTGTGGACAGGCTGCCGCACCCCGCGATCCCCCGGGTAGTCGGCCGCGAGGGCCGCATCGGCCGCCCCCAGCCGCCGGTCCAGCTCGGCACCAAGCTCTTCCAGCCCCATGGGCTCGCCTCCTCCGGTTTCCGTATTGCGGAGACTAATATCTACTTTGCGGAAGACACAAGCTGTTCATTTCGCTACACTTCCGCCATCCGGAAAGGTGGGGTTCCATGGCGGAGACCAGCGGCAAGGCCCGCACCGGCAGTGTGCAGTCGATCGAGCGTGCGTTCGGCCTGCTCGAGACAATGGCCGACGCCGGCGGGATGATGGGGCTGTCCCAGCTGGCCACGGCCTCCGGCCTGCCGCTGCCGACGATCCACCGCCTGGTTCGCACCCTGGTCGACCTCGGTTACGTGCGTCAAGAGCCCTCGCGGCAGTACATCCTCGGCCCGAAGCTGATCCGCCTCGGCGAGAGCTCGTCGCACATGCTCAGCGTGTTCGCCCGGCCGCACCTCGCCCGCCTGGTCGACGAGCTCGGTGAATCGGCCAACATGGCGATGCTCGACGGCGACCAGATCGTCTACCTGGCCCAGGTCCCGTCCCGGCACTCGATGCGGATGTTCACCGAGGTCGGCCGACGTGTCCTCCCGCACTGCACCGCCGTCGGCAAGGCGATCCTCGCGCAGTACCCCGAAATCGCGGTCCGCGAGCTCCTCGCCCGGACCGGCATGCCGCAGCACACCGAGAACACGATCAGCACCCCCGACGCGTTCGCCACCCAACTCCACCAGGCCGCCGAATCCGGCTACGCCACCGACGAAGGCGAGCAGGAACTCGGAGTCCGCTGCGTAGCCGTCGCCGTACCGGACGCCCCCACTCCCCTGGCCATCTCCGTCTC
>NZ_SMKA01000411.1 GCF_004348455.1 Kribbella albertanoniae
CTCCGGCACCGCGGCCACCGGCGTACCGGGCTGATTCGACGGCGTCGTCGTCGGCAACGCAGATCGCGCCCGAGCCGCCTCCGCGGCCGCATCGTCACGTACCGGCTCTTTCGCGCACCCCGTCAGCAGCAGGACTGCGCACACCACGGCCACACCCCGTGTCTTCACAGGAACGACTGTAAAGGCAATCAGATCGTCGTACGGCGGGATGCCACCAAGCTGCCGGATTCGTATCCATCCGCGCGTAACTGCTGGCCCGGGGCAACGTCGAGGATGGTGATGGTGAGCGGCCCGGTGAGGTCTTCGGAGCTGATCGGGCGGTCGTCGAGGTAGAGGTCGACGCGGTCGATACCGGCCACGGTCAGGGTGACGGCGAGCGTCGTACCGGCCAGGGCGGTTGTGATCTGGAGGCTGCGCGTGGGCATCGCGGCCAGGAGGGCACCGGCTCGGGCGAGCAGGTCGACGTTGCCGTCGAGTAGGTCGGCGCGGGTCATGCCATGCAGTTCGGACGGCTGGATGCCGAGGTCCTCGACCGGCGTACCGGCGAGCTCACCGACGCGCAGAGTACGGCGGATAGCGACGCGTAGGTTGGCGCCGTTCGGCAAGGACTCGTACGGCGAGGTCGGGTCGGGTGGCGGTGGTTCGTTGAGCAGGGCCGCGAGCAGGCCGTGGGTCCAGACGTTCGCGCCGCCGGCGCCGGTGTTCTCGTCGACGCCGAGGATCGTGCCGATGCTGTGGTCGGCGAACCCGGCGGTGAAGATGTCCGACGCCGAGTAGACGCGGGCATCGGTGATCAGCACGACCGGCCCGTGGTAGGTCTGGCCGAGGTCGTTCGCGCCCTCCTCCGGTGTGATCGGCTTCGCCGCCGAGTACGCCGCTCCCGTCTCGGTCGCCAGGTCGAGGGAGTCGAACCACGGCCCGAGATCGATCCCGGCCGGGTTGTCGCGGTGCCTGCGGCAGATGCTCAGATTGAGCGGCGAACTGAGGAACTGCACCGGCTCGGGCGTGATCCGCCGCGGGGTCAGCGTCTGCAGGGTGAACTCGGCCGCATGGATGTGCCCACCGCCGTTGTCGCGGAGGTCGACGATCAGCCCGTTCTGCGGCAGTGCCGCGGCCAGCCGGACGAACTCGTCCCGGAACGCGACCGGATCCGGCACGCTGAACGTGAAGATGCGCAGATGACCGAAGCTGCCGGACGGCGTACTGACTGAGCGGGCCCGGAATACGCCGGGCATCGTGGTCGGCAGGTCGGCGCCACCGACCGCGGCCGGCTTCGGCAGCTCGGCCGAACTCTGACCGCGTTCGAGCTCGACGACCTCGCGGACATAGAGCACCTTCTTGGCGCGGGCCTTCTCGTCCGAATCCAGGTCCACACCCATCAACGCCGAGGTCGCGTTGATCGCATCAAGGTCGGTCATCGGTGGGAGGTTGGTGGTCACCTGCCACTGCTCGCGGAGCTCGTACGGCGATCCGTCGAGACCGAGGTAGCTGAGCACGACCCAGTCCTCGTCCGGCGGTGCCTGGATCACCAGCGGCCGCAGGGTCAGTGATTCGAGACCGCGCGCAAGGTTCGCCGCTTCGTTGCTGCCGGCAAACTGTGCGCCGTTGAGCGCGACCGCGCGGGCGATCGCCGTACCGTTCCAGTGCGTCACCTCGGCACCCGCGCCGAATTGAGGTGCGCTGTAACCCGTCACGGTCCGGGTGATCAGGTAGTGCTCGGTGCCGTCGTCGTCATGGCACTTCTCGATCATGAACGGCAGGAACGCGACCTTCCCGGCGAACGGCGCGGGCAGCAGATAGTTGGTGTGCAGGTCGCGAACCGAGTGGAAGATGCTCGACAGCCGCCGATGGAAGAGCCACTCGGGCTCCATCGCCTGGCGATCCATCCGGGCTCGCAGCACCCGCAGCCGCTGCAGCGGATTGAGCGCATGCATCGCGACCTTCAGCGGCAGGTGCACGTAGTTCTGGTCGAGCAGCAGCAAGGCCTGGTCGACCACGATCTTCCGCTGCGCCAGCGTCAGCGTTCCCGCCCCTGCCAGGAACGCCGGCAACGGGACAACAGCACCCTCGTCAATTGCAGTAGTCATCTTTCCCCCTCGTCCCACGGTCCGCCGCTCTTTGCGCACTGTCAACGACGCGCCACGTTCGGAGTGCAGGATCGACTGATGTGAAGGACTATCGACTCCATGCGGATCAGTCGAATGTTGTTAACCGCCGCCCTCCTGATCGGCGTGCTCACGGCACCCCAGGCACAGGCCGCAGCCAGCTTCCCCCGAATCGATGCGAGCGGATTCCAGCTCGTCTCCGGCGACACCTTCGCTACGTACGGCGCTCGCGTGGCTCAGCTCGAGACCAAGCCGGCCCTCGCGCCGGTCGGCGTCACCGAAGTCCTCGCCGCGTCCAACCGGACCGGGCGCCCGCGCTGCCACGCGACGTACCTGACCGCCTCGCTGAATCCGCAGGGGTTCTGCTGGCAGGACGGTGAGGACGACGACCTGAACGTCTGGATTCCGCAGGGCCTGTCGGGGTCGGGCGACGCGGAGCCGGCCGGTGGCGCGCGCCGGGTCGTTGTCGCGAGCTGGCACAACAGTGGTGACACGGCGATCCGGATCTCTTTCCTGGACGTAGCGACCAACAAGTACCGGCACGTGCTGCTGGTGGAGCCCACTGCCGACGGCAACTTCCAGGCGGTCGCTGGGCACGGCCACGGGCTGTACTGGTCCGGGAACATGCTGGTGGTCGCGACGGGCGGCGCCGTACTGCGGGTGTTCGACCTGCGGCACATCTGGCGGACCGACACCAGCACTGGTGAGGTTGGACTGGGTGCTGACGGCAAGTACCACGCACTCTGGCACGCGTTCGCGCTACCGCAGGTCGGGGCCTACTGGTACGCCGGAGGTGGGTGCGCGTCGACCACCGGCGTACGGCCGTGTTTTGCGAGTCTGGCGCTCGACTACGCCGGAACCGGCTCGTTTGTTGCTGCAGAGCACACCACGCGGGGTGGTGGGCGGATTGTGCGCTGGCCGCTCAACAAGGCGACCGGACTGCCTGCTGCTGGTACCGACGGAGTGGTGCGCGCCGTGGAGGCCTTCAACTCACCGGTGTGGGGTATGCAGGGTGCGGTCTCCTACAACAACAGCTTCGTGATCCCCGGGGTCTGTCCCGAGTACGCCGACAACATCGGGGACGGCGTCGACTATCCGAGCTGTCTGCATCGCGGTACCGGTGGCGTTTCCACGTCAGTGTGGACGAAAGCACCGAAGAACACCGAGAACCTGTCCTACTGGCCGGCCACCAACGAGCTGTGGCTGATGAACGAGCAGCTGCGTGAGCGGGTGACCGTGCACATCGCATTTCCGTAGTACTGCAAGGATGGGCCGGGTGAGTGACTTCTGGGACAGCATCACGTCAGCACAGCCCGACCCGTCCATCCGTGTGGTGATCGGCACCGGCGTGGTCGCGCTGGTGCTGATCGGCTGGCGGCCGCTGTGGCGGTTCACCCGGAACGTGGTGACGATCGCGCATGAGGGTGCGCACGGTCTGATCGCTGCGCTGGTCGGCCGCAAGCTGTCCGGGATCCGCCTGCACTCGGACACCTCCGGGGTGACCGTGTCACGCGGGAAACCGACCGGCGTGGGGATGATCGCCGTACTGCTGGCTGGTTACCCCGGCCCGGCGCTCTTCGGGCTCGCCGCCGCCTTCACCCTCAGTCGCGGGTACGCCGTTGCGTTGCTCTGGGGACTGCTACTCGCATTGGTGATTCTGCTGCTGCAGATCCGGAACCTGTATGGGCTCTGGTCGGTGGTGGTGTTCGGTGCGGTCGTTTTCGGCGTGACCTGGTGGGGTACTCCGTCGGTGCAGTCGGCGTTCGCGCACCTGCTCACGTGGTTCCTGTTGCTCGCCGCGCCGCGTGCGGTGGTCGAGCTGCAGCAGTCGCGCCGCGGTGGGCAGGGGCGGAGTTCGGACGCCGATCAGCTTCGGCGGTTGACCGGCGTGCCAGCGGTGATGTGGGTCGGCGTCTTCGGCCTGGTCGCGCTCGCCTGCCTGGCGCTCGGCGTGATCTGGTCGGGCGTAATCCCTGGTTAATGGTTTTGTCGGCGCCGAGGTCTAGTGTGAATTGTGCGTCGACGAAGGGATTTTCGATGAAGGCCAACGAGATACTGATCGATGGTTTCGGCCGGGTCCAGGAGCAGGTGCACGACGTGGTGAAGGGGCTGGACGACAAGGTCCTGACCGCGCGGCCCTCCGAGACCACCAACTCGATTGCCTGGCTGCTGTGGCACCTGACCCGCATCCAGGACGACCACGTCTCGGAGGTCGCCGGGCACGAGCAGGCCTACACGGCAGACGGGTGGCACGAGCGGCTCGGGGTGCCGTTCGACACTGCCGACACCGGCTACGGGCACACGCCTGAGCAGGTCGGGCAGGTGACTGCTTCCGCGGAGTCCCTCGTCGGGTACTACGACGCCGTGCACCAGCAGACACTGGAGTTCCTGCGGTTGCAGGCCGATTCGGACTTCGACCGGATCGTCGACACCCGGTGGGATCCGCCGGTCACACTGGGCGCTCGACTGGTCAGCGTGCTGGACGACGATGCCGAGCACATGGGCCAAGCGGCGTACCTGAAGGGTCTGTTCAGCTAGGCGGGGTCAGCTAGGCAGGTTCGCCTTCCAGAGGGTGCCGCCGGCGATCAGGTAGGCCTGCTGGTCGTTGGTGCGGACCAGCGCGGTCACCGGGCCTTGGAGACCGCCGGTCGATTCGAGGACCTGCCAGTTGCCGTCGCGGCCGTTGACGATCTTGACTTTGTTGTCCTGGGCAATCACCTGGGTGACATCACCGTCGGGGCTGCCGTCGGACAGCGGTGGTGGCAGGAGGTCCTTGTCACCGACCGGGATCGCCGGTACGCCGGTCAGCCGCTGCGCCTTGGCGCCGTCGTACCGCCAGATCGCGAGCTTGTTCTCGACGAACCCGGAGATCACGCAGGTGTCCGCGCAGGTCGCGGTGTTCGCCTGACTGCGTTCACCGGGGTCCGGTAGCTCGATGCGGGTCCAGCCCTGCGCGAGCTTCTCGGAACGCCAGATCGCGGCGCCCTGCTGGACGACGTTCGGTTCGAGGCGCACCTGCGAACCGGTCAGCACGAGACCCTCGCCGTAAGCGGTCGCGTAGCCGGTGCCGACGAGCAGGTTCTTCGTGTTCTGCAACGGGGTCTTGGCCGAGTCCTGCTTGAGCCACTTGTTGTTGGCCTGTGGCAACCAGACGGCGGCGTCCAGCCCGGTCACGACGCCTTCCCACGATCCCGTCAGGGCCTCCCCTGCCGGAGTCAGCACAGCCGACGTCATCTGACCGGCGGACAGGCCGTTGAAGGTGTCGAAGGTCTGCGGGTGTTCTTGTAGACCGGCGTCGACCGAGCCGGTCCAGACGGTCCACCGCACATTGCCGTGCGCACCGCCGGAAGCACCGCCGAGGCCGAGCACGCGTTTGCCGTCCCACGCG
>NZ_SMKA01000412.1 GCF_004348455.1 Kribbella albertanoniae
GCCAAGCCCTTCGTCGTCAACAAATCCCGCCCCTCCCGCTTCGCCCTAGAAATCGAGAACCTCCCCGTCGGAGGCTGGCTCGTCGAGGTAGAAGTCGACGCCGCCTACCCCAAGCACCCGTAGGCGTCTCCCGACGCTAACGTCCGAAGGACCGGAGGGCCCGCCTCCGGATCTTCGGACGTTAAATGCCGTGCCGCGCTAACGTCCGAAGGATCGGAGGGCCCGCCTCCGATCCTTCGGACGTTGTGGCGTTCGCTTAGGCGAAGCGGTCGTAGGCAGGCAGTGTGAGGAAGTCGATGTAGTCGTCGGCCAGGGCTACTTGGAGGAAGAGGGTTTTGGCGGACTCGTAGCGGGCGGGGTTGTCGAGGGCGGCGATTTCCTCGTCCGCGAGGCGTTCTACGAGGTCGGTGGTGATGGTGGCGCCGGTGTCGAGGACTACGCCGTTCTTGCGCCACTGCCAGATCTGGGAACGGGAGATCTCGGCGGTGGCGGCGTCCTCCATCAGGTTGAAGATGCCGACCGCGCCGGTGCCTTCGAGCCAGGCAGCGAGGTATTGCAGGGCGACGCTGATGTTGTTGCGGAGGCCGGCCTCGGTCACCTCGCCGGGGGTGGCGGCGACGTTGAGGAGCTGGTCGGCGGTGACGTCGACGTCCTCGCGGAGTTTGCCGAGCTGGTTGGGGTTCTCACCCAGTACGGCGTCGAAGACCGCGCGGCACGTGTCGACCATGCCGGGGTGCGCAACCCAGGAACCGTCGAAGCCGTCGCCGGCCTCGCGGGTCTTGTCGGCCTGGACCTTCGCGAAGGCCTGCTCGTTGACGGCCGGGTCCTTGCTCGGGATGAACGCCGCCATCCCGCCGATCGCGTGCGCTCCGCGCTTGTGGCACGTGCGGACCAGCAGCTCGGTGTAGGCGCGCATGAACGGCACGGTCATCGTCACGCTGTTGCGGTCCGGCAGCTGGAAATCGACCCCTCGGTCCCGGTGCGTCTTGATCACGCTGAACATGTAGTCCCAGCGGCCCGCGTTCAGACCGGCCGAGTGCTCACGCAGTTCGTAGAGGATCTCCTCCATCTCGAACGCGGCCGGGTAAGTCTCGATCAGCACGGTCGCGCGGATCGTCCCGCGCGGAATGCCGAGGGCCTCCTGCGCGGTCACGAACACGTCGTTCCACAGCCGCGCCTCGAGGTGCGACTCCATCTTCGGCAGATAGAAGTACGGCCCCTGTCCGCGGTCCAACTGCAGTTGTCCACAGGCCGCGAAGTACAACGCGAAGTCGACCAGCGAACCGGAGACCGGCTCGCCATCAACCAGGATGTGCTTCTCGGGCAGATGCCAACCCCGCGGCCGTACGACGATGGTCGCCAGCTCCTCATCGGGCTTCAGCGCGTAAGACTTGGTGTCGGTGCTGAAGTCGATCTGCCGGGTGATCGCGTCGAGCAGATTCAGCTGACCGCCGACGACGTTCTCCCAGGTCGGCGTGTTCGCGTCCTCCTGGTCAGCCAGCCAGACCTTCGCGCCGGAGTTCAGCGCGTTGATCGTCATCTTCCGGTCGGTCGGGCCGGTGATCTCCACCCGGCGGTCGACCAGCCCGGGCGCCGCCGGCGCGACCCGCCAGTCCGGATCGTCGCGGATGTCCTTCGTCTCGGGCAGGAAACCGAGGTCCGTACCGGCCGCGATCGCCGCGATCCGCCCGGTCCGGCGGGCCAGCAGCGCCTGCCGGCGGCCGTCGTACTCGCGATGCAACCGCTCGATCAGACCGAGCGCACGCTCGGTCAGGATCTCGTCGTACCGCTCATTCCGGGTCCCGATCACGTCGATGGCCATAGCTCTCACCCTAACTTCGGGAGGAGCTCGCGGAGGAGCTGGGCATGGTCCTCGGGGCGGGACAGGCCGAAGTTCATCGTGTTGACGCAGAGGTGGGTGGCGCCCAGGTCGCGCCAGCCGTCGGCGTACGCACGCCAGTCCTGTTCCGGTACGGCGTTCAGCGACAGGCGTGCCTCGATGCCGATCTCGGCAGGGTCGCGGCCGGCCTTCTCCGCGGCGTCCCGGATGGTCTTCAGCTGCGCACGCATCTTGTCGTCCGGCGGGCCTTGCGGCATCCAGCCGTCGCCGACCTGGCCGGTTCGTTTGAGTACGGCGTCCGCTCCGCCTCCGAACCAGATGGGGATTGACCGGCTCGGGAGGGGATTGAGGCCGGCCTGGTCAACGCGGTCGTACTTGCCTTCGTGGGTGATGACGGGGTCGGCCCAGAGCTTGCGGAGTAGCGCGACCTGCTCGGTCAGTCGGGCACCGCGCTGGGCGAACGGTACGCCGAGAGCGTCGTACTCGACCTGGTTCCAGCCGATGCCGACGCCGAGCCGCAGCCGGCCGCCGGAGAGCACGTCGACCTCGGCCGCCTGCTTGGCGACGAGGGCTGTCTGTCGTTGCGGGAGGACGAGGACTCCGGTCACGAGTTCCAGCTTTGCCGTGATCGCGGCCATGTACCCGAACAGCACGAAAACCTCGTGAAACAAGGACTTGTCGGTGTATCCGGTCCAGCCGGGACGGTTCGCCGGATCCGCGCCGAGAACGTGGTCATAGGCAAGCACATGCGTGTAGCCGGCGTCCTCGACCGTCCGCGTCCAGTCCCGTACGACGGCCGGGTCCGCGCCGATCTCGAGCTGCGGGAAGACCGCTCCGATCCTCATACTCATGCGTTGATCAACTCCAAGAGTCCTTGAACTGCCTGCTCGAAGGGTTCTGGCGTTCCGGCCGCGCGGGCGAGCACATACCCACCCTGCAGTACGGCGGCGATCGTCGCGGCCAGTCGCTCGGGATCTGTCGTTGCCGGGAACTCGTTCGCCTGCTTGCCCTCGGCAACCACTTCGGCCAGCCGGGTGCGTAGCCAGGTGAAGGTCTCGTCGAGCGGTGCCCGCAACTCCGGGTCCGCCACCACGTCGGGATCCGCGGTCAGCCGGCCGACCCGGCAACCGCGCAGCACCTCACGCTCGCGGCTGAGATAAGCCGTGATCCGGTCCCTCGCCGTACCGGCTCCGCCCAGCTGCTCCTCGGCCGCGGCCCGCATCTCAGCCCCCGAGCGCTCGATCGCAACCTTCGCCAGCTCGGCCTTCCCGCTGAAGTGGTGGTACATGCTCCCCTGCCCGGCCCCGGCCGCCGCCTGGATCGCCTTCGGGCTGGTCCCCACATACCCCCGCTCCCACAACAGCTCCTGCGTACTCCGGATCAACCGCTCCACCGTCTCCACCCCGCCACTGTACCCACAGGTACAGCGTCGGTAACGACAACCAGGCGACGGGCGTCGGATGGCCGGAGCATCGGCGGGACCGATAGTCTCGGGGGACTATGAGCACCAGTGTCGCCATTGCGGTAATCACGTTTAGGCGGCCTGGTCTGTTGCGGGGTCTGTTGACGAGTTTGCAGGCCCAGGAACTGCCCGCGGGATCGGATTATTCGGTCCGGATCGTGGTCGTGGACAACGATGCCGACGGCACCGCGGCGCAGGTGGTGGCCGCCTTCGACGGCGATCGGTACCCGATCGAGTCGGTGGTGGAATCGGAGCCGGGGATCCCGTTCGCGCGCGAACGCTCGGTGGAGCTCTGCTGGAACGACGATGCGCTGATCTTCGTGGACGACGACGAGGTGGCGCCGCCGAACTGGCTGTCGACGCTGTTGAACGCCTGGGAGAAGACCGGTGCCGACGTTGTCACCGGGCCGGTGAAGGGCAACCTCCCCGAAGGCGCTCCACCGTGGAACCACTACAGCGACGTCCACGACTCAACCGGCCGGCACACCACCGGCCTGGAGATGCGCAAGGCGTACACGAACAACACGCTGGTCAGCCGGCGGGTCTACCACACCGTCACGCCTGGCTTCCATCCCGCATTCCGCTACACCGGCTCCAGCGACCTGCACTTCTTCCTGCGCGTGCACCGGGCCGGATTCCGGATCGTCTGGTGCGAGGAGGCCGTGATCGCCGAGGAGGTCCCGGCCGCGCGGACGACGCTCAGCTGGCTGGTACGGCGTGCCTTCCGATCCGGAAGCGGTGACACGATCAGCAGGTTGCTCATCCGTCCGGGCGTAGTCAGCTACGTCCTGGTGCTGGCCTATGCTTCGGCCCGGGTGGTCTCGGCGATCGGATACGCGCTGGCCGGACTACTGCTCGGCCGGAAGACGCACCTGCTCAAGGCAGTCCGCCGGTTCTTCTCCGGTGTCGGCAGCCTGGCAGGCATAGTAGGGATCAACCATGACGAGTACCGGGAACGGCACGGCGCCGAACACGACGGTGGCGAGCCTGTGCCGGGCGATCTGGCAGGTGGAGCGGGACCTGAGTCTGCTCGACTGGCAGATCCGGGGCGCGCACCCGTGGCCGATCATCCGGATGCGCGTCTTCCATGAGCTGACGCGTCTTTCCGGCATCCACGGCGTGCCACATCCGATACGGCGTTCCGCCCGCGACAAGCTCGGTCTGATCGGGCGGCACGTGGCGGGGCTCGCGACCCGCAACCCGTTCCTCGGCCGGTACTCCTCTCTCGTGGTACCGCATCCCCGAAAACCGGACGGTGTCGAGATCTACACGTCCGAGCTCCGCGCGTTGTTGGGTCCCTCCGCGTTGATCCTCGACTCGGGGATCAACGGCGTACCGCTCCCTGGCAGCCGCAACCTCGACTTCTTCACGTCGGCTTTTGGCGCGGTCCACTCTCGCTCGGTCGACGACCTTGGCATCGCGGCGGCGTTGCAGAAGCTGACTGGTGTCTCGGTACCGGTCGGCGCGCTGCTCGCCCGCGAGGTGCCCAAGCATCTCCGCCTCCGCGCCCTCTACCGCCGCCTGTTGAAGCGGCACGACATCAAGACCGTGTACGTCGTCGTCGCGTACTTCCACCAGCACATCGTCGGCGCCGCCCGTGATCTCGGGATCCGGGTGGTCGAGCTCCAGCACGGCGCGATCAGCCCGTTCCACCTCGGCTACAGCTACCCCGGTCGCCCGGTCGTCGCCGACCAGCCGGACGAACTCTGGACCTTCGGCTCGTACTGGTCGTCAGTCGCCGACCTTCCCGCAGGAATGCAGACCTCCGTCGTAGGCGCGCCCTACCTCCCCGCCCCCGGCCCGAAGGATCCGTCGCTGGCGGTCTTCCTCTCCCAAGGCACAACCGGCGGCGACCTCCTACACGTCGCCGAATCGGTCGCCAAGGCGAACCCGTCACTCCGGGTCCTCTTCCGCCTGCACCCCAGCGAGCACGCCGCCGACTACACCCCCGCCCCCGGCGTCGAACTCTCCACCTCAGGCAACACACTCGACCTTCTCGCGCGAGCGACGTACCAGGTAGGCGTCTCCACCACCGCCCTCTTCGAAGGCATGGCCCTAGGCTGCCGCACCGCCGTAGCCAACCTCCCCGGCCACGAATACCTAGCCACCCCCATCACCACCGGCCACGCCATCCTGCTCACCGACCC
>NZ_SMKA01000413.1 GCF_004348455.1 Kribbella albertanoniae
CGATGGCGGTGGTGACCTGGGTGGTGATGCCTTCGAGGGGGCGGCTGACGGCGGATTCCAGGCGGGTGATGAGGGCTTGGAGGGCTTCGTCGGCGATGTCTTCGGCGAGGATGGCGAACTCGTCGCCGCCCAGGCGGGCGACTGTGTCGCCGTGGCGGACTGCGGTGGTGAGGCGGGCGGCGATTTCGCGGAGGGCTCGGTCGCCGGCTTCGTGGCCGTGGCCGTCGTTGATGAGTTTGAAGTGGTTGAGGTCGCAGAAGAGCAGGGCGCCGGGGCGGCCGGAGGTGCGGGTGCGTTCGAGGACCTTGTCGAAGCGGCGCTGGAGGAGGCGGCGGTTCGGGAGGCCGGTGAGGGGGTCGTGGGCGGCGTGATGGCGGAGTTCGCGCTCGGCGTCCTTGCGGGCGGTGACGTCGTCGATCTGGACGAGCAGGATCCGCGGCTGGCCGGTGCTCTCGGCGACGATGGCCGCCGTACCGCCTAGCCAGATCTCGTTGCCGCTGGGTTGCGAGAAGATCCGCTCGAACCGGTACGGCGTTTTGCTGCGGGCGAGCCGGGCCAGCTCACGCCGGGTCTGTTCCGGCTCCTCGTCCCGCAGGAACGCTCCGGCGGCCGCACCGACCAACTGCCCCGCGTCGTACCCGGTGATCTGGCAGAAGGCGTCGTTCACCCGGAGGATCCGGCCGGCTTCGGGGCCGCCGAGGGCGACCGTGGCCATGCCGTTCCCGGCGCCTTCGAAGACCATCCGGAACGTCGCCTCGCTCGCCTCCAGGCGGGCTTTCTCGGCGAGGAGCTGGTCGGTCAGACGGGCCTTGTCGATCGCCAGCCCGGCCTGGGTGGCGAAGATCTCCAGCAGTTCGCGGTGGATCGGCCCGGGCCGCCGCTGATCCTCCGGGAGATCCACCGACAGCATCCCGACCAGCTCGTTCTCAGACGAGTACAGCGGCGCGAACAGGGCGTCGAGCGGGTGCCACGCATCCGGCCCGCTCGCCATCGGTACGTCGGGCACCCAGCCGACCACGTCACCTTCGGGCAGCCGCTCGTGGGGCACGAACCGCAGCCCGCCCCACTCGTCGGCGATCGCGAACTCGGCGTCGAAGATGTCCGCCGCGCTGACCGTGCCGAGCAGGGCCTCGCGGGCCTCCGGGGACCCGGAGACCGCGATGACCTCGAACTTCCCGTCCGGCTGGCGCAGATTGAGCACGGCGATCCCGAAGCCTAGACCGTCCACGACACCGTCGACGACGGCCTGCAGCGTCTCGGCCAGGCTGCGCCCGGCGCCCATCCGCGCACTCACCTCGTACAGCCGCCGGACCGCAGTCAGTGGCACCGAAGGTTCGTTGAGCACAGACCGAGAATAGGCGGAAAGCACTGACAGTGAGCAGCTGCATCCACAGTGGAACGCTAAACCTCGGTCAGCCCGCGGTAGCTGCGCTCAGCTGAGGCCCAGGAGTCGGTCGGCTTGTCGTGCTCGACCAGGTACTGCTCGACACCACCTGAGGCCGCATGCTCGAACATCGCACCGAAGTCGAGGTTCCCGGCGCCGACGTCCTCCCAGGAGCCGTCCGCGGCCATGTCCTTCACGTGCAGCGCGGGGAACCGCCCCGGGTGCTCCTGGAAGAGCTTGGCCGGGTCGTGACCGCCGTCGACCGCCCAGTACAGGTCGAGTTCGAAGCCGAGCAGCTCCGGATCGACGTCGAGCAGGATGTCGTACAGAACAGTCCCATCGACCTCGTTGAAGTCGTGACCGTGGTTGTGGAACAACAACTTCAGCCCGGCATCGCGCGCTGCCTTACCAGCCTCGGTGAGCGCGGCGGCCGCCGTACGGAAGCCTTCGATCGACCGCTGCTCGGCGGGAATGCTCGGTACGACGATCCACTGCGCGCCAAGCGTTTGTACGTCGGCCAACGCGCCGGCCCAGTTGTCCGCCATCCGCGCATATCCGACGTGCTCGAGCACGATCCGCAGCCCCGCGTCGTCCGCGAATCCACGGATCTCCTCGGCGCTGTGGTCGAACCGCCCACTCACGCCGACCGTGCGATAGCCGATCCCGGCCAGCCGCTTCAACGTCCCCGGATAGTCCTCCGCCAGCACGTCCCGCATGGTGTACAGGTGCATCCCGATACCGTCGGCGGGAATGGTCATTCGACATCTCCTCGGTACTAGACGACGTGCTCCTGGTAGCGGGCGTACGCCAGGTCGAAGACCTCCTGGCCCGGCGCGTCCCACAGTTCCTGGTTGAAGATCTCGACCTCGATCGGACCGTCGTACCCAGCCGCGTCACAGGCTTCCCGGAGTCGGCGTAGTTCAATCACGCCGTCTCCCATCATGCCGCGGCCGAGCAGGTTGTCGGCGGGGAGCGGTACGGTCCAGTCGCTGACCTGGTACGAGACGATCCGCTCACCGGCCCGCTCGATCTGCCGGTAGACATCGGCGTCCCACCACAGGTGGTAGGCGTCGACGATCACCCCGACCTGGGTCGCGGGGAACTGCTCGGCGAGATCGAGTGCACCGCCGAGTGAGGAGACGACGCAACGATCCGAGGCGAACATCGGGTGCAGCGCCTCGATGGCGAGCTTCACACCGCGTTCTTCCGCGTACGGCGCCAACTCGGCCAGGCCGTCGCGGATCATCGCGCGAGCGCCGTCGATGTCCCGGGATCCCGGCGGCAGACCGCCGCTGACCAGAACGAGAACCGACGTACCGAGAGTTGCCGACTCATCGATCGCGCGGCGGTTGTCCTCGATCTTGGCTTGCCGCTCTTGCGGATCGGTGGCCGTGAAGAAGCCGCCACGGCAGAGCGACGACACCTTCAGCCCGGCGTCCGCAACCAGCTTGGCGGCCCGCTCCGCGCCGTACTCCTGGATGGGCTCGCGCCACAGGCCGATCCACTCCAGGTTGGCGTCGGCGCTGGCTTTTACGACGTCCTCAAGCGGCCAGTACTTCGTCGTTGCCTGGTTGAGGCTGTAGCGGTTCACGCGTCGACCCCGCCCACCTTGAGCAGCTGCCGGAAGCGGTCGACCGCGAGCTCCGGATTCGTCAGTACGCCGGCTTGATCGGCCAACCGGAACGTGTCCGCGAGATGCGGCAGCGAGCGGCCGGTCTGCAGTCCACCGACCATCGTGAAGCCGGGCTGGTAGCCGTTCAGCCAAGCCAGGAAGGCGATTCCGGTCTTGTAGTAGTAGGTCGGTTTGGAGAAGATCTGTCGCGCGAGCGGAACTGTCGGGGCGAAGACTTTGTTGTAGGTGTCGAGGTCGTTGTCGTCGAGGGCCTTCAGCGCGGCAGCGGCGGCGGGGGCGATCGCGGCGAAGATCCCGAGCAGGGCATCGCTGTAGCGGTCGCCGTCGCCCTGGATCAGCTCGGGATAGTTGAAGTCGTCGCCGGTGTACAGTCGCACGCCCTCGGGCAGACGCTTGCGCAGGGCAACCTCTTTGTCGGCGTCCAGGAGCGAGATCTTGATCCCGTCCACCTTCTGCACGTTGTCCTCGATCAGGCCGACCACAACATCCGTCGCCACCTCGACCGAATCACTACCCCAGTAACCAGCCAGCGCCGGATCGAACATCGACCCCAGCCAATGCAAGATCACCGGCCGCGAAGACTGCGCCAACAGGCGGTCATAAACCTTCCGATAGTCATCCGGCCCAGCCGCAGCAGCGCACAACGCCCGGCTAGCCATAAGGATCGGCTGAGCCGCCACATCCTCCGCAACCGCCAACTGCTCCTCGTACGCCGCAACCACCGCGTCGAGGTCGTGAGTTCCAGCGGGTAGCTGGTCTGTGCCTACGCCGACCGCGATCCGCCCGTCAGGAGCTTCAGCGGCTGATCTCCGGATGAGCTCTTGGGTGGATGCCCAGTCGAGGCCCATGCCGCGCTGGGCGGTGTCCATTGCTTCGGCGACCGACAGTCCGAGGGACCACAGGTGGCGGCGGAAGCCGAGAGTGTGTTCCCAGTCGATGACCGCGGGGGCGCCCGGCGAGTTGTCACCGAGCGGATCCGCGACCACGTGCGCCGCGGCGAAGGCCAACCGCGATCGGGCGGGCGAATAGGTGCCCTGGGCAACCGGCGTACCGGTCAATGTGTAGTTCTCGAGTCCACCGGCGAGCGGCAGCTTGAGCTCCATCACTTCGCCCCGAGGTCGAGGGCCGGCACCTCGAGCTTGCGGCCCTCGCGCCACGACTGCAGTCCGAGCTCGGCGAGCTGCACGCCCTTGACGCCTTCGACGAAGTCCCACGACCACGGTGCGTCGTCGACGATGTGCCGCAGGAACATCTCCCACTGCACCTTGAACCCGTTGTCGAACGTCTCGTTGTCCGGAACCGTCGCCCACTGCTCGCGGAAGTTCTCCGTGGCGGGGATGTCCGGGTTCCAGACCGGCTTCGGCGTCGCGGAACGGTGCTGCACGCGACAGTTCCGCAGTCCGGCAACGGCCGAGCCCTCGGTCCCGTCCACCTGGAACTCCACCAGCTCGTCCCGGAACACCCGCGTGGTCCACGACGAGTTCAGCTGCGCGACGATCCCGCCCTCGAGCTCGAAGACGCCGTACGCCGCGTCGTCGGCAGTGGCGGCGTACTCGTTGCCCTGCTCGTCCCAGCGGGCCGGCAGATGGGTCGCGCCCTGGCAGTACACGGACTTGACCTCACCGAAGATCTGGTCGAGCACGTACCGCCAGTGGCAGAACATGTCGACGATGATCCCGCCGCCCTCTTCGGACTTGTAGTTCCACGACGGCCGCTGCGCTTCCTGCCAGTCGCCCTCGAACACCCAGTACCCGAACTCGCCGCGCACCGAGAGGATCTTCCCGAAGAACCCACCGTCGACCAACCGCTTCAGCTTCCGCAGACCCGGCAGCGACAGCTTGTCCTGTACGACGCCGTTCTTCAGCCCCGAATCCCGCACCAGCCGGGCCAGGTCGACCGCTGCCTCCAGGCTGTCCGCGATCGGCTTCTCGCAGTAGATGGCCTTCCCGGCCTCGACCGCCGCACGGACCCCCTTCTCCCGCAACTGCGTGAGCTGCGAGTCGAAGTAGATCTCCACATCCGGCTCCGCGAGCGCCTCGGCGACATCGGTGGTCCACCGGCTCAGCCCGTACGTCTCGGCGATCCGCCGCAGCTTCAACTCGTTCCGCCCGACCAGGATCGGATCCGGAATGATCATCGTCCCGTCCGCGGCCTGGATCCCGCCCTGCTCCCGGATCGCCACGATCGAGCGCTCCAGATGCTGCCGCAGCCCCATCCGGCCGGTGACCCCGTTCATCACGATGCCGATACGTCGCTCGCTCACAGTTCCCCGCGCCTCCCTGACCAACCCTTGGAAAGGGCTTTCCAAGGCGTGTTCCGCAACCATAAGAGAGCAGAAACGGCGAGTCAACCCGAAACGGAAAGCGATATCCCCGACCCGCCCCGAGTAGTACCCGTACCGACGAACGGGTAC
>NZ_SMKA01000414.1 GCF_004348455.1 Kribbella albertanoniae
AGATGTGTATAAGAGCCAGCCCCCGGACCCCCCGCGACCTCGCGCCACTTGCCACCGCAGCGCGACTACAGCACGACTGCGGGGCGGCTGCCGGGGGGCCGCGCGGTTCTCCACCCACCGTTCCCCGCGTCCGGCCACCAGTTGTGGCCGGAGACAGGCAGCTGCGGCCGGGGACCTGTGGTGCGGGGTCTCCGGCCATTACGTCCTGTCTCCGGGAGGCAGCAGCGCGGTTGTTGCTAGCCCTCCAGCAGGCGTTTGGCTTCGGCTATGCGTTGGGCGGCTTGGGGGGTTACGGGTTCGGTGGCGACGATGAGGTGGTCGACGCCTAGTTTCTGGTACGACGCGAACATCTCGGCCAGCTCGGAGACGGTACCGGCGAAGGCGGTTGGGTCGCCCTCGTTCGGGGCCTGGTCGGGGTCGCGGACGACGAGGCCGACGGTGGCTGCGACCGGCTTGCCGACCTCCGCGGTGACGGCACGGAATCCCTCGAGACGCTCGATCGCCTTCTCGCCGGGAGCGCCGTACCAGGCCATGTTCCAGGCGTCGGCCCATTCGGCGGTGAGCCGGAGCATCCGCGGTCGCGAGCCGGCGACCAGGATCGGGATCCGGCGGGCCGGTGCCGGGGTGAGGTTGGCCTCGACCGTCTTGTAGTAGGTGCCGTCGAAGCTGACCGTCTCGCCGCGCACCATCCGCGCCACGATCTCGAGCCATTCCTCGAACCGCCCGAACCGATGATCCGTCGGCAGCCCGAACGCCTCGTACTCCGGATCGTGCCACCCCGCGCCGACCCCGAGAATCAGCCGCCCACCGGACACCTCGTCCAGCGTCGCGGCCATCTTCGCGGTCAGCCCCGGGTCCCGGAACGTCGAGCAGAGCACCATGTTCCCGAGCTCGACCCGCTCGGTCAGCGCCGCGACCGCACTCAGCAGCGTCCACGACTCGTGCATCCCGTGCACAGCGCCGTCCGGGGCCCGATAGAAGAAGTGGTCCGCGATCCACACCGAATCCAGCCCGGAGCTCTCAGCCGTCAGGGCCATCGCCTTGACGTCGTCCCACCGCGGCATCCCACCGGTCGGCCCATCGGACCCACCCACTGGCAACATCAACCCGATCTTCATCCCGCCAACCTACGCACCCACCCGCACCCCAGACGACCGGGTTTGCGTACAGAAGAACTGGTAGTACGTCACCCACCAACAGCATCCGCGCGCCGCCCCACGCCTGAGACACCCCTGGGCGGCCGCCTACTACCCGTCCGTCGGTACACACAGCGCGGCGCCCTGGTCATGGTGGGACCAGGGCGCCGCGTGCTTCCCGCTGCCGGCTTCCGACTCGGCAGCGGAGTTCTAGCCCAGCCGGGCCTTGAGGTGGTCGAGCTCAACGTTCAGCTCAGCCGGAACGGTGTCACCAAGCTTCTCGAACCACTCCTCGATCAGCGGGATCTCGGCCTTCCACTCCTCGGCGTCGACGTCCAGCGCGATCTGCAGCTCCTTGTCGCTGAGCTCCAGCCCGCTGACATCCAGCCCGTCAGCCGTCGGCACGTACCCGACCGGCGTCTCGACCGCGTCCGCCTGGCCCTCGATCCGCTCGATCATCCACTTGAGCACCCGGCCGTTCTCACCGAAGCCCGGCCAGACGAACTTGCCGTTCTCGTCCTTGCGGAACCAGTTCACGTAGAAGATCTTCGGCAGCTTGCTCGCGTCGTTCTCCTTGCCGACGGTCAGCCAGTGGTCGAAGTACTGGCCCGCGTCGTACCCGAGGAACGGCAGCATCGCCATCGGGTCCCGCCGTACGACGCCGACCTGGCCGACCGCGGCCGCTGTCGTCTCCGAGGACAGCGTGGCGCCCATGAACACCCCGTGCGCCCAGTCGCGCGACTCGGTCACCAGCGGCACCGTCGTCGCCCGGCGACCACCGAAGATGATGGCCGAGATCGGTACGCCGTTCGGGTCGTCGTACTCGTCGGCGAGAATCGGGCACTGCTCGATCGGGGTGCAGAACCGGCTGTTCGGGTGGCTGGACAGCTCGCCCGAGGCCGGCGTCCACTCGCGGCCCTTCCAGTCGGTCAGGTGGTCCGGCGGGGTCGGCGAGTAGCCCTCCCACCAGACGTCACCGTCATCGGTCAGGGCGACGTTCGTGAAGACCGAGTTGCCCTTCTCGATCGTGCGCATCGCGTTCGGGTTCGTCTTCCACCCGGTACCGGGGGCGACGCCGAACAGACCGAACTCCGGGTTGACGGCGTACAGGCGGCCGTCCTTGCCGAACCGCATCCAGGCGATGTCGTCGCCGAGCGTCTCGACCTCCCAGCCCTCGAGGGTCGGGTCGAGCATCGCCAGGTTGGTCTTGCCGCACGCGCTCGGGAACGCGGCCGCGATGTAGTGGACCTTCTTCTCCGGCGAGATCAGCTTCAGGATCAGCATGTGCTCGGCCAGCCAGCCCTCGTCGCGCGCCATCGCGCTGGCGATCCGCAGCGAGTAGCACTTCTTGCCGAGCAGCGAGTTGCCGCCGTACCCGGAGCCGTACGACCAGATCGTCCGCTCCTCAGGGAACTGGACGATGTACTTCTCGTCGTTGCACGGCCACGGGACATCCTTCTGCCCGGGCTGGAGCGGCGCGCCGACCGAGTGCAGGCAGGGCACGTACTTCGCGTCGGTGCCCATCTTCGCCAGTACGTCGGCGCCGGTGCGCGCCATGATCCGCATCGAGCCGACGACGTACGCCGAGTCGGTGATCTCGACCCCGAACATCGGCTGCTCGGCGGTCAACGGGCCCATGCAGAACGGCACGACGTACATCGTGCGGCCGCGCATCGAGCCGCGGTACAGGTCCGTCATCAGGACCTTCATCTCGGCCGGGTCCATCCAGTTGTTGGTCGGACCGGCGTCCTTCTCGTCCACGGAGCAGATGAACGTGCGCTGCTCGACGCGGGCGACGTCGCTGGGGTCGGTGCGCACCCAGAACGAGTTCGGCTTCTTCGCCTCGTTGAGGCGGACCATCGTGCCGGCGTCGATCAGCCCCTGGGTCAGTACGCCGTACTCCTCGTCGGAGCCGGTGACCCAGTGGATCGCGTCCGGCTGCGTCAGCTCGGCGACCTCGGCCACCCATGCCAGCAGGCCCGCGTGCTTCGTCGGTGCGCCGGACAGGTCGTACGCCTTGGTCGAGGCGGACGCGGTGCCGGTCGGCGCGGTCTCGGTGAGATCGGCGGTGTGGGTCGGGCTGGCGGTGGTCGTCATCGGCGGCTCATTCCCTCTCAGCTGTCGGTCCGGCTGCCGCTCCGCCCCTCGACGCTGAGGAAACGGGTACGGCACCGGCCGCCGGGGTCTCCAGCGGTTCGATCCAGCGGACTGGCGGTGTGATCTGTCGCATACCAGTGATTGCAGTGGACGCATACCAGTGTGCAAGTGGTACTAACGGTACGCGACGGAAACGGGTGCTGTGAACCCGTCGAACGTGAACCCGGTCACAAAGTTTTTCCGACAACCGCTTTCCGGCCGACCTTGTGAAAATGAGAACGGCCCGCGTCGGGACGCGGGCCGTTCGGTGAAGATTTTTCTGCGAATCAGCTGGTCTGCCGCCAGATGTCGTTCAGGACCCGCTGGACGTCCGGCTCCTCGCCAGGCCGGCCGGTCACCGTCATCCCGACGAGCCACCACTGACCACCGCTCTGGAAGGCCCGCGTCATCGTCAGCACGTACGGCTTGTCCTGAGTCGTCAACCAGGTCCGCTCATCCTTCGCAACCGACGGCACCGGTGCTTGGAAGAGCTTCGTCCACTCCTCATCGAACGCAGGCCGGTCCTTGACGCAGTCCGCCAGATTCGCGCAGGCACTCAGCGCGATCTTCAGGTCCGGCGGGACCTTCCGCCCGGTCGACTGCTCGTCGGTCCGAATCTGCCGATACGCAATCGTCGACGACTCACCCAGGAACGACACCGCCGGCAGCCGCGGCCACCCGAGCGAGAACGGCAGGTCCGCCTTCGTCACCACCTGTACGTCGGCTCCCGCGGGGTACGTCGCCCCCAGCAGCCCGGCGCTACCGTCCGGCCGCTTGTACGGCGCAGTGGTGATCTTCGGCAGGCCCGGCAGCAACACCGTCGACGGAAGTGCCGCCGGACTGACCGCCACGGGTGGCGGAGCCGCGTCAGGCGCCTCCTTCACTGCACTGCCGACGGTTGCGCCGACCGAATACACCAGAGTGAAAACCACCAGTACGACGACTATGGCGACCGCATAGACCCAGCCACCCAGCCGGTCCACCACTCCACCGAGTGCACCCTGGACCTCCGGTGGACTGGGTACGGCGGTCGGCGCGATCCCGCCGTACTGGCTGAGTAGCGACCGCACCGCCTGCAGCGACGCGTCGTCGTTCCCGACGATCCCGTCCAGCGGATCAACCAGCCGCTCCGCACCCGTCTGCCCGGGCACGAGCTGCGTGATCGCATACGGCCGCGCGGCACTGAAGTTCGCCGCCCACAACGGCGTCTCCGCCTGCCCCGGCGCGAGCGCCGCCTCCCGCCCGGCCTGCACCAGCCGCTCCTGCACTACCGGCTCCTGCGCCCCCGCCTCGGTCAGCACCAGCGCGACCACCTCCATCCCCGTGAAGGCCCGTCCGCGCCACACCTCCGCCAGCGGATGCTCGAGCAGCAACTGCTCGAACCGGTACCCGGCAACCTCCGGCGCGTTCACTTCGTCTCCCAGATCGCCCGGTCCGCCAGCACCGTCGCCGCCTGCCGCGCAGTCTCCGCCAGCACCGGAGTGGCCGTGTACTCCACCAGTACGACGACATCCGCCCGCTGCACGAGCACCCGCGTCGTGAACGACTCACCCGCCAGCCCGACCGCCTTCTGATCACTCTTGGTCGGATACGGCCGATCCGGCACCGCATCGAACGGCGACCGGTCGAACGCCTTCTTCGCCATCACCGCCGGCGTGTACGGCGCCTCACCGGCCCCGGCCAGCTTCCCGCCGTACGACGTGATCGTCACCTTCACCGAAGCCGCCGAGAACGTCGTGGCCTGCTGCCGCCCGACCACCGCCGAACACGTCACCGCGCCCGTCCCCGACTGCGCCAACCGCCCACTAGATGCCTTAGGCAACAGCGCCGACACGTCCCCGAGCCGCACGCACAAGTCCGCGGCCAGCTTCCGCGCCGGCACCACATCCTCTTCCTGCACCGGCTGCCCCAACGCAAACCCGACGCCGCCCCCCACCACCGCAGCCACCCCGGCCGCGATCGCCGTACCCCGAACCACCCGACTAGCCATACCCGAGACCTTAGTCAGTCCCAGGTCCGCTTCAGTCGAGCAGCTTCTGCACAGACCCACCCGACTCACTCAGCTTCGTCCCCAACCCCTTCAACGCCTCCCCGACCTCCGCCAGAATCCCCGACAGATCCTGCAGGTTCCCGGCCAGACTCTCGATCTC
>NZ_SMKA01000415.1 GCF_004348455.1 Kribbella albertanoniae
GGTGTGGAGCATGCTGGTCATCCAGTAGGAGAAGTGCTGGGCTTTCCAGACTCGGGCCAGGGCGCGCGGGCTGTACTCGTCGAGTGCGTCGCGGCCGTGGAGGGTTCGTTCGAGGACTTCGGCGAGGACTCGGACGTCTGCCAGGGCGAGGTTGAGGCCCTTGGCGCCGGTGGGTGGGACGGTGTGGGCGGCGTCGCCGGCGAGGAGGAGGCGGCCGTGGCGCATGGGTTCGGCGACGAAGCTGCGGAAGCGGAGTACGGTCTTGCCGGTGATCGGGCCTTCGTTCAGGGTGAGGCCGTCGGGACCGGCGACGCGGGACTGCAGTTCGGACCAGATCCGGTCGTCGGACCAGGCATCGACGTCTTCCTCGGGATCACACTGGAAGTACATCCGCTGCAGGGTGTCAGTCCGCTGACTGATCAACGCGAACCCACGCGGCGAATGCGTGTAGATCAACTCCGGCGCACTCTTCGGCGCCTCGGCCAGAATCCCGAACCAGGCAAACGGATACTCGCGCGCATAGTGCCGTCGCAGCGACTCCGGCACCTCCAACCGGCACATCGAATGCGAACCGTCCGCACCGACCAGGTAGTCGCAGCGCACCTCGTGCTCACGACCGTCCACCCCGGTGTACAAGATGCCGGGCAGATCTGACGTCACATCGACAACCCGGGTCCCAGCAACCCCGAACCGCACGTCACCACCATCACGAGCCCGCGCATCGGCCAGATCGATAAACACATCCGTCTGCGGATACAGCCACGACGCCGCCCCGACCAGTCCCCGGAAGTCGATCCGATGACTGACACCGCCGTACCGCAGCACGATGCCGTCGTGCGCAATCCCCTCCCGGCGAACGCGATCGGACACCCCGGTCTCGACGAGCAGCCGGACGCTGTCCTCCTCGAGGATGCCGGCCCGGACGGTGCTCTCGATCTCCAAGCGGGTACGGCGATCAACCACGACCGAATCGATCCCCGCCAGCGCCAGCAGGTGCGACAGCATCAGACCGGCCGGTCCACCACCGACGATCCCGACCTGGGTGCGCGTCAGTTCAGTCATCCTTCAACACGTCCTGCGCGATCGCGAACGCATGATTGGCCGCCGGCACCCCGCAGTACACGGCCGACTGCAACAGCACCTCAACAATCTCTTCCGAACTCAGCCCATTACGACGTGCAGCCCGCAGATGCATCGGCAGCTCGGTCCAGTGCCCGTGCGCGATCAGCGCGGTGATGGTGATCGCGCTCCGCATCCGGCGGTCGAGCCCGGGCCGCGCCCAGACCGAACCCCACGCATAGCGGGTGATCAGTTCCTGGAAGTCCGCGGTGAGCGCAGTCTTCCCGGCCTCGGCCCGGTCGACGTGCTCGTCCCCCAGCACCTCTCGCCGTACCTGCATCCCGGCGTCGTACGTCGGATCGCTCATCGCACCCCTCGCTGAAAGAAGTCGGTCAGCACCCCAGCCACGGCCAGCGGTTCCTCGGCCGGCGGCAGATGCGCACTACCTTCGAACACGTACGACGTTGCCCACGGCAACCGATCCGCCGAGTCCCGAGCCAGCTCAGCCGGTACGACGCGATCGTGGCGACCGGCCGCCACCAGCACCGGCACAGTCGCGGAACCGAGTCGCTCCCGGCCGTCGAATCGGGCCAGCGCCTCACACGTCGCTGCGTACGACCGGGCATCCGCATCGGTCAGACTGTCCAGCAACCGCGCAGCAGTCCGCGGATCGCGGTCCGTGAAACCAGGAGCGAACCATCGCTCCACCGACCCCGCGATCAGCGCCGAGGTCGACGCGGTCCGCACGAGATCCGCGCGTTCGTACCAGGACCCGGCCTCCCCGATCTTCGCGGCCGCCGCGAGCGTGGCGATCCCGGTAAACGGGCCCGGGGCAACGGCCAGGGCGAACCCGACCGCACCGGCCACGGACACTCCGGCGTACCAGACGTTGCCAGTGGCAAGCTCTGCACCGATCTTCCGAAGACTCTCCCCGAGATCGCCGAGTTCGAACCCGACCGCCGGCCCGCTCCGGCCGTGACCCGGCAGATCCCACCCGACAACCCGGAACGACGGCGTCAGGTGCTGGACGCACGCACCCCACAACGCCTCCACCGAGGTCCCCAACGACGGTCCGACGATCAGCAGATCGCCCGAGCCGCCGAAGTCGGTGCAGGTGAGCTCAACCACGATCCCACCGCTCCAGAACCCGGTCGACGAACGCAGTCGCCGACCCGAGATACTCCGCCGGGTCGTCTCCCGTACCGCGCTCGGCCAGCAACTCGACCGCCGCCTCCTGCGCGCGGTGAGACATCACGTCGGCATCGACCTCCAGACCGCCAACCAGGTCAGCAGTCTGGGACAACGCGGTCACGCCCAACGTCAGAACCCGAGTAAACGCGGGCCATTCCGCATGCCAGGCACCATCCGGTCGCTCGTCGACCGCGAGCCCGCTGCACATGTGGAGATGCGCGACCAACGACAGCACCTGCAACGCCGCACTGCGAACCAGCACGCTGAGCACCGGGTTCGCCTTCTGCGGCATCGTCGACGACGTCCCCTTCCCGGCGGACCGCGCTTCCCGAACCTCCCCAACCTCAGGACGCCCCAAGAACAAGATATTCCCCGCAATGACCCCGGCCGCCGCACAGGCCTCGGCCATCACATCCGCGACGCGGGTGATCGGCGTACGACGAGTGTGCCAAGGCAGCGCCGATTGCAACCCGAGTTCGGCGGCGAACGCATCGACCACCGCATCCGGTACGTCGGTCAACTCCCCCAGCAATGACCGGGTCCCAGCAGCTCCCCCGACCTGCACCGGCAGCTCGACCCCACGCACGGCGTCCCGCGCATCCAGTACGCCGATCAGCCACTGCGCAACCTTCAGTCCGAACGTAACTGGTACGGCGTACTGCGTAAGCGTCCGCCCCGCCATCACCGTCTCCCGATGCGCCCGGGCCAGCTCAGCCAGCGCAGCAGCCGTCAGAGTGAGGTAGGTGTCGGCCCGCCCGAGCGCATCCTTGGCCAGCAACATCAACGCGGTGTCGAGAACATCCTGGCTGGTCAACCCGCGATGCAGCACCTGCGCTGTCTCGTCGTCAACCATCGAGCGCAGGATGCGAACAAGCTCAACCACCGGGCTACCCGCATTCTCGACCGCCTCCGGCGCCGGCCGAGGAACCCCGTTGGCAATGGCCGCATCGAGGGACCCCGTGCTCTGGCTTCGGGCGAGCAGCCAGGCGCGTTCAACTTGGAGGAGGGCGTGCCAGAGGCCGTCGTCGCCGAGGCCGGCGGCGCGGTGGTGACCCGGCTCCAGGAGGTCGCTCATTTGTGGCCCGGGTAGGTCAGGAAGACCGATTGGTTGTCGCCTTGCAGGTGCAGGTCGAGCTGCAGCGAGCCGTCGGCACCTCGGGTGGCGATCAGCCGGGCGCGGTCGTCCGCGTCAAGGGACGCCAGTAGCCGATCGTTCGTCAGGGCCGGGTGATCCGGCACGTAGATCCGGGTGAACAAGCGGTCGAGCAGCCCGCGGGCGAACACGGTCACCGCGAAGAACGGCGCACCACCGTCGACCGCCCCGGGCTCAACCGTGGAGAACCAATACTCACCCACCCGGTCGGTGGCGCAGCGACCCCAGCCGGTGAAAACACCGTTACGCACCAACGATCCAGGAACAACCGGGACCACACCGGCCGCATCGGCCTGACGGATCTCGATCAGCGCGTCCGGAACCGGTGAACCGGCGCCGTCGTACACGATGCCGTGCAAGCGGATTCCGGTGCCGGGGGCAACCAGTTCGCGATCGCCGTCGTACGGGAGGGCGTAGTGGAAGAACGGACCGACGGTCTGTCCGGGCGTGCGCTCAGGCATGATCCTCGTCCTCCAGCGGCGTCGCGTGGGATCCCGTCAGGACGATGTCCCACCGGTAGCCCAGCAGCCATTCGTGCTGGGACAGGTCGTGTTCGTACGTCGCGATCAGGCGTTCCCGCGCGGCCGGATCGGAGATCGACTGGAAGATCGGGTCGAGCCCGAAGAGCGGATCGCCCGGGAAGTACATCTGGGTGACGAGCCGCTGGGTGAAGTCGGTACCGAACAGCGAGAAGTGGATATGGGCCGGCCGCCAGGCGTTCCGGTGGTTCCGCCAGGGGTACGGCCCGGGCTTGATCGTGGTGAACGAATAGTTGCCGTCAGCATCGGTCAGGCAGCGGCCGACGCCGGTGAAGTTCGGGTCGATCGGGGCCGGGTGCTGGTCGCGCTGGTGGATGTAGCGGCCGGACGCGTTCGCCTGCCAGATCTCGACCAGCTGATCCCGGACCGGGCGGCCGTCGCCGTCCAGCACCCGACCGGCGACCAGGATCCGCTCGCCGAGCGGCTCACCACCCGCCTGAATCGTCAGATCGGCCTCCAGCGGATCGACGTCATGCTCCCCGAAGACCGGTGCCAGCAGCTCAGCACCTTCCGGGTCCGCCTGCCGCAGGTCCTTGGTCGGGAACCGCAGCAACGAACTCCGGTACGGCGCGAAGTCCAAGGCAGGTCCGGACGGTTCGACCCGTACGCCGCCGGGCCCGGCATGGGCCGCGGCGATCTCGGCGGAGATCTGCTCTTGGGCGAGTTCAGGCGCGACGGGTTCGTTCACCAGCCAATCGTCGCCACCGCGCGCCGCGTCTGCCACGATGGTCTTCCGCTGAGTGGAAGGAACGTCGAGATGGCCGGCCGAGTCTCCACGCCTGGCGCGACGGTGGTGTCCCGCGCGCTCAGCCTTCTGTTCGCCTTCGACGACCAGCACCGCCGCCTGACCCTCACCGAACTCGCGAGCCGCGCCGACCTCCCGCTACCCACCGCCCACCGCCTGGTCGGCGAACTCGTCACCGGCGGCGCCCTCAGCCGCCGCTCCGACGGCCGGTACGTCGTCGCCCGCAGACTGTGGTCGGTCGGCCTGCTCGCACCCCTGCCGAGCGGGCTGCGCGAAACCGCCGGCCCGTTCCTGAACGACATCCATGCCGCAACCCGCGCGACCGTCCACCTGGCGATCCGCGAAGGCATCCGCACGCTCTACCTGGAACGACTCACCGGGCGCGCGTCCGTACCCATCATCAGCACCGTCGGCTCCTACCTCCCCCTGCACTCGACCGGCGTCGGCAAGGTCCTCCTCGCCCACGCCCCGGCGGACATCCAGGAGGAGGCGATGACCCAGCTGACCCGCTTCACTCCCCACACCATCACCCACGCACCCCGCCTCACCCGGCAACTCGTCGAGATCCGCGACCGCGGCTACGCGACCACCACCGAAGAAATGACCCTCGGAGCCTGCTCGATCGCCGTACCGATCCGCCCCACCGGCCCCGACGGCCCAGTGGTCGCCGCCATCGGCGTGGTAGTCCCCAACCTC
>NZ_SMKA01000416.1 GCF_004348455.1 Kribbella albertanoniae
CCCGAACTCCGAACCGCCGTCCACGCCCTAGCCCACCGCCTCCTCAAGTCCTAACCCACTCTCCCCGCTGACCCTCTCCCATTTGATGGGCTGACCCACCGCGTACGCGGTGGGCTCTCCCCCCACTGGATGGGCTGACCCACCAAACGGTGCTTCAACGTGTCGCGGACCGCCACGCCACCACAATTGGTGGTCGGCCGCGCGGTGCCCGCCTGGGGTGTGGGTGGGCTAGCAATTGTGATGGGCTGGGCGTCCGGACCTGCAGCACCGTCCAAGCCGCACCGAGCGGCTCAGCAAACCCGCCGCTGAGCGTGCCGACGGTCGTGGTCGCGGCGTTGGACGGTGGTAGCGGTCCGGGTGGAGATCTGTGGAGTCGTACTGCCACGGAGCGGCAGTCAGCCTCCACAAAGCGACCACAACCAGGCGGATCGCCCCAGCCCACCTTGAGCACCGATCAACCACGCGCCCCTGCCGGACCTGGCCGAACCGTGCTCAAGGTCAACCAGCCGGCTCACTTTGAGCACCCATCAACCAGTGTCAGGCCGGGCAAGTGAGTGATCCGTGCTCAACGTCGTCCTGGCTCGTGCAGGCCCTGGGAAGATCCCGGCGAGTGGCCGTCCAATTCCTTGCCGGCCGGCGCGCGGACCTGCGCCACTGATCAACTCTCCTCCGAGCGCACGATCGGAGGAGAGTTGAGCGTGCGACCGCCCCCGGTCGAGGGGTTGGACAGTGGTGGCGGTCCGGGGTCAGGTCCGACCGGGCCCGGTACGACGTATCTCGGGTAGGTCGTGAACGGCGCGAAGCCGAGCTTGCGGTACAGCGGCACGCCTTGTTCGGTCGACTGCAGGGTTACCACGCGAGCGCCGTACTCGAAGCCGGCGCGGACCGCGGCCCGGGTCGCCAGTTCGCCGAACCCGCGTCGGCGGGCGTCCGCTCGGGTCGCAACCCAGTACACGCCAGCCGAGCCGCCGGACAGCACAGTCATCGCGCACGCGACCGGCTGACCCGCGAACCGGACGACGAACGCCACCGCATCCCGGGAAAGCAGCGCCCCGGGAGACGCGAAATGTGCCACCGCCGCAGCGTCCCCGAGCAAGCTTTCATGAACTGCGGCCAAGCGTCAGGCCTGGGCCAGCGCCTTGCGGATGCGCTTCTCCGAGACGGGGTACGGGGTGCCGATGGTTTGGGCGAAGAGGCTGATGCGAAGCTCCTCCAGCATCCAGCGGACTTCGAGGAGTTCGGGGGAGGGGTACTTGCCGGTCGGTACGGCGCGCAGGCGGTTCTGGTACTCGTCGGTGAGCGTCTGCACGATCGCCATCCCCGACCGGTCCCGCATCGCGTTCGCGCCGATCTTGTCGAGCCGCTGTTCCATCCCCCGCAGATACCGCACGAGATCCGGCAGCCGCGCAGCCCCGGTCCGCGTGATGAACCCGGGATTGATGAGCGCCTCCAACTGACCGCGCACGTCCGACAACGCCGCGAGCAACGCCGGCGACGACGCACGCGAGATCGCCTTGTCCACCGTCCGCGCGTGCCCGAGCACCTGCTCCACCTGCCGCAGAATCCCGACCACGGTGTCAGCAAGATCAGACCGTACGGCGTCGCGCAGTACCGAGAAGGCGGTCAAGTTCCACGCCGGCCCATGTGCTGCGGTCATCAGCTGATCGACCGCCGCAGCGATCGCATCGTCGAGCAGCTCACCGACATTCCGATGCGGCCCGGCCAGCAGCGTGAGCTTCTGGGCGCTGGTCAACTGACGCTGTACGACGTCGATCACCGACGGCATCGTGAGCAGCAGCAACCGGCGTGTCCCGTTCCACATCGCCGCGGCCTGGTCGCGCTCGGTCTCGTGCAACCGGATCGCGACCGTCTTGCCTTCGTCGACGAGGGCCGGATACCCAGCCACGGTCAGCCCGTTGCGATGCTCGGAGAAACTCCGCGGCAGATCACCAAAGGTCCAGTCGGTCAGCCCCGAACGCTCCAGCCCGCTGACCGCCTTTGACGCGACCTTCGAGATCGCAGCCGTCGTCTTCGGCTTCAGCCGTTCCTTGAGCTTGGCAAGGTCCTTGCCCTCGGCCACTGTCTTGCCCTGGTCGTCGACCACCCGGAACGTCATCCGCAGATGCTCCGGAACCCGGCTCCAGTCCCAGTCGGTGTCCTCGATGATCACTTCACGCAAGTTCCGCAGCTCATTGGCCATCGCGGTGGTCAAAGGCCCATCAGAAGGATCCAGGAACGGCAGGATCTGCCGCGCATGATCCGGCGCCGGCACGATGTTGCGCCTGATGGCCTTGGGTAACGACTTGATCAGCGTGGTGACCAGCTCCTCACGGAACCCGGGCACACTCCACTCGAACCCGTCCGCGGTCACCTGGTTCAACACCAGCAACGGCAGATGAACAGTCACCCCATCGGCGTCCGTACCAGGCTCGAACGCATACGTGAGATCGAAGGTCATCCCGTTCTGCGACCAGTGCAGCGGGAACTCCTCCTCCTTCACTTCCGCGCCCTCGCGCACCACGAGCGACCGCTCGAAGTCGAGCAGGTCGGCGTCGCGCTGCCGGGCCGTCTTCCACCACGTGTCGAAGTGCGTCCCGGTGACAACCTCCGCGCCGATCCGCTCGTCGTAGAAGGCGAACAGCGTCTCGTCGTCGACCAGCAGATCGCGTCGCCGGGTGCGCTCCTCGAGCTCCTCGACTTCCGCGATCAGCTTCCGGTTCTCGTGGAAGAACTTGTGGTGGGTGTCCCAGTCGCCCTCGACCAGCGCATGCCGGATGAACAGTTCGCGGGACGCCTCCGGATCGACCTTCCCGTAGTTGACCTTGCGCCGGGCAACGATCGGTACGCCGTACAGGGTGACCTTCTCGTAGGCCATCACCGCACCGGCCTTGCGTTCCCAGTGCGGCTCGGAGTACGAGCGCTTGATCAGATGCGGAGCGAGGTCCTCGGCCCATTCGGGCTCGATCTTCGCGTTCACCCGCGCCCAGAGCCGCGAGGTCTCGACGAGTTCGGCAGCCATCACGAACTGCGGTGGCTTCTTGAACAATCCCGACCCGGGGAAGATCGCAAAGCGAGTTCCCCGGGCACCGAGGTACTGGTTCTGGTTGGCCGGATCCTTCATCCCGAGGTGTGACAGCAGCCCGGACATCAGCGCGATGTGCACGCTCTGCGGGTCGGCCGGCCCGCCGCTGTTCAGCGTGACGCCGATCTGCGCGGCGACCTGCCGCAGTTGCGCGAAGATGTCCTGCCACTCGCGCACCCGCAGATAGTTCAGGTACTCACTACGGCACATCCGGCGGAACTGATTCCCCGACAGATCCTTCTGCTGCTTCTTCAGATACGCCCAGAGATTCAAATACCCGAGGAAGTCGCTGTTCGGATCGCGGAACCGCGCATGTGCCTGCTGAGCCTGGGCTTGAGCCTCGGTCGGGCGCTCCCGCGGATCCTGGATCGACAACGCGGCTGCGATCACCATCACCTCGCGAACACATGCATGCTTGTCCGCCTCGACGATCATCCGCGCCAGCCGCGGATCGAGCGGAATCTGCGCGAGCTGTCGACCGACAGGCGTCAGCCGGCGATGCCGCTCACCACTCTTGGCCGGCTCGATCGCGCCGAGCTCGGTGAGCAGCTGCAGGCCGTCGGTGATGCTGCGCTTGTCCGGCTCGTCGATGAACGGGAACGCCGCGATGTCGCCGAGCCCGATCGCGGTCATCTGCAGGATGACCGACGCAAGATTGGTCCGCAGGATCTCCGGGTCGGTGAACTCGTCCCGGCTCTCGAAGTGCTCCTCGGAGTACAGCCGGATACAGATACCGTCGCTGGTCCGCCCGCAACGGCCCTTCCGCTGGTTCGCGCTGGCCTGC
Source organism: Kribbella albertanoniae (assembly GCF_004348455.1). Lineage (GTDB taxonomy): Bacteria > Actinomycetota > Actinomycetes > Propionibacteriales > Kribbellaceae > Kribbella > Kribbella albertanoniae. The sequence goes on from NZ_SMKA01000416.1 coordinate 3,867, forward strand.
GAGACCGCCTCGATCGGCAGGTGCTGCACCTTGGTCCGATGGCTGTACCGCGAGATCCGCGCCGTACCGGGGTCGATCACGTACTTGATCCCGGGCACCGTCAACGAGGTCTCGGCCACGTTGGTCGCCAGCACGATCCGCCGGTTGCCGCTCGGGTGAAAGACCCGGTTCTGCTCGGCGTTCGAGAGCCGCGCATACAACGGCAGCACCTCGACCGCACCCGGACGTCCGCGCTGAGCGGCGTACTTGTCACTCAAAGCATCAGCGGTGTCCCGGATCTCTCGCTCACCGCTGAGAAACACCAGTACGTCGCCCGCCGCCTCGTACTCGAGTTCGTCGACGGCGTCCAGGATCGCCTGGGTCTGGTCACGATCGATCGTGCTCGGGTCGTCGGGGTCGTTGATCGGCCGGTACCGCACCTCGACCGGATAGGTCCGCCCGGACACCTCGACGATCGGCGCCGGCGTACCGTTGCCGTCGGCAAAGTGTTCGGCGAACCGCTCCGGATCGATCGTCGCCGAGGTGATGATCACCTTCAGATCGGGACGCCGGGGGAGCAGTTGCTTCAGGTAGCCCAGGATGAAGTCGATGTTGAGGCTGCGCTCGTGCGCCTCGTCGATGATGAGCGTGTCGTACCGGCTCAAATCGCGATCCCGCTGCAACTCGTTCAGCAGAATGCCGTCGGTCATCAACTTCACCAGCGACCGCTCACTCACCTTGTCGGTGAACCGCACCGCGAAACCGATCGTCTCACCCAGCTCGGTGTCCAGCTCCGACGCGATCCGCTCCGCCACCGTCCGCGCAGCCAACCGCCGCGGTTGCGTGTGCCCGATCATGCCCCGGATCCCACGCCCCAGCTCCAGACAGATCTTCGGCAGCTGCGTCGTCTTCCCCGACCCCGTCTCACCGGCCACGATCACAACCTGATGAGCCTGGATCGCCGCCGCGATCTCGTCCTTCAACTGGCTGACCGGCAACTCCGCCGGATAAGTGATCTCCGGTACGGCGCTCCGCCGGACCTCGACCCGCCGCTCCGCCTGCTCGATCGCACCGATCACGCCCTGCAGCGCGTCAGCCCGCTTCCGAGCCTCCTTGGTCCCGCGAACCCGCTCCAGCCGCCGCCCCAACTGCTCCCGGTCATAAGCCGTCAACTCACCCAGCCGAGCAACAACCTCAGCCAGATTCACCTCCGGTACGTCGACCGCCTCCGCGTCGCCTGTCTGTCCGTCGCCTGTCTGTCCGTCGCCGCGCGGCGCACCGCCGTTCCCGCTCGGCCGACGGCGGCGCCGCGGCCGGCGAGCAGGGGTGTCGGCGGCTGGCGCGGCCGAGTCTTGGGTAGGCGTGCGGGGGTCCTGGGTGGGACC
>NZ_SMKA01000417.1 GCF_004348455.1 Kribbella albertanoniae
GGTGGGGTGGGGCGGTTAGATGCAGACGGCGCCTTCGGAGGCGGAGCGGACCAGGCGGGTGTACTTGCCGAGGACGCCTTTGGTGATGGCGGGTTGTTTGGGGGTCCAGCCGACGGCTCGGCGGGTGAGTTCTTCGGGGGCGACGTGCAGCTCGAGGGTGCGGTTGGCTACGTCGAGGGTGATGCGGTCGCCGTCGCGGACGAAGGCGATCGGGCCGCCGTCGACCGCCTCCGGGGCGACGTGGCCGACGCAGAGTCCCGTCGTACCGCCGGAGAAACGGCCGTCGGTGAGGAGCAGCACGTCCTTGCCGAGGCCGGCGCCCTTGATCGCGCCGGTGACCGCGAGCATCTCGCGCATGCCGGGGCCGCCCTTCGGGCCTTCGTACCGGATCACGACGACGTCGCCCGGCTGCAACTCCGGTACGGCGTCCATCGCCGCGCGCTCGCCGTCGAACACGCGCGCCGTACCTTCGAAGACATCGGAGTCGAACCCGGCGCTCTTCACGACCGCACCTTCCGGAGCGAGCGTGCCGTGCAGAATCGTGATGCCGCCCGTCGGGTGGATCGGCTTGTCCAGCGCCCGGATGATCGCGCCGTCGACATCCGGCGGGGCGATGTCGGCGAGGTTCTCGGCCATCGTCTTGCCGGTGACGGTCAGGCAGTCGCCGTGCAGCAGCCCGGCGTCGAGCAGCGCGCGCATGATCACCGGGATACCGCCGACCCTGTCCACATCGGTCATCACATACCGGCCGAACGGCTTCAGGTCGCCCAGGTGCGGAACCTTCTCGCCGATCCGGTTGAAGTCGGCCAGGGTCAGCTCGACCTCGGCCTCGCGGGCGATCGCGAGCAGATGCAGTACGGCGTTCGTCGAGCCACCGAGCGCCATCACCACGGCGATCGCGTTCTCGAACGCTTCCTTCGTGAGGATCTGCCGCGCGGTGATCCCCTTCTGCAGCAGGCCGACCACGGCCTCGCCGGACTTCCGCGCGTACCCGTCGCGCCGGCGGTCCACTGCGGGCGGCGCTGCCGATCCGGGCAACGACATACCGAGAGCTTCAGCAGACGCGGCCATCGTGTTGGCGGTGTACATCCCGCCGCACGCACCTTCACCAGGGCAGATCGCGCGCTCGACCGCGTCGACCTCCTCCCGGGTGATCAGGCCGCGAACACAGGCACCGACGGCTTCGAACGCGTCGATGATCGTCACGTCCTTGTCGCCGAGACGGCCGGGCATGATCGAACCGGCGTACAGGAAGACACTCGCCAGATCCAGACGCGCGGCCGCCATCAGCATGCCGGGCAGGGACTTGTCGCAGCCGGCCAGCAGGACCGAGCCGTCGAGGCGCTCGGCCTCCATCACGGTCTCCACCGAGTCGGCGATGATCTCGCGGCTGACGAGCGAGTAGTGCATCCCGACATGACCCATCGAGATACCGTCGGAGACGCTGATCGTGCCGAACTCCAGCGGGTACCCACCGGCCGCGTGCACGCCCTCCTTGACCGCCTTCGCGAGCCGGTCCAGCGAGAGGTTGCACGGGGTGATCTCGTTCCAGCTCGACGCCACCCCGATCTGCGGCTTCACCCAGTCGTCGTCCCCCATCCCGACCGCTCTGAGCATCCCTCGGCTCGCGGTGGCTTCGAGACCATCGGTGACTGTGCGGCTGCGGGGCTTCACATCGACCATGGGGTCACTCTAAACACGTTGCTCCCTGGTAAGCCGATCCTTACTGTTCGCCAGGTGGATCCTTACGGTGACGAGAAGCTGGTCGAGCTCTACGACCTGGACAACCCTGCTGGCGACGATCACGCGTATTTCCGTTCGGTGGCTGATGGGCTGAACGCTCGGAAGATTGTCGATCTCGGGTGTGGCACCGGCCTGCTGACGCGCTCGCTGGCCATGTCCGGCCGCGAGGTGATCGGGATCGATCCGAGTCCGACGATGCTGAACTACGCCCGCCGTACGGCGAGTTCCGTCACCTGGATCTCCGGCGATGCGCGCGTGATCGAGCCGACCGGCGATGTCGATCTCGTGGTGTGCACCGGGAACACGCTGATGCACATCGCGGACCTCGCGCCCACCTTCGCCACGATCGCCGGTGCGTTGCGGAGGGGCGGCGTACTGGCGTTCGAGTCGCGGAACCCCGAGGCGCGGGCCTGGCAGTCGTGGACCCGCGAGGCGTCGTACGGGGATCGCGACACCCCGGTCGGCCACCTCACCGAATGGCTCGACCTGATCGAGGTCGCGGACGGCCGGGTCGTCTTCGACGCGCACAACCTGTACGACGACGGGCGCGACGACGTCTATCGCAACGAGCTGTACTTCCGCTCGATCGACCAGATCAGCGCTGCTCTGAAGGCGGCCGGATTCGTGGTCGAGGTGAAGGCCGGGTGGCATGGTGAGCAGTTCGGACCGTCGTCCCGGTTGATGGTGTTCCGTGCGGAGAAGGTCTAGTCCATCCGCCGGCTGAGCGCCTCCGCGAAGCCGGTCACACCGCCGACGTAGCCCCACGGAACGCTCTCGATCCGGCCCTCGGTGCGGCCGGCGTGCTCCATCGCTTCGGCCTTCGCGCTGGCCCATTTGAGCGCGAAGGCCATCGCGCCGTTGGCCGAGACGTCCGCGGGGTCCGGCGTACGGGCGTCGTTCCACCACTTGTCGCGAGCCGCGACGAGCTCGGGACGGCGGCCGCTGACCTCTCGCGCGAACCGCCTCATGCGCTGCACGCGCGGCGGGTCCTTGTCGGAGGCAACCTCTAGCCAGACCTCGTTGAAGACATGGGCCGCGATACTGCACAGCACACTTCCGGGCCGCGCCCGAGCCACCACCGCATCACCGAAGTCGATCAGCTCAGCCAGCTCCAGACCGGACCACTTCTTCGCCAGCACCTGAACCCGGCCGGTGTGCGCCGCGTAGCTGCCCGGGTGCCGGATCAGCGCGGCATGGAAGATCTCGGCCTTGTCCTCCAGCTCCGCCTGCAATCCGAGCGCCGCCCACTGCAGCACCTCCCACGGCACCGCGTCATCCGCGGCCGCCACGATCGCCCCCTGCAGCACCTCGGCCGCCGTATGCAGAATGTCGTGGAACGTCGCGAACCGTTGCGCCGACACGTCCTTCGCCCGCTGCCCGGTCCGCACCGACCACGCCTCGAACACCAGCGTCTGCCCGAACCAGAGCAGCAGATCCGGATCCTTCGGGTACGCCTCCAGCCGCAGCTCGAGCTGTTCGCTCCGCCCGACCGCCGCCTTCGCCAGGCCGGTGGCCCGGATCGACCGCAGGTTCGTGTTGGCCGGGGTCACCTTGAGCAACGCCAGCCCGGTCGACAGATCACCCTGCCGGACCGCCGCGTACGCCGCGTCGAGGTCGTCGTCCAGCCAGGCCTGATCCAGCCTCAGCCCGGACACATCGACCCCGGACGCCCCCTTTCGTGAGAAGAACCCCATTCGCGGATGGTAGGACTCCTCGGACCTCTGTGGGGCGGGATTGCACCTTCCTGCAATAGATACTGCCTGCAATAGACACTGCCTGCAGTAGCCTTTGCCTTACCGCGACTGGCGAGGGTGGGTCACCACCGGGGAGCGGACAGCTACGTGGCGTCGTCCGCCTGGGCGCCTCCTTCCGGAGGTGCTCATGCGTTATGGGATGAATCCACACCAGGCCGCTTCGCTGACAGTCGTCGGCTCAGCTGCCCCGTTCACCGTCGTGGCGGGCAGTCCGTCGTACATCAATGTGCTCGACGCACTCACCGGCTGGCAGATGGTCCGGGAGGCCGCTGGCACTTTCGGGCAGCCCGCGGCAGCGTCGTACAAGCACGTCTCCCCTGCGGGTGCAGCCCTCGGTACGTCGGCCGCGGACGCGTACCGGCGCGCCCGGGACGCCGACCCCAAGTCGTCGTACGGCGATTTCGTGGCCGTCTCGCATCCCGTGGACGCTGAGCTGGCTGATGTCTTGCGCCGTGTAGTGAGCGACGGGATCATCGCGCCCGGTTATGCGCCTGGTGTCGTTGAGGTACTGGCGGCGAAGAAGCGCGGCACGTACCTGGTGCTGGAGGCGGATCCGCTGTTCGAGCCTCCGCGCGAGGAGGTGCGTGAGCTGTACGGCCTGCGGTTGACGCAGGAGCGGGATGCCTTCTCGCTAGGCCGCGATCTGCTGTCTGCTGAGCTGGACGACGCCGCCGCTCGGGATATGCTGCTCGGCCTGATCATCGTCCGCTACACCCAGTCCAACACCGTCGCCCTCCTGAAGGACGGCATGGCCATCGGCATCGGCGCCGGCCAACAGTCCCGTGTCGACTGCACCCGCCTGGCTGGTCAGAAGGCTGCCGACTGGTGGTCCCGCCGCTCCACCACGCCTCTGACCGGGGTGTCCATGGTCTCCGACGGCGCCCTGCCTTTCCCCGACAACGTCGAAGAGGCAGCCCGCTTCGGCGTCAGTCACATCGCCGAACCGGCCGGCTCCATCCGCTCATCCGAGGTGGAGGCCGCCTGCGCCGTCCACGGCATCACCTGGTCCGCCACCGGAGTCCGCCTCTTCCGCCACTGACCGCTATCAGTGCAGCCGGTAGATGCCGGCAGCGACCCCGCGACGTACAACCTCTGCCGTCGCAACCGCTGACTGGTCGGTGGTGTCGATGGCGTGGTGCTCCAGCGGGCCCAGGTCGGCGAAGGCGCCGTACATATGAGTGATGGCGCCTTCGTCCCGGAGCGATTCGGGACCACGGGTCTGCGCGCGAGCGATGGTTTCCTCGAGCGCCGGCCGCAGCGCAACGTACGACAGGACCAGGCCGTCGTTTCGCGCGGCCGCCCGAAACCGAGGCACGTAATACGGCCCAACAACACCGTCGACAACGACGTCGTACCCACCACGCGCATACGTCGCGGCCGCAGCCACGTACGCATCCACGACAACATCGTTCTGCTGCGAGGCTTCCGGCAGGTACGGCGGAATGTGGCCGGTCCGAATCGCCGCGAAGAACTGGTCCGTCACCAAATGCACAGTCGGCCGCTCGGCCCCCGCCGCAAGCAACCCAGCAACCGTCGACTTCCCGGCCCCCGGCGTCCCACTCACCACAACCAAGTCACCCCGCACCCCCAAACGCTACGCCACAAACTGTCCCCCGAACCCGCCATCACACGCCGCACCCAGCACCCCTGCCCTTCGCGCACACCCCTGGCC
>NZ_SMKA01000418.1 GCF_004348455.1 Kribbella albertanoniae
GCTGGCACCGGCCGCGAGGGGATGGGGGGAGGGATCCCCCCCGAACCGGTCGCGGATCCACCCCGAACCGGTTCGGGGAAGGGGGTTCGTTGTCCCCGTTCGCTGCGGATTTCCCTAACGTCCGAATGGCCGGAGGGTGGCCCTCCGATCGTTCGGACGTTAGCGGGGAGCCGGGGTTAACGTCCGAATGGCCGGAGGGCGGCCCTCCGATCTTTCGGACGTTAGTGGGGAGCAGCGATTGACGTCCGAAAGATCCGGAGGCCACGCCTTAACACGGAGGCCACGCCTGCGGGTTCTTCGGACGTCGTGGCGGCGGGGGACCGGGACACTCTCGAGGGGACCTTAACTGGCCTGGGGGGGATCATCGCTGTACCTGCCTCGGCGCGAACGAATTTGGCAGACTCGTACGCGACCTGCAGGATCGAGACCGACCGCGCAACTGTGCGCAGAGCGGAATGCCTTGCCACGGACCGACGCAGTGCCGAGTAGTCCAACCGAGGGTGGGGTGCCGCCGGGGGTTGGAGCAGCCGTCCCGGATGCGCCACACGCGCGGATCGTCATCACGATCGCTTCGCTGGGCTTCTTCCTGATCACGCTGGACATTTCGATCGTCAACGTCGCCCTGTCCCGGATCCGGACCGAGCTCGGCGGTGGAACGACCGGCCAGCAGTGGACGATCGACGGCTACACCCTCTTGTTTGCCGCGTTGCTGCTGTTCGCGGGCAACCTGTCGGATCGGATCGGCGCGAAGAAGGCTCTCGGAGCGGGCATCGTCGGCTTCGGACTGGCTTCGGCCGCCTGTGCGGCCGCGCCCACGATCGGCGTACTGGTCGCCGCCCGCTGCGCGCAAGGCGCTGCCGCGGCGATCATGCTTCCGGCGTCGATGGCTCTGCTGCGTGAAGCGTTCCCCGACCCGCGCCGCCGAGCCGGTGCACTCGGCGTCTGGGCGGTCGGCGGCGCTGTCGCCGGACTGGTCGGACAGCCTCTCGGTGGGTTGCTCACGACTCTCGACTGGCGATGGGTCTTCACGATCAACCTGCCCGTCTGTGCCGGCATGGTCGCCTTCCTGGTGGCGGTGGCGGCCTCGCCCACCCGGCCGTCCCGCTTCGACTGGGCCGGCCAGGTCCTCGCCGTCGTAGCCTTGTCCACCCTGGTCTACGGGCTCATCGAAGGCGGCCATCGCGGGTTCATCCACCCCACCGTCGTCGCCGCGCTTGCGATTGCCGTGATCACCCTTGTCGCCTTCCTGGCTGTTCAGGCCCGTGGCCGGCACCCGATGATGCCGCTGGAACTGTTCCGGGCGCGCGGCTTCCGGCTGGCGCTGCCCGTCGGCTTCGCCTTCATGGTCGGCAATTACGGCAACGTGTTCGTCGTCAGTCTGTTCCTCCAGCAGCACCTCGGACTGTCGCCACTGCACGCCGGACTGGCGTTCCTGCCCGCCGCCTTCTTCGCGATCGCCGGGAACCTCGCCAGCGGCCCGGTCACCAACCGGTTCGGAGCGCGGGTCCCGGTCGTGGCCGGGCTGCTCTCGATGACCGCTGGGCTTGTTGCCCTGCTCCTCACGGCCCCGCTGGAGTCGCCGGTCGTGACCGCGCTCTGCGTCGTGCCGATCGGTGCCGGCGGATCGCTGGCCATGCCCTCGATCACCGGAGTCGTCCTCGAAGGTGTCGCGGTCGAACATGCAGGAACCACCAGCGCCGTGTTCAACACGTTCCGCCAGATCGGCGGAGCAGTCGCCATCGCCGTCTTCGGCGCCCTGATCGCCAACCCGGACACCTTCCTCGCCGGGCTGCGGATCAGCCTCGGAGCGGCCGCGGCCTTGCTCCTGCTCGCGGCAATCAACAGCACCCGAATCCAGCCGCGAGACTGACGCACCGCAGCAGACCATCCGGCAACCGCAGCCAGGAACTGTCCGTTTGACCAGTCCAGTGAGTCGCCGGAGGTCTAGAGCTCGACTCCAGGAGCGAACTGGGCCATCGAGACCTTGGCCGCCTCGATGGCGTCCTCCTCGGTCGTCGTGCCGGACTCGCGGACGACCTTCAGCCAGACCCGGACGCACTGCTCGTTGAACTTGAGCATCTCCGGCGAGTCGGCGAACGCGACCGGGTTGAAGCCGTCCGGAAGGCCGTCGACGTAGAGCGCGAGGCCGAGCAATCCACCGTCCCAGCCAGGGCCGACGTACAAGGCGCCGCCAGCACCCGGAGCCGGAATCCCCGTCACAATGTGCTCCAGCTCGAGATCCGTCGAGTCGCCGGCCGCCGGGTGCAGCCGGATCTCCAGAAAGCTGTTCGGTCCGCCGTACGTCACCTTGAAGCTCTTGGGGGGCTCGCATTCGAGGATGTCGCCGCCCGCCATGTCCTGCAGCTGGAAGCTGCCGCCGACCTGGAAGTCGCCGGTTGTCGGCCAGAACCAGCGGGCCAGCCGGTCCGGGTCGGTCATCGCGTCCCACAGCTCCTCGGGTGTCGCCCGGTACGCGCGGCGCATCTGCAGGCTCACGGTCTCGCCGGTCCGGCCGACCTCCCGCTGGACAGTGTCGATGTGCTCGAGAATGTCGATCATGCAGCCCAGAATGCCGGGCCGTGCTTATATAAGTCAAGGCTGAGATAGTCACGCCGCCTCAGCCTCCCGGGTGGTGGGGGTGAGAGGGAGGGTGGTCGTGGTGAACTCGTCGGGTGGAAACGGTGCGCCGAGGCCGGGCTCCGCGGTGGCCGACGCTGCGGCCATGTCGGTGCTCGGCAGGGCGGCTGCGGGGGATTCCTGCCGGACCGGGTCGGGCCAGGTGGACTCGCTCCGAGGCGCCGACTTCGTGAAGGTGGTCGTGCCCTTGGACAGGTCGTGGCCGACCGAGATCGCGTCGAGGACGACCTTGGAGCGTTGTTCGCCGGCCTCGGTGGTCCATTCGTGGGTGCGGAGGCGGCCGGTGACGATCACCGGCTGCCCGACGTAGACCGACTCGAAGGTGTTCTGCGCGAGCCCGCGCCAGCACTCGACGTTGAACCAGGTCGTCGGCCGGTCCGACCAGCCGCGGTCGGCGGTGAACTGCCGTGGTGTCGAGCCGATCCGGAACGTCACCTGTGGGGTCCGCCCGCCGACCTCCTTGAACTGAGGTTTGCTGCCGACCCAGCCCTGCACTGTCAGATAGGTCTCGCCCGCACTCATCCTGACCACCGCCCTTTCGATCGCGCTTTGTCACCGGAGAAGATGCACGTGATCGGCCCCCGGATCGGCGACGACTTCAAGGCTGTGGACAACCGGTTGGGCTCGGGCGGTGCCGAGCGCATAGGCTCTGGGGTATGGCGGAATTCATCTATACCCTTCGCAACGTCCGGAAGGCGTTCGGCGACAAGGTCGTCCTCGACGACGTCACGCTGAACTTCCTGACCGGGGCGAAGATCGGCGTGGTCGGGCCGAACGGCACCGGCAAGTCCTCGCTCTTCAAGATCATGGCCGGGCTCGACCAACCCTCCAACGGCGAGGGGCGGCTGGCGGAGGACGCCACGGTGGGGATCCTGCTCCAGGAGCCGCCGCTGAGCGAAGGCAAGACCGTGCTGGAGAACGTCGAGGAGGGGGTCGGCGACACCAAGCAGAAGCTCGACCGCTTCAACGAGATCTCCGCCGAGCTGGCCGACCCGGACGCGGACTACGACACGCTGCTCGGCGAGATGGGTGACCTGCAGACCGAGCTCGACCACCGCAACGCGTGGGACGTCGACGCGCAACTCGAGCAGGCGATGGACGCTCTGCGGTGCCCGCCGCCCGACGTACTGGTCGACAATCTGTCCGGTGGTGAGCGCCGCCGGGTCGCGCTGTGCAAGCTCCTGCTGCAGCAGCCCGACCTGCTGCTCCTCGACGAGCCCACCAACCACCTGGACGCCGAGTCCGTGCTGTGGCTCGAGCAGCACCTGCAGAAGTATCCGGGCGCCGTCCTGGCGATTACCCACGACCGGTACTTCCTGGACAACGTCGCCGAGTGGATCCTGGAGATGGACCGCGGCAAGACCTACGGCTACGAGGGCAACTACTCCAAGTACCTGGAGACCAAGCAGCAGCGGCTCGTCGTCGAAGGTGCGAAGGACGCGAAGCGCGCGAAGATCCTGGAGCGCGAGCTCGAGTGGGTCCGGTCGAATGCGAAGGCCCGGCAGACCAAGAGCAAGTCCCGGCTGGCCCGCTACGAGGAGCTCGCGGCCGAGGCCGAGCGGTCCAAGAAGCTGGACATCGACGAGATCAACATCCCGGCCGGTCCGCGACTGGGCAGCACGGTGCTCGAGGTCAGCAAGCTGGAGAAGGGCTTCGGCGGCCGCACGCTGATCGACGGCCTCAACTTCTCCCTCCCGCGGGCCGGCATCGTCGGCATCGTCGGCCCGAACGGCGTCGGCAAGTCGACCCTGTTCCGGATGATCGTCGGCGAGGAGACGCCGGACAAGGGCACCCTGAAGCTCGGCGAGACGGTCAAGATCTCGTACGTCGACCAGTCCCGCGGCGGTCTGGACCCGAAGAAGACGGTCTGGCAGCAGGTCTCCGACGAGCTCGACTACATCAAGGTCGCGAACTTCGAGATGCCGAGCCGTGCGTACGTCGCCTCGTTCGGCTTCAAGGGCCCCGACCAGCAGAAGCCCACCGGCGTCCTGTCCGGCGGTGAGCGCAACCGGCTGAACCTGGCCCTCACGCTGAAGATGGGCGGCAACCTGCTGCTCCTCGACGAGCCGACCAACGACCTGGACGTCGAAACCCTGCAGTCCCTCGAGGACGCCCTGCTGGAGTTCCCCGGCTGCGCCGTGGTCGTCTCCCACGACCGGTGGTTCCTGGACCGCGTCGCCACCCACATCCTGGCCTGGGAAGGCACGGACGAGGACCCGGCGAGCTGGTTCTGGTTCGAAGGTAACTTCGCCTCCTACGAGGCCAACAAGATCGAACGCCTCGGCCCCGAAGCCGCCCGCCCGCACCGCGTCACCCACCGCAAGCTAACCCGCGACTGACCAAGGTCGTCCCAGAACCCCACCTCCACCACGGAGGTGGGGTTCTTGCATTCCAGGGCGCCAATACTTAGCCCTTGCGCTAAGTGTTGGGTCGAGATAATACTTAGCCTCATGGCACAGTATTCGCAGGAGGTCGATGGCGTGTTCGT
>NZ_SMKA01000419.1 GCF_004348455.1 Kribbella albertanoniae
GGCTTGGGATTGGGGGTGACGGCGTGACCACGTATTCGGCGGTTCGGACTACGGGGATCTATTGCCGGCCGGGGTGTGGATCGAAGCCGCTGGCGGAGAACGTGCAGACGTTCGAGCTGGCGGCCGCGGCGGAGGCGGCTGGGTTCCGGGCGTGTTTACGGTGCCGGCCGTATCGGGTGGCGGGGACGGTGGCTGACGAGGCGCCGGAGCTGGTCTGCCGGGCGGTGCAGCTGATCATCGCGGGGGTGCTGGATGCTGCGGGTGAGGCGGCGCTGGCGGCGCGGATCGGGGTGTCGGCGCGGCATCTGAGACGGATGTTCCATGAGCATCTCGGGGTGACGCCGGATCAGTTCGCACGGTCGCGGCGGGCGCATTTCGCGCGGCGGTTGCTGGATGACAGTGAGCTGGGGATCGCGGAGGTGGCGTTCGCGTCCGGGTTCGGGAGTCTGCGGCAGTTCAACCGGGCGATGCGGGAGATCTTCCGCGCATCACCTAAGGAGCTGCGGGCGCGCCGGCGGAAGGCCGATCGGTTGACTGCGGACGGCGGTCTGGTGCTGCGGATGCCGTACACGCCGCCGTACGACTGGGAAGCGATGAGCGCGTTCCTCAAGGCCAACGCGATTCCCGGGGTGGAGTCGGTCGAGGGCGGGATCTACCGGCGCACGATCACGCTGGACGGCGAGCCGGGGTTGCTGGAGATCGGGCCGGGCGGGCCGGATCACCTACTCCTGCAGGCGCACTTGCCGTTCTGGGAGGGCGTCATCCACGTGGTCGATCGCGCCGCCGCCCTGGTCGGTCTCGAGACGGACCTCAGTATGGCCCGGCAGTTCCTCCACGGCGATCCGGAGATCGGTCCGTTGCTCGCGGCGCGCCCGGGCCTCCGGGTGCCAGGCGCATGGGGACCGTTCGAGCTCGCGGTACAGGCAATCATCCGCAATCCGCCATCACCCGCCGAGGTGGATGGGGCGCAAGAGCCGAGCACGGTACGGCGGGCGCCAGGCGAGGTGCCGGGGGATGAGGTGTTGCGGAAAGTTGTGGAGGTTTATGGGGTTCGGGTGCCGGGGTTGGGGTTCGGGTTGACGCACTTGTTTCCGGGGCCGGAGGCGTTGGTCGGGGTTGAGCCAGTGGCGGCGCTGGCGCGAGAGGTTGCTGAGGGCAACATCACCCTGGATTGCGGGCGGCCGGAGGAGTTGGGGCGACGGTTGGAGGAGGTGCCGGGGGTGAGTCGGCGGGCGGCGCAGCTGGTGGTGATGCGCCTCGGGGGCCGAGATGCTTGGCCGCTCGATGGTGAGGCCGGGCATCTCAGTCCCTGGAGGTCGCTGGCTGCTTTCCATCACCTGATAGGTGACTACGCCAAAGCGTCGTAGGTGCCGGTCTTCAGCAGTTCGGTGGCGGCGGCTGCGGCCAGCGCGTAGGCGCGGGCTGTGATGGCTGGGCCGACACTGATCCGGGTGACGCCGAGTTCGACGAGCTCGGGGACGGATGGTGCGCCCGGGCCGACCATCACATTCAGCGGCAGCGGGGAGTCGGCGGCCAGTGTGCGAATCGTCGGCGCGTCAACCACGGCTGGTACGAACAAGACATCCGCACCAGCCTCGGCGTACAGGTGTGCGCGTTCGATCGTGCCGGTGCCGTCGCCGAACATGTACGTGTCCGTCCGCGCGTTGATGACGAGGTCGATGCCGAAGGCAACTGCAGCGGCACGCGCGGTGCGGATGCGGTCGGCGTGCACGGCCGGTTCGTCGAGGACTCCGCCGGTGCTGTCCTCGAGGTTGATGCCGACAGCGCCCGCCTCGAGCACGGCAGTCACAGTCGCCGACACATCGCCGTACCCGGCCTCGATATCAACCGTGACCGGCACCGAGACCGCCGCGACGATCGCCCGGATCGCACCAACCGCGGCGGACAGCGACAGTCCGCCGCCGTCGGCGACTCCAAGCGACCAGGCAACCCCGGCACTCGTGGTGGCGATCGCCGAAGCCCCGGCGGCCTCGATGGCGCGGGCCGATCCGGCATCCCATGCGTTCGGCAGGACGAGCGGCGGTTGTGCGTGCAGGGCGCGCAGCCGCCGGGCCTGCTCAGTGTTGGCCAACATGAAAGTTTCCTCCTGAAGGGTGTCCTTCAAGATTCGCCTGCGCGCAGCACCCAAGTCTGGCCAATTTCGGACATGATTAGGTCCGCGCGCGCAGCCGATCCGGCAGCCCCGGGAGCTCCAGCCACTGTGCGAGGAATCGCGCCCGGTCGCTGTACGCCGCCACCTCGTTGATCACGTGCCCGGTGTCGTACCAATGGAATTCCTTCGGCTCACTCCCTGCCGCGAAGAACGCCTCGCAGTTCTCCCGGCTCACGTTCGGATCGAACCAGGCCGACTGGAACAACAGCGCAGCCGGCGCCGCTGCGCCCACGAAGTGCCCGCAGTCGTACGGCTCCATCAACGCCAGCAGCGGTTCGTACTGCTCTGGCGTCATCGCGTCCCGCATCGCCTTGATCTCCCTGTACGGCGTCTCGCGGTAGTGGATGCTCAGTCCGGACAGCCCCGAGTCGAACACGAAGCACCGGAACCGCCGGTCGATCCCGCTCACCGTGCCGGCCATCATCGCGCCCATCGAGTGCCCGACACAGCCGAGCCGCTGCACGCCGTACGACGTCAGCAGGTCGGCCCCGCGCCGGATCGCGAAGATCGACTCGCGGATGTTGCGGACGGCGTCGCCGGTGTCCGCGATCGGTAGGGACAACGCGATCCCGCCGGCTTCGGCGACCTGGATCGCCTCCGGCAGGAACCCTTCCTTGCCTCCGGTGGAGTGCTGGTAGATCACCCCGGCCAGCTCGTCGCCGCCCAGCAGCGCGCCCGACGGAAAGGCCAGATAGCCCTCGACCGGTGACCCCTCGGCGTTGTCGTAGCGGCAGCGGGCCACGACCACACCGTCGCGCTCACCCAGGACCTCGATCGCCGGGTGCAGCGGCAGCGTGTCGTCGTACGAGAGATCAACCATGTCATCAGGGATAGAAGCATTTGCTCCAGGCAACTAGCATGTATCGCTATGCAAGACGATATGTCTCATTCAGCAAGATCATGGGTTACCGTGAAGCGTGTCGCCAAAGGCAAGGGAGCCTGGGATGAATAACGTGTACACGCACGGCCACCACGAGTCGGTACTGCGCTCGCACAGCTGGCGGACCGCGGAGAACTCGGCCGGCTACCTCCTCCCGCATCTGCGCCCCGGCATGTCGCTTCTCGACATCGGCGCCGGCCCCGGCACTATCACCGCCGATCTCGCCCGCCTGGTCGAGCCAGGCCGGACGACCGCGCTGGAAGCGACCTCCAAAGCCTTGGACATCACTCGCGCGACCTTCGCCGAGCTGGACATCGAGATCGAGTTCGTCGTCGGCGATGTTCATGCGCTCGACCTCCCCGACGACACGTACGACGTTGTCCACGCCCATCAGGTGTTGCAGCACGTCGCGGACCCCGTCCAAGCCCTGCGCGAGATGCGTCGTGTCTGCAAACCAGGCGGGATCGTCGCCGCCCGCGACTCGGACTACCGCGCCTTCGCCTGGTACCCGACGCTCCCCGAGCTCGACGAATGGATGGAGCTCTACCAGCAGATGGCCCGCGCCAACGGTGGCGAGCCGGACGCGGGTCGGCGGCTGTTGTCGTGGGCGCTCGAGGCCGGCTTCGAGAAGGTCGACTCCACCGCAAGCAACTGGACCTTCGCCGACCCCGACGGCCGCGCGTTCTGGGGCGGCATGTGGGCCGACCGCATCCTCCAGTCGGCAATGGCCGATCAGGCCCGAGCGTCCGACGTACCGGAGGCAACCCTAGAAGCGATCTCCACCGCCTGGCGCACCTGGGCGACCAGGCCGGACGGCTGGATCTCCATCCTCCACGGCGAAATCCTCTGCGCTAACTAGACGCGAGTACGACCAGGTAGTCATCCGGATCCCGCAACCAGAGCTCGTAGTGGTCAGCGTTCGGATTGTGGTGTATGTCGGTCTGAATCGACGCACCAATAGCGCGCGCCCGGTCGGCCGCGGCGCGCAGGTCGTCGGTTTCGAACCACACTGCAACCCCGTTTCCCAGCACCTGCGTGGGATCCCCGAAGGTGCCGTGATGATGCGAGACCTCCAACCGATGCAACTGCAACACCAGTACGTCGCCGACCGCGATCCGCTCGTATTCCGGCCCGCCGTGCGCGCTCTCGGCACCCAGCACGGCGCAGTACCAGGCACTGCTCTTCTCGACATCGCGCACGGCGATCAAGGGTTGTGGTCGCATGCGGGCGACGCTAGGCCCCCGGTGGCACCGGCGTCTTGAAGGAATGGGAACGCTGGCGGGAGACCTCGTACAGTACGGCGGTCGCCGCGTTGGCCGCGTTGAGTGAACTGGCCGCGCCGGTGATCGGGATGCGGACCAGGTAGTCGGCCGCCTCTTTCCAGGCGGAGCTCAAGCCGCTGGTCTCGTTGCCGATCAGCACGAGTGCGGGCTGGGTGAAGTCGAAGTCGAAGACATCGACAGTGCCGGACTCGTCGGTCCCCGCGATCACGATCGGGACGCCGGTACGTCGTACCCAGTCGATCACCTCGCGATGCGACGGGACCCGGACCGCCGGTACGGCGAACAGTGAGCCGGTGGTCGCGCGGACCGCCTTCGGGTCGTAGATGTCGGCCGCGTGGCCGGTCACGATCACGCCGGATGCACCGAAGGCGTCGGCGGAGCGGATGATCGAGCCGATGTTGCCGGGGCCGGTGGGGCGGTCGAAGACGACGCCAAGGAAGTCGGGACCTACTGGGATCCGGTCGAGGTCGTCGGCCGGCATTTCCACGACCGCGATCAGCTCAGGCTCATCCTTCTCCCCGAGCTCGGCCAGAAGCTCCGGCTCCATCGCAACCCGTTCCACTCCCGGCAGCCGCCCCATCAACTCACGAGCCCAGCTGGACAACGGGCGAGCCGCATCGTGGATCACCACCCGGATCGGCCACCCGTGATCAACCGCGAGCGAAATCGGCCGAACCCCATGTACGAGGAACTCCCCGGCCCGCTGCCGCTTGTTCCGATTCCCCAAATACGCCTGCCACACCTGAAACCGGGCGTTCCGCGTAGAGATCCGCTGCAC
>NZ_SMKA01000041.1 GCF_004348455.1 Kribbella albertanoniae
GTCATGAGGCGCGTCCTTTGAGGGGGCGGGTGTCTGCGAGAGGGGTGAGGGTTTCGCCGGTACGGAGTTGGAAGGCCTCGTGGGTCAGCTCAAGGGTTGGCTGGGGGAGGCCGCGGAGGTCGGCAAGGGTCCAGGCGAGGCGGACGACGCGGTCGAAGCCGCGGCCGGTCAGGCGGCCGGTGGAGTAGTGGTCCTCGAGGAGTGCCTGGGCTTTGGCATCGAGGGGGAAGTCGCGGCGCAGGACTGCACCGGGGACTTGGCTGTTGAGGGTCCACGGGCTGTCGCGGTAGCGGGCGGACTGACGATCCCGGGCGGCCTGGACCCGGGCGGCGACGGCAGCGGTCGGCTCGGAGGACTCGGCGTCGGTGCTGCCACGGCTCGCGGGAAGGATCTGGCGCTGGATGTCGAGGCGGTCCTTGATCGGGCCGCTGATGCGTTGCCGGTATCGCGCGAGTGCTTGGGGTGTGCAGTTGCAGACCGCGTGCCGGACGCCGGACATGCCGCAGGGACAGGGATTCGCGGCGAGCACCAGCATGAAACGGGCCGGGAACTTCGCCACCGCTGCCGACCGGTGGACCTCGACGAACCCGGACTCCAGCGGCTGTCGCAAGGTGTCCAGAGTCAGCGGATGCATCTCGGGCGCCTCGTCGATGAACAGGATCCCGCGATGTGCGCAGCTGATCGCTCCCGGACGCGGCACCCCCGAACCACCACCGACCAGGCTCGACAACGAGGCGGTGTGATGAGGCGCGATGAACGGCGGTCGTGAGACCAGCTCGGCCTCACCGGTGAGCATCCCGGCCAGCGAATGCACTGCCGACACCTCCAGCGATTCGTCGGTACTGAGATCCGGCATCAGCCCGGCCAGCCGCTCGGCCAGCATCGTCTTGCCCGAACCGGGTGGACCGTGCAGGAACAGGTGATGGCCACCCGCGGCTGCTGCCTCGATCGCCCGGCGGCCCTCCTGCTGCCCGATCACGTCGTGCAGATCGACCTCCGGAACCCGCGTCAGCGACTCCGACAGCAGTCGTGGCTCGGCCTGCGGCGCCGCCTCGTCCGGAATCTCGACCCCGCGCAGCAACGCCAGCACCTGACGCAGCGACCGCACGCCGTAGACCTCGATCCCCGGAACGAGCCGCGCCTCACCCGCATTCAGCTCCGGCACGACGATGCGATCGAACCCGGACCGGGCCACGGCCAGCGTCATCGCGAGGGCACCGCGGACCTCGCGGATCCGGCCGTCCAGGCCGAGCTCGCCGATGATCGCGGTGCGCCGTGATGACACCGCCTCGACCACGCCCGCGGCTGCGAGTAGAGCACAGGCGATAGCGACGTCGTAGTGCGAGCCGGTCTTCGGCAGGGTCGCGGGGGAGAGGGCGATGGTGACCTTGCGGTCGGGGAACTTCTCACCGCTGTTGACCACGGCCGCCCGGACCCGGTCCCGGGCCTCCGAGAGCGAGGTGTCCGGCAGGCCGATCAGGGTGGTCTTGGGCAGGCCCTGGGCGATATCGGCCTCGACCTCGACCAGATGCCCCTCCAGCCCGACCAGGGCGACGGACCACATGTGTGCGAGCGTCATCAGGCCGCCCCTCGCAGATGATCCACCTGCGGGGGAGCGTCGGGGGTGATCAGGACAGCGACGAAGTCGATCCGTACCTCCCGGGGCCGGACCTCGTGGCTGCGCAGCCAGGCACCGGCCAGCTTCCGCAACGTGGTGAGTTTGCGGTACGTGATCGACTCCAGCGGCGACCCGTAGCCGAGCCCTCGCCGGGTCTTCACCTCACAGATGACGAGCGTGCCACCCTCGCGGGCGACGATGTCGATCTCGCCGATCGGGCAGCGCCAGTTGCGCTCGAGGATGACCAGACCCTGGGTCGTGAGATACCTGCTGGCGAGCTCCTCGCCGTACTGCCCAACTGCGTTGCTGGTTTGCATCGATGACCACCTCCGACAGAGAAGATGCCGGGATCGGGCCTCGGTTCTGGAACGACTTCGCCGCCTGTGGAAAACCACAGACGGCGAAGAAGGTCAGGCAAGAAGCGCAGGAGGTCAGTTGCGCATGTGCTTACCGCGAGTCGGCTTCTGCGGATTCTGCTGTGGGGTACGGATCGCCTTCAGCTCACCGGTTCGCTCCGGCTCCTGCCGGACAGCCTGCAGGCCACCCGTCCCGGGGTCGGTGTCGCCGATGTCGAACTCCCAGCTGTCCTCGTTGGCCAGCCGGCTGTGCCAGCGTCCGTAGAGCCCGTAGATCGCCAGCCCGAGCGCCATCCAGATACCGAACTTGGCCCAGGTGCTGGTCTTCAGGTTGAGCATCAGCCACACCGTCGCGCCCAGCGAGAGCAACGGCACCAGCGGCACCAGAGGCACCCGGAACCCACGCTCGAGATCCGGCTCGGTGCGGCGCAGCCTGAGTACGCCGACCGCACAGAACGCGAAGCAGAACAGGGCTCCGATGACGAGCAACTCCTCGAGCTGCAGCACGCTCGGATACAGCGTGAGTGCCACCGCGGCCAGACCGGCCACACCCGCGGCCCGGGCCGGCGAGGAGTAGACCCGGCTGACCCGCCCGAGGCTCTTCGGCAGCAGACCGTCACGGCCCATGTTGAACAGCACGCGACTCTGGCCGATCAGGACCACCATGATGACGGTCATCAGCGCCAGTAGGGCACCCAGATTGACCACCTTGGCGGCCCAGCCGACCCCGACTGCCGAGAGCGCACTGGAGACCGGTGCACTACCGGCGAGCTGACCGTACGGCCGCATGCCGACCAGGACCACGGCCATCGCGATGTAGAGGATCGTGACGGCGCCGACACCGAGCAGCATGCCCTGTGGGACCGTCTTGCGCGGGTTCCGCGCGTCCTCGGACGCGGTCGCGATCAGGTCGAAGCCGATATAGGCGAAGACGATCGTGCTCGCGGCGGTGAAGATTCCCATCGTCCCGAAGGTGCCGAACGACGAATCGACTATCCAACTGAACAACGTCGGACTGGCCGTTGCAGGCGCAGCCCGCGCGATCGGCACGAACGGCGTGTAGTTGTCCCAGTTGATGTGCGTCGCGCCGACCACGATCACCAGCAGGATCACGGCCACCTTCGCGGCCACGACCACGGTCAGCACCCGGGCGGACAGCTTCGTCCCGGTGACCACCATCGCGGTGAGCAGGAGCAGCAGCAGCGGCGCGACCAGGTTCACCTTGGCGGTCGGGCCGAAGTACTGCGCGACATTCTCGGGCAGGGTGATGCCGAACCCGTCCAGGGTGGCCAGCGCGTACGCCGACCAGACCCGGGCGACGATCGCGGCCGCGGTGACGAGCTCGAGCACGAGGGCCCAGCCGACCAGCCAGGCCCACATCTCGCCGAAGGTCACGTAACTGAAGGTGTAGGCGCTTCCCGAAACCGGGATCGTCGAGGACAGCTCGGCGTAACAGGCCGCGGCCAGCAGGCACACGATCGCTGCGATGACGAACGACAGGATCACGGCCGGACCGGCGGTCAGGGCCGCCTGGTTGCCGCTGATACTGAAGATGCCGGAACCGATCATCACGCCCAGGCCGAGAACGACCAGGTCGCGACGACCGAACAGGCGCGGCAGACGGTGCCGTGCATCCTCGACTCGAGTGAACGCCGACTCGACCGGCAGGCGCCGGCCTACGGTCTGTCCGTTCGCTGAGGGGGCCATGGTCAGGGGTGCCTCCGTTGCTACTAGGGCAATCGGGCCGAACAGTAGTCGACCGTCGGGCTAATCGACCAGACCTCCTCTTCCCGACGTCCGCGCGGTGGCTTGCGATGGCGGTCCCGCTCCCGCATGGTCGAGGCATGACGCCGGGCGAAGTCAGCGCGAACCCGTCACCCACACCGGACGGCACAGCCTGGCCGGAGGGTCTCACGGTGTTACTGACCGACTACGAACGGCATCTGACGGCGGAAAGAGACCTCAGCAAACACTCCGTCAGAGCGTACCTCGGAGATATCGCGGATCTACTCGATCATTTGATTCGGCTTGGTCACAACGATCTCTCGGGGCTCGACATCCGTGCCCTGCGGTCCTGGCTGGCCAAGCAGCAGAGCCTGGGCAAGTCGCGGAGCACGATGTCCCGCCGGGCGACCGCCGCGCGTGTCTTCACCGCCTGGGCCCACCGGACCGGGCGGATCGCGACCGATCCCGGCGCCCTGCTGGCCAGTCCGCGGCCGCACAAGAGCCTTCCGGGCGTGCTCAACCTGACCGACACGCGGGCCGTGCTGGACGCCGCCGCGGTCGCTGCCGACGACGGCAGCCCGGTCGGGCTGCGCGATCTCGCGATCATGGAGTTGCTCTACGCAACGGGTATCCGGGTCGGCGAACTCTGCTCGCTGGACATCGACGACATCGACACCTCCCGCCGCGTCGTCCGGGTCTTCGGGAAGGGCCGCAAGGAACGCTCGGTCCCGTACGGCGTTCCGGCCGCCAAGGCACTCGATTGCTGGCTGACCGAGGCGCGCCCGCAGTTGGCCCGCACCGGCAGCGGCCCCGCGGTCTTCCTCGGAGCCCGTGGCGGGCGGATCGATCAGCGCGCCGTCCGGCGACTGGTGCACGAGCGGATCGCGGTCGTCGAGGCGCCGGACCTTTCGCCGCACGGCCTGCGGCACACAGCGGCGACGCACCTGCTGGAGGGCGGCGCGGACCTGCGTAGCGTGCAGGAGTTGCTCGGTCACGCTTCGCTGGCGACCACCCAGATCTACACGCATGTCTCGACCGACCGGCTCCGCAAGGCCTACGAACAGGCTCATCCCCGCGCCTGAGCTGGGGTGTGTCGCTGCACCTGGTGCGGCGGCGACCGGCCGGAATGCGGCAGACTGCGGACCATGCGGGTTTCGGCGAAGTCTGACTATGCGTTGCGGGCGCTGATCGAGATCACCCAACGTTGGGTGGCCAACGACCCCTCGGTGGTGTCGGCCGAGGAGCTCAGTCGTGCACAGGGGATCCCGCACGGCTTCCTGCAGGGCATCCTGGCCGATCTGCGCCGGGCCGGCATCCTGGCCAGCCAGCGCGGGCAGTCCGGCGGCTGGAAGCTCGCGGTGGATCCGAACGAGATCTCGGTCGCCGACGTGATGCGGGCCGTCGACGGGCCGATCGTGAGCATCTCCGGCGTGCGGCCGGAGAGCGTCGCCTACAACGAGCGGGCAGTCGTCCTGCAGCGGGTCTGGATCGCCGCGCGGGCCAGCCTGCGTGACGTTCTCGAGCACACGACGCTGATCGACCTGGCCAAGAACAAGCTCCCCGCCGGTGTCGAGCGTCGCTCCAAGGACGAAGACGCCTGGCAGGCGCGCGTCCCCGGGAGCTGATCGGCCCAGTGGCACTGATCGGCCCAGCGGCAGTAGCCTGACCGGTCGGTCCGGGAGCAGGGTCAGCGGATCGAGATAGCGCTCGCCCTCCCGCAGTCCCCAGTGCAGGCAGGTCGCGGGCGCACAGTGCGACCCGGCCGCCGACAGATGGCCGATGAGCGTGCCGACGGTCACCACCGTCCCGGCCCGAACCGCCGGCACGACCGGCTGGTACGTCGTACGGCGTGGGCCGGAGGCGACTGTGACCACGCCGATCCCGGCCACCGAACCGGCGTACGCGACTGTGCCGTCGGTGGCGGCGAGGACGGGTTGACCCGGGAAGCCCGCCAGGTCCACCCCGCGATGGCCGGGCAGCCACGGCTCGGAAGGGTTGTCGAAGCCGTGCAGGACGGCCGGTCGTGGGTGCAGCGGCCAAGCGGCGGCCGAAGGCGGCGCGACGGCGGGCGGTGACGGTGTGAGGGCGGCTGGGAGGGCGAGGAGAAGGGCGGCAATGTTCATACCTGGAAGATGCCGCGGAAAGCGCCGTTTCCGGCGGCCGAGTTGCCGCCTGTGGACAACCCGTCCCCAGTTCGCTTCCGGTGGGGTTGGTCCCGTAGACTTCCGGTGGCGTCCCGCCTCGTGTGGGGCGACTACGCATGCCCGCACCACTGTGCGACCCCCTCGGTCCTGGCCTCACGGTCTGGATGGGGCCGGACGACGGGCATCAGGCGCGGTGGCCAACCGGTCCATCGCGAAACAACCGAGAGTGCGTTGCCCGGGGCGATACCTGGGGGCGCGCGACAGGAGGACCACCTCATGGCCGTCGTGACCATGAAGCAGATGCTCGAGAGCGGTGTCCACTTCGGGCACCAGACCCGGCGCTGGAACCCGAAGATGAAGCGATTCATCCTCACCGAGCGCAACGGCATCTACATCATCGACCTGCAGCAGTCGCTGTCCTACATCGACCGGGCGTACGAGTTCGTCCGCAGCACGGTCGCCGCCGGTGGCGCGATTCTGTTCGTCGGCACCAAGAAGCAGGCCCAGGAAGCGATCGCCGAGCAGGCGACCCGGGTCGGCATGCCCTACGTGAACCAGCGCTGGCTGGGCGGCATGCTCACCAACTTCCAGACCGTCAACAAGCGGCTCCAGCGGCTCAAGGAGCTGGAGCTCATCGACTTCGACGATGTCGCCGCCTCCGGTGTCACCAAGAAGGAGCTGCTGCAGAAGCGTCGCGAGCACGACAAGCTGCTCAAGACCCTCGGCGGTATCCGCGACATGGCCCGGGTCCCGGCCGCCGTGTGGATCGTGGACACCAAGAAGGAGCACCTCGCGGTCGACGAGGCGCGCAAGCTCAAGCTGCCGATCATCGGCATCCTGGACACCAACTGCGACCCGGACGAGGTCGACTTCCCGATCCCGGGCAACGACGACGCGATCCGTTCGGTCGGCCTGCTGACCCGCGTGGTCGCCGACGCCGTCGCCGACGGTCTGATGTCGCGCGGTGGCCAGGGCGCTGCCGCGGCCGGCGAGGAGCTGGGCGCCGAGGAGCCGCTGGCTGCCTGGGAGCGCGAGCTGCTGGAGAGCCAGAACGGCGCCGCTGCGGCCCCCAAGGCCGACGAGGCCCCGAAGGCCGAGGAAGCTGCCGCTGAGGCCACCGCCATCGAGGCGCCCACCGCTGAGGCCGAGGCTGTCGAGGCGCCTGCCGCCGAGGCTGCTCCGGTTGCCGAGGCTCCGGCTGCCGAAGAGGCTCCGGTTGCCGAGGAGACCCCGGCCGCCGAGGCCCCGAAGGCCGACGAGGCCTGAGACCCGCTGATCCTGCCGCCCGCCTCCGCGGGCGGCAGGGCACCGGACAGCTCCGCCCATCCAGCCGCATCGACACAGACGAGAGAACGAGGAATGGCGAACTACACCGCCGCTGACGTGAAGAAGCTCCGCGACACCACCGGCGCGGGCATGATGGACGCCAAGAAGGCCCTCGAGGCCACCGACGGCGACTTCGAGAAGGCGATCGAGGAGCTGCGCATCCACGGCGCGGCCAAGGCACAGAAGCGGGGCGCCGAGCGCTCCGCCAGCAACGGCCTGGTGGCCGCGGCCGAGAACGCCCTGGTCCAGCTGAACTGCGAGACCGACTTCGTCGCCAAGAACGAGCAGTTCCAGCAGCTCGCGGCCGACATCGTCGCGCACGCGTCGGCCAGCAAGGTCGGCGACATCGAGGGCCTGCTCACCGAGAAGCTCGCCGACGGCAAGTCGGTCGCCGAGAACATCGAGGCGCTGGCCGCGGTCATCGGCGAGAAGCTGGAGCTCGGCAAGGTCGCCGTGTTCGAGGGCCAGGTGACGGCGTACATGCACAAGCGCGCCGCGGACCTGCCGGCTCAGGTCGGCGTCCTGGTCGAGTTCGAGGGTGACAACGTCGAGGCCGCCCGTGGCGCTGCCATGCAGGCCGCCGCGATGCGTCCGCTCTACACCACCCGCGACGAGGTTCCGGCCGAGACGGTCGCGAACGAACAGCGGATCGCCGAGGCGACCGCGCGCGAGGAGGGCAAGCCCGAGGGCGCGCTCCCGAAGATCGTCGAAGGCCGGGTGAACGGCTTCTTCAAGGAGGTCGTGCTGCTCGAGCAGCCGTCGGTCACGGAGAACAAGAAGACCGTGAAGGCGGTTCTCGACGAGGCCGGTGTGACCGTGAAGCGGTTCGCCCGCTTCGAGGTCGGCGCCTGAGGCCTGCAGGACCGACGACACAGCACGGCACCACTGCAGGACATTGAGGAGAGGCCGGAATCGTGACGGAAACCCTGGGTACCGAGACGAATCCGGCCTCTTCGCCGTCTTCGCCCGCCTACCGGCGGGTGCTGCTGAAACTGTCGGGTGAGGTGTTCGGCGGCGGCAAGCTCGGCGTCGACCCCGACGTGGTGAACTCGATCGCCCGCCAGATCGCCGAGGTGGTCCAGGCCGGTGTCCAGGTCGCCATCGTCGTCGGCGGCGGCAACTTCTTCCGCGGTGCGGAGCTCCAGCAGCGCGGGATGGAACGCAACCGCGCCGACTACATGGGCATGCTCGGCACCGTGATGAACTGCCTGGCGCTGCAGGACTTCCTGGAGAAGCTCGGGATCGAGACCCGGGTGCAGACCGCCATCACGATGGGCCAGGTCGCCGAGCCGTACATCCCGCGCAAGGCCGAGCGGCACCTGGAGAAGGGCCGCGTGGTCATCTTCGGCGCGGGCTCCGGCATGCCGTACTTCTCCACCGACACGGTCGCCGCCCAGCGCGCGCTCGAGGTCGGCGCCGAGGCGCTGCTGATGGGCAAGCAGGGTGTGGACGGTGTCTACGACTCCGACCCGAAGACGAACCCGGACGCGGTCAAGTTCGACCAGCTCTCGTACGACGACTTCCTGGCCCGCGGTCTGCGGGTCGCCGACGCGACCGCGATCAGCCTGGCCCGCGACAACGCGCTGCCGATCGTGATCTTCGGTCTCGAGGAGGGCAACATCGCCCGGGTCGTGCACGGGGACAAGATCGGTACTGTCGTCGCCCCGGGGTAGTCCCCCGGTTCGGGCCGCCGTACCACTAGGATCGTCACGAAACGGGCCGCGCGGACGCGGCCCTGAGGAAGCGAGGGAATGTCGTGATCGACGAAGCACTCCGCGAAGCCGAGCAGAAGATGGCGAAGGCCGTGGAGGTCGCCAAGGACGATTTCGCCGCGATCCGCACCGGCCGCGCGCACCCGTCGATGTTCTCGAACATCGTGGCCGACTACTACGGTTCCCCGACGCCCCTGCAGCAGCTGGCCGGTTTCCAGGTCCCGGACCCGCGGACCGTGCTCATCTCGCCGTACGACAAGGGCGCGATGGCCGCGATCGAGAAGGCGATCCGCGACTCCGACCTCGGCGTGAACCCCGGCAACGACGGCTCGGTCATCCGGGTCACGATGCCGCAGCTCACCGAGGACCGCCGCAAGGAGTACATCAAGGTCGCCAAGACCAAGGGCGAGGACGCCAAGATCTCGGTGCGCAGCATCCGCCGGCACGCCAAGGACTCGATCGACAAGTCGGTCAAGGACGGCGAAGCCGGCGAGGACGAGGGCAAGAGTGCTGAGAAGCGGCTCGACGGGATGACGAAGAAGTACGTCGACTCGATCGACCAGCTGCTCAAGCACAAGGAAGCCGAACTGCTCGAGGTGTGATGGGCGTCGAGAGCACGCCGCCCGCACCGAGTCCGAAACCCACGCCGGATCCGGGTCGCGCCGGGCGTAACCTGCCCGCGGCGATCGGGGTCGGCCTCGGCCTGGGTGTGGTCATCATCGGCTCCCTGTTCTGGGAGAAGGTGCTGTTCATCTTCGTCGTGCTGGCCGCCGTCCTGGTGGCCGTGGACGAGATGATCAAGTCGCTGCGGACCGGTGGCGCGGTGATCCCGCGGGTCCCGGTCTTCGTCGGTACGGCGGCGATGCTGGTGGCCGCGTACTTCGGCGGACCGATGGCGCTGCTGGTCGCGATGGCGGGCACGGTCCTGGCCACGCTGTTCTGGCGGATGCCGGGCGGTTCGGTCGGGTTCGTCCGGGACACCAGCGCCGGGATCTTCCTGATCGGGTACGTGCCGCTGCTCGCCGGGTTCGCGATCCTGCTGGTCCAGCCGGACGCCGACGGGCCGCTGCGCGTCCTCACCTTCTTCCTGGTGGTCGTCGCCAGCGATATCGGCGGTTACGTGGCCGGTGTCCTGTTCGGCAAACACGCGATGGCGCCGACGATCAGCCCGAAGAAGTCCTGGGAGGGTTTCGCCGGCTCGACGCTGGCCTGTGTCGGTGCCGGTATCGCCTCGGTCGTCTTCCTGCTGGACGGGAGCTGGTGGGTCGGCGCGATCGTCGGCGCGGTGGCCGTGGTGACCGCGACCGTCGGTGACCTCGGCGAGTCGATGATCAAGCGCGATCTGGGCATCAAGGACATGTCGAACCTGCTGCCCGGTCACGGCGGTGTGATGGACCGGCTGGACTCGCTGCTGGCGACGGCGCCCGCGGTGTGGCTGCTGCTGCATCTTCTGGTGAAGGGGTGAGGGCATGACGATCGCACCGGACGGGCGTTCGCTGGTGGGTGAGGTGGTCCGCCTGGATCGCCTGCAGGACAACGACTATGACGAGCTCTACGCCGCGATCGGCAACGAGCAGGTGTACGCCGGCGGCTTCGGTGGCGGTGTCGCGCCGAAGAGTGCAGCTGAGATGCGGGAGTCCTGGATCCCCGCCGCGGCCAAGCGGTTCGCGTACGGCGTCCGGTTGGTTGCCGATAGCCCCCTTGGCGCGGCGGGCACTCTGATCGGGACGTCGAGTCTCGGCGATGTCGACGTACCGAACGAGCGGATCCATCTCGGCTGGACGGGCTACGCCCCCTCGGTGTGGGGGACTGCCGTCAACCCGGCGGCCAAGCTGCTGCTGATGAAGCACGCCTTCGAGGACTGCGGATTCGGTCGTCTGAAGATTCAGACCGGCTTGAAGAACACTCATTCCCAGGCCGCGATCGCCAAGCTCGGTGCGACCCGCGAAGGCGTCCTTCGTCGGCACATGGCGCAGGCCGACGGATCGTGGCGCGACACCGTGGTCTTCTCGATCCTGGCCGACGAGTGGCCCGAGGTGCGCAAACGCCTCGAGGAGCGGATCAACCGTTAGTCAGCTCCGCGAGCGCGGTGTACGAGGCGAC
Source organism: Kribbella albertanoniae (assembly GCF_004348455.1). GTDB lineage: Bacteria > Actinomycetota > Actinomycetes > Propionibacteriales > Kribbellaceae > Kribbella > Kribbella albertanoniae. Next base: position 10,985 of record NZ_SMKA01000041.1, read on the forward strand.
GAGGTCACCACGGTCGTACGTGTTCGTGGTGACCAGGACCTCGTCCGCGCCAGTACGCCGTACCAGCCCGCCGAGCGCGGTGTCGACCTCAGCCGGCGTCCCGTAGATCTGCCCGGTCAACGCGTTGTCGAAGAGTTCCCGTTCCTTCGCCGTCATCTCGGCCGGGGGAGCGGACTCCAGCGGCGGAAACACCCCGCGCGTCCGCGTGTACGCAGTCGCCCATGCCTCCGGTAGCAACAGCTCCCTGGCCTGCTCAGTCGTCGGCGCAACCGCGGCGGTCGCAGCCAGTACGACGTATGGTCGCGAAGCCGAGGTGGATGGGCGGAACTCGGCGCGGTAGCGCTCAACCAGCTGCACCAGCTCTGCCTCGCCCTTCACGCCCGCGATCACCAAGGGGAGCCCGAACGACGCGGCCAGCGCGGCGCCCTCACCGATCGCCAGAATGAACGCCGGGATGCGCAGACCCTCGCCAGGACGGGCGTGTACCTGTGGATGGGCCTGCTGAGTGCCATCGAAGTACCCGAGGAGTTCCTTGAGCTGGACTGCGAAGTCCTCAGCCGCGTCCTTCTCGACGCCCAGTGCGCGACGGATGCCGTTGGTGAAGCCGACCGAGCGCCCGAGGCCCATGTCGATCCGGCCCGGGTACAGCGACTCCAGGACGCCGAACTGCTCCGCCACTACCAGCGGCTGATGGTTCGGCAGCATCACGCCACCGGTACCGACCCGGATCGTGTCAGTGCGCGCTGCCACGGCCGCAGCCAGCACCGTAGGGGCGGATCCGATCACTCCAGGCACGCTGTGGTGCTCAGACACCCAGAAACGCTTGTAGCCGAGCTTCTCGACCTCCTGCGCCAGGTCGACGGTCGCGCGCAGCGTCTCGGCCTCCGACTCGCCAGCACGCCGCCGCGACCGGTCCAGAACCGACAGCGGCACCCCTGACAACAAGCCCATACTCGGAGCAACCGCGGCCCCGGACGGCTCATTCCCCGAGCAGCAGCCGCAGGTCCGCCCGGAACCGATCGCCGTCGCGGAGCGGCGCCAGGAACTCGCGTTCGAGCTCGTGCCGAACCCGCTCGGCTGACTCGAACGTGCGCTCGCCCGCGGTCGTCAGTACGACGACGTTGCGGCGGCGATCCTCCGCGCTGCGCCGGCGCTCGACCAGCCCGCGCTCCTCGAGACCGTCGATCAGGTCGCCGATCGACGTCCGGTCCACCCGGAGCCGCGCGGCGACCTCCAGTTGCGACAGCGGCTCTCCGGACGCGATCGCGGACAACACGGCCAGGTCGCGGCCGTTCAGCCCGTGCGGCGCCAGCGCCTCGGTCTGCGCCTCGGTCAGGCGCGCCAGAACGTGTTTGAGCAGATATCCCAGCCGATCGGACGCCATGCGTTCGAATCTACCGGGGAACTGATCGTCAGGAGGGCTGATCATCAGCTAGTCTGATGATTATGGAACCGACCTTCGGTCTGAAGACCACCCCGATGCATGTCCCGTACGCCGACATCCAGCGCGTCTGGCGGGACGCCGACGAGGCCCCGCAGTTCCGCGATGCGTGGTTGTGGGACCACTTCCTGCCGTTGGCCGGCCCAAAAGGTGGTGACGTGCTGGAGGGTTGGACGCTGCTCGCGGCGCTCGCCGCCCAGACGAGCCGGCTCCGGCTCGGTCTGCTGGTCACCAGTAACCGGATCCGGCCGCCCGCCGTACTGGGCAAGATCGCCAGCACGCTCGACGTCATCTCCGGCGGCCGCCTCGTGATGGGCCTCGGCGTGGGCGGCACCCGGCAGCCGGATGGGGCCGGGGGCCTTCCCGGTCCGAATCCCGCCGCCGCGGAGTATGCGGCGTACGGGTTGAGCCTCGTGTCACCGGGGGAAGGCGTCGATCGGCTGCGGGAGACGATCGAGATCCTGCGGGCGATGTGGACGAAGGAGGTCTTCGACTTCCACGGTCGCTACTACACGCTCGAGCAGACCTGGAACGCGCCGAAGCCGATCCAGCGTCCGGGGCCGCCGCTGCTGATCGGCGGCTGGGGAAACCGGATGATGCGGCTGATCGCGGAGTGCGCCGATATCTGGAACATCAGCGGCCCGCCGCACAATGACCTCAATTTCCTGGCCGACCGGATCCGGCGGCTCGACGCCGAGTGTGCGGCGATCGGCCGGGATCCGGCTTCGATCAGCCGGTCACTGCAGCAGATCGTCTCGTACGACGATCCGTCCTCGACGCGGGCGATCGTGCGTGGAGCTGTCGACCTGGGGTTCGATCACATCGTGCTGTCGCTGCCCCGGCCGTACCCGGAGCGGGCGGTCCAGTGGCTGGTCCGGGAGATCATCGAGCCGACCGTCGGGTGACTCTTCGAGCAACATCGAAAAGTTCTGATCCTTTTCTGGAGCCTGCCGAACGCTCGCTGCAGGCCGCTGACCTGCGGAAACACCGCCGTGTGAGTATCTGACGGTTGTGTGACGATTCTGGGCAGGGGTTTACATTCGCGCCGAAGTCGAATGCACTCAGTGCTGGAGCGACCACCCCGGGTCACTCCGTGAGGCTGAGGGAGTTGACATGAGACACACCCCGCCGAAAATCAAGGCCGCACTCTGCGGTCTGGCCCTGGTCGCCGCAACCGCACTGCCGATGGCGTCCGCCCCCGCCATCGCCGGTCCCGCGCCGGCCATCTCGGCCGAAGCCGTCGCAGCGGCCAAGCCCGTCCCCAAGCTGGGCTACAGCACCCAGGTGCTCAAGACGCTGAACATCCAGTTCCAGTACCAGCAGACCGGCTACTGGTGCGGCCCGGCCGCGACCCGGATCGCGCTCTCGGCCAAGACGTCGAATCTGCCCAGCCAGCAGCAGCTGGCCAATGAGCTGCCCACGGACCAGAACGGGACCGACTGGATCGGTCAGGTCACCCGGGTACTCAACAACCGCCTCGGCACCTCCTACTACGAGACCAAGGAGATGCCGAACGACCCGCCCACCCAGGCGCAGCGCAACCTGCTCTGGCAGGACATCACCTACGACATCGACCGCGGCTGGGCCCTGGTCGCGAACATCGTTGCCCCGGCCAACAACCACCCGCCGGGCTACCCGAACTACACGATCTGGCACTACTTCACCGTGATCGGGTACGACTCGAGCGACTCGACGGTGCTGATCGCCGACCCGGCCGGCTTCAACCCGAACGCGACGTACTGGCTGACCTTCAACCAGCTCGCGACCCTGATCCCCCCGAAGGGCTACTCAGCCTGAGCTAGTTCCCTGAGGATCGCTTCCACGTGCTCAAGGCGCAGGTCGCGGACCTCACGCAGGCTGAACGCACCACCACGATGCGGGCTGAGGACAACGTTCGGCAGCTCGTGGAACGGGTACGTCGATGCGGTGACTCCGGTCACCGCATCGGCCGACCTGGCCTCCTCCCACCAGACGTCCAGGCCGGCAGCGACCCCGCCGGCACGCAGCCGCTCGTACAGGGCGCGTTCGTCGACCACGGTCGCGCGGGCGACGTTCACCAGCACACTGGGCTCAGGCAGTTGCGCAATGAGGCCCGCACCGAACAGACCGTCCGTCGCAGGCGAGCCAGGAATAGCCAGTGCGACGACGCGCGCCTGGCTGACCAGCTGAGGCAGCTCGGAACGAGGGTGGATGCGGATGTCGCCGTCCACACCGCTTTGCTCGGTCGAACGCACCACGTGGACCCGCATACCGAGTCCGTTCAACGCACGGGCGATCCGGCGGCCCACTTCGCCGTACCCGATCACCAAAGCTGGATGCTCGCCCAGAATCATCGTCGGGTTCGGTGGCACGTAGCGGGCGGTCCAGTCGCCGGTGCGCATCCCCTGGTCGGCAGGTACGATGGCGCGGGCCGCAGCCAACACCAGTGCCACCGCAAGCTCAGCTGTCGGCCCCGCGCTGTGGTGCACGGTTCGCAGTTGCACCTGTGGGAACTGCTCCAGCAGATCGCGCACCTCTTGCCGGACTCCGGCGAACGGGACGATCAGCGTCCGCAATCGCGGGCTGGCGGCAACCAGTTCGCGGGTGGGGGAGCGGGCGACCAGTACGTCGACGCGGCGTCTGCAGGCGGTGTGCCGTCGGTGAAACGCCAGCCGGGGTGGCGCTCGGTCAGGCGTTCGGTGGCTTCGTCCTCGAGGACGCCCACACCGTGGACCCAGAAGTGCGTCATGGGAGGGAAATGTAGTTTAAGGAGGTGAGCAGAGCGCCGCGGTTGGAGATCGAGTACTGCACGCAGTGCCGGTGGTTGATGCGGGCGGCTTGGACCGCGCAGGAGTTGTTGACGACGTTCCCCAAGGAGCTGGGGGAGGTGGCGCTGGTGCCGTCCACCGGTGGGATCTTCGACATCTCGCTGGACGGGGAGCTGCTGTGGTCGCGGAAGGCCGAGGGTGGGTTCGCCGAGATCCCGCTGCTGAAGCAGATGGTGCGCGACCGGATCGCCCCGGATCGCCAGCTCGGTCACTCGGACCGCAAGGCCGCGGAGTGATCCGTAGCACGTCGTGGATGTGAATTTGTGAATGGTTGGGCCCGCAGGCGACAATGGGTCGGTTATGACTACCTCCCTGCCTCTCGTTTTCGATGAGCCGCGCCGTGCCAAGAAGCCGCCGCGGCACTTGGCCGACCTGTCCGGGGAGGAGCGCCGCGAGGCGGTCGCCGCGCTGGGGGAGCCCGCTTTCCGGGCCAAGCAGCTGTCGAACCACTACTTCTCCCGGCTGACGTCCGACCCGGCCGAGATGACCGATCTGCCGGCCGCGACCCGCGACAAGCTCGTGGCCGACCTGATGCCGCCGTTGCTGACCAAGGTCCGCGACATGGAGTGCGACAACGGGACCACGCGCAAGACCCTGTGGAAGCTGCTGGACGGTTCGCTGGTCGAGTCCGTGCTGATGCGCTACACGGACCGCACCACGATGTGCGTCTCGTCGCAGGCCGGTTGCGGGATGGCGTGCCCGTTCTGTGCGACCGGTCAGGCCGGCCTGACCCGGAACATGAGCACCGCGGAGATCGTCGAGCAGGTCGTCGACGGCGCCCGCGCACTGGCCCGCGGTGAGATCGCCGGCGGCCCGGGGCGGGTCAGCAACATCGTCTTCATGGGCATGGGCGAGCCGATGGCCAACTACAAGGCCGTCATCGGTGCTGTCCGCCGCTTCACCGACCCGTCGCCGGAGGGCCTCGGTATCTCCGCGCGCGGCGTGACGGTCTCGACCGTCGGCCTGGTGCCGCGGATCAATCAGCTCGCCGGCGAGGGCATCCCGGTCACGCTCGCGCTGTCGCTGCACGCGCCGGACGACGAGCTGCGCGACGAGCTGGTCCCGATCAACAACCGCTGGAAGGTCGACGAGGTCCTCGACGCCGCCTGGGGCTACGCCGAGAAGACCAAGCGTCGGGTCTCCATCGAGTACGCGATGATCCGCGACATCAACGACCACGCCTGGCGCGCCGACCTGCTCGCCGAGAAGCTCCGCGCCCGCGGCGACTGGGGCTGGGTGCACGTCAACCTGATCCCGCTGAACCCGACCCCCGGCTCCAAGTGGACCGCCTCCGACCCCGCCGACGAGCGCGAGTTCGTCCGCCGCCTCCAGGCCGGCGGCATCTCCACCACCGTCCGCGACACCCGCGGCCAGGAGATCGACGGCGCCTGCGGCCAGCTCGCCGCCGCCAGCAAGTAAGGCCCGATGTTCACCCGCGTCCGCTGGCGCGAGGGCTACGACATCGACGAGGTGAACGCCTTCGTCGAACGCCTCGCCGCCACCGTCGAGGGCCGGTACGTCGGCGCCCCGGTGACCGCAGCCGACATCCGCAACGTCAGCTTCACCCCAGTCCGCTTCCGCGAAGGCTACGACGTGGCCGAGGTCGACACCTTCCTCGAAACGGCCGCCCAGGGCATGGCCGCCGCTCCGACCGCCCCGCCGTACCAGCCGCAGCCCCCGCGCCAGCTCCTGCAGCCCCCGCGCTTCACCCCGGTGAAGCTCCGCGAGGGCTACGACATGGCCGAGGTCGACGACTTCGTCGAACGCATCCTCGCAACCGTGAACGGCGTCCCGACAGACCGTCCCGTCACCGCCCGCGAGGTCAGCACCAAGCAGTTCTCCTCGGTCCGCATCCGCGAGGGCTACGACGTCATGGAAGTAGACCTCTTCCTCGAAGAGGCCGAGCGCCTGCTGAGTCAGTAACACATGAGGATCCGGCCGTACCAGTCCGCCGATCGCGACGCCGTACTCGCACTTGCCCCGCGCCTCACCGAAGGTGTCGCCCGGTGTGGTCGCCGGGTTCGTGTCCGGGCAGCTGCGGTCGCATTGGTCTGGCACATCCGAGCTGTACATCGGTGAGCTGGTCGTCTCTGCGCAGCACGAGGGGCACGGCGTTGGCCGAGCGCTCATCGATGCAGCCACGGCGGAGGCAACACGGTTGGGGCTGGCGACAATCACTCTGGACACCGGTGCGGCCAATGCGCGGGCGCTCGCGTTCTACCGGGCGCTGGGCTTCACCGAGGAGGACGTGAAGCTGACCAAACAGCTGGATGGGATGATCGAGGGGTGAAGATCCTCTCCATTCAGTCCGCGGTGGCCTATGGGCACGTGGGTAACTCGGCTGCCGTTTTCCCGCTCCAGCGCATCGGGGTGGAGGTGCTGCCGGTCTACACGGTGAACTTCTCGAACCACACCGGGTACGGCGCTTGGCGCGGGCCGCTGATCAGTCCGGACGACGTACGCGAGGTTGTGCTGGGGATCGAGGAGCGCGGCGCCTTCCCGCAGATCGACGCGGTGCTGTCGGGCTACCAGGGCGGTGAGGGGATCGCCGACGTCATCCTGGAGACCGTGGAGCGGGTGAAGGCGGCCAACCCGCAAGCGGTCTACTCCTGCGACCCGGTGATGGGCAACGCGAAGTCCGGGTGTTTCGTCGCCCCGGCGATTCCGGTGCTGCTGAAGGACCGCGTGGTCCCGGCGGCCGACATCATCACGCCCAACCAGTTCGAGCTCGGCTTCCTGACCGACACCGAGCCGGACACCCTTGAGTCCACCCTGGCGTCAGTAGAGCTCGTCCGCGCCACCGGCCCGCGCACCGTCCTGGTCACCAGCGTCGAGCGCCCAGACCGCGAGGACGGCACCATCGAGATGCTGGCTGTCGACGACACCGGCGCCTGGCTCATCCAGACGCCGTACATCCCCATGAAGGCCAACGGCTCCGGCGATGTGACCGCAGCCCTCTTCACTGCGCACTACCGCCGCACCGGCGACCTGGCCGACGCCCTGGCCCGCACCACCTCCAGCGTCTTCGACCTGCTCACCAACACCCACGCATCAGGTGAGCGCGAGCTACAGCTCGTAGAGTCCCAGGAGGCGTACGCCAACCCCCAGATGCAATTCAAGCCGACTCGCGTCAGCTGACGAGTGCAGCGGCCTCGTCGATGGTGTCGACCAACTGGATCACCATCGGGCGGTCGGCCGCGAGTGACTGCAACAACGGCCAGACGGGGAGGTTGACCGTCCAGTGCTCGACGCCGACCAGGATGAGGGGGATCTGGGTGGCGGGGTCGCCGTAGTAGTTCGGGGTGACGGCCTGGAAGATCTCCTGCACGGTGCCGGCCGCTCCGGGCAGGTACAGGATGCCACCGCGCGCCCGGCTGAGCAGGACGTCCTCGCGGAGCGCGTTGGAGAAGTACTTCGCGATCGAGGTGGCGAACACGTTCGGCGGCTCGTGACCGTAGAACCAGGTGGGAACGGAGACACCGCCGTCGCCCGGGTACTCCCGCCGTACGGCGAGGCCCGTGGTGGCCCAGTCGCCGATCGACGGGCGGAACGACGGCGCCGCCGCGAGTGAGGCGAGAGCCGCGTCCACCGCAGCGTCGTCGTACTCGGCCAACAACGACCCGAGGTTCGCGGCCTCCATGGCGCCCGGCCCGCCGCCGGTAACGACGGTGCGGCCGTCGCGGGCGAGCTTGCGGCCGAGCAGAACAGCAGCCCGGTACGTCGGGTCTGTGCGGGCGATGCCATGGCCGCCCATCACGCCGACCCAGGGACCGGTGTCCGGGAGCTCGTGGAGCGCGTCTGCGATCGCGTGGTCGTGCAGGGCGGTCGCTAGCGTGCGGCTGGTGTCACCACGCTCGTCGTGCAGCCGTGACCATGCGTAAATGCGCGCATCCGGGGTGGCGTCGTACCCGCGATCCAGACCGGCGTACAGGTCCTCTGCGGTGTACAGCGTGCCGCGGTACGAGTCGAACGGGAGCTCCGGGATCGCAGGGAACACCAGCCCGCCACCGTCGCGGATCCAGCGGTCCGACTTCTCCTCCAGCAGACAGCCGAGAAACAATGCGCCGAGCGGGTCCAGACCGAGCAGCTGTGCCGTCCGGCCGGTCAGATCCACCGACTGGACCCGCCACCCGACCATGGTGGTCGCACCGGCGGCCAGGACTCGGTCGAAATGGTCCAGGGACTCGATGTCCACGTGCGGAACGCTCGGCTGTGTCACGCAGAGCACCTTAATCTGACAGGAGGCCTCTATCAGCGGACCGCGCTTTGAGGTAATGCTTAGGACATGACACATGCGGAGCTCTGGGAGCGTCACAAGGCCGTCATGCCGGACTGGCTGGCGTTGTACTACGAGGAGCCGATCGAGATCGTCCAGGGATCCGGCCGCCGGGTCACCGACGGCGAGGGCAACAGCTATCTCGACTTCTTCGCCGGCATCCTGACCAACGCGATCGGCTACGACATCGCGGAGATCTCGGACGCGGTGCGGGAGCAGCTGAGCAGCGGGATCGCGCACACCTCGACGGTGTACCTGATCCGCAAGCAGATCGAGCTGGCCGAGCAGATCGCCGAACTGTCCGGGATCGAGAACGCGAAGGTCTTCTTCGCCAACTCCGGGACCGAGGCAAACGAGGCCGCCCTGCTGCTCGCCACCCAGAACCGCCGTTCCAACCAGGTCCTGGCGATGCGGAACTCGTACCACGGCCGCGCCTTCGGCACCGTCGCGATCACCGGCAACCGCGGCTGGTCCGCGAGCAGCCTGTCGCCGGTCAACGTGCAGTACCTGCAGGGTGCGTACCACTACCGCAGCCCGTTCAAGAACCTGCCGGACGCCGACTACATCAAGGTCTGCGTCGAGGACCTGCGCAACGTCATCGAGACCACGACCGCCGGTGACGTCGCCTGCCTGATCGCCGAGCCGATCCAGGGCGTCGGCGGTTTCGCCTCCCCGCCCGACGGCCTGTACGGCGCCTTCAAGGAGGTACTGGACGAGTACGGGATCCTGTTCATCTCGGACGAGGTCCAGACCGGCTGGGGCCGCACCGGCGAACACTTCTGGGGTATCCAGGCGCACGGCGTCGTACCGGATGCCATGACGTTCGCGAAGGGCCTCGGCAACGGCTTCGCCATCGGCGGCGTGGTCGCCAAACCCGAACTGATGGACAGCATCAAGGCGAACTCCCTGTCCACCTTCGGCGGCAACCCGATCTCCACCAGCGCCGCCAAGGCCACCATCGACTACCTGCTCGACCACGATCTGCAGGCGAACGCCGCCAAGCGCGGTGCCCAGCTGGCCGACGGTCTGCGCGGGATCGCCGAGGAGTTCCCCGAGCTCGCCGACGTCCGGGGCAAGGGCCTGATGCTCGCCACCGAGATCGTCGACCCCGCCGACAACACCCCCGACGCGGCCACCACCGCGCGACTGCAACAAGAAACCAAGAACCGCGGCCTCCTGATCGGCAAGGGCGGCCTCTACGGCAACGTCCTCCGAATGGCGCCCCCGATGACCCTGACCGAGGAAGAAACCACCGAAGCCCTAGAAATCCTCCGAGACTCCTTCAACACCCTCCGCTAACCCCAGTACGCCGAAGGCCCACCCTCGCGAACATCCACCGCAGGGTGGGCTACGCCAACACGTACACGGAGTCTTCTTCCCCCGCGTCGGCTACGCCCGCTCCTTCGTCGCAGACTACGCCAACACCCCACCCACCCCCCAGCCTTTCGCCGGGCTACCGCCCGCGGCCCAGCGCGCTGCCGCGCGCACGAGAACGGTCCGCGTCTGGCTGAGTCCCGCGTTAACGGGACGATCAATTCTCCTCCGCCGAAACCGACCAACATTCAAGCGCCGTGTCGACATCAGGTCTAGTTGATTGTGGACGAGAGTTGCTGATTCCCTTAAAAATAAGGGCGTTGACCATTGGTTGCCAACGGGCAAACATGGCATTTGGCGGTTAAATTGTGGTCGTAAAGTGGTCTAGATTCAGGCCCCGTACGCGCTCGTCTCGCGGAATCTGGCGCCCGTATCGAGACTGGGCCATGCTCTCCTCTGAGGCCCAACGGTTGGCGTTCCAGCAGCGCATGCGGGAGGATCCACAACGTGAGTCCAGTGGATCCTGATGACCGCGGTGAGAGACCGCGTCCAAGCTCGGATACGGATGACTGGTCGCAGCTTGGCTGGATCGCTCGCACGACCTGCGGTCTTGCCGGCGGCGCGGGAATCTATGGCGTATTCCTCGAAGGCACGAACACCGGCGGCGTACCGATACTGCTCGTGCTGGCTGCGTTCTTCGGATACCTGGCCGCCTCAGGCCAGCGGTTGATATCGCTGAAGATTGGCGACAATGAGGCGTGACTTCTGTCGTGAGCTGGACCTCGCCGGACGTCAAGGTGAAGTCGGTCGAAACGAAGCCTTAGCTGCTTAGCTTGGCGTCAGCCACCGTCGTCCACGGCGGGCAGTTCCGCTAATGCGTCTGTGATCAGGCGACGCGCAGCTGCGCCGTACGCCGCCAAGCTCGACAGCGCGGTGAAGGTCTCCGCGTACATCGCTAGTTCGCGTGGGTGCGTGACCGTAAGGAATCCGGACACAAGTTCCACATTCGCCTGGCTGTTGTCGAACATGTAGAAGTCTTCCACCGGCCAACGCGTCGAGCGGTCTACGGTCGTCGGGATGACTCCAAGGGTGACCGACGGAAGTGTCGATACGTCAAGCAGGTGCCGGAGCTGATCAGCGAGGACGGCGTGGCCGCCCACCTGGTAGCGCAGCGCCGCCTCCTCGAGCACGAAAGCAAAGGTATGGTCGCTCTCGCGGAGAATGTGTTGCCGCTCGACGCGCTCGGCAACGGCCGCGGCTACGTCGTCGATTGCAACCTGCCGACGGTCCCGCACCGATTCCAGGACGGCGGTGGTGTACTGCGGCGTCTGTAGGAGGCCGGGGATCATGGTCTGGCAGTAGGACCGAAACTTGCGCGTACGTTCGTAGATATCGCGGACGGCGACGTTCAGTTGTTTCAGCCCGGTTCGCTCAGCCCGGCGCCACTCGAGCCACATCGAGTTGACTGCCCTGACCTCGGCGACGAGCTCTGGTATCAGCTTCGGAACGGAGCAGACGTAGCACCAGGCTCGCAGATCGGTTTCGCTCGGCCGCTGTTTGGCGTGCTCGATTCGCGACGTCTTCGCCTCATGCCAACCGGCCGCAGTAGACAGTGCCCGCGCTGTCAGACCAGCGTCGAGCCTGATCTCCTGCAGCCGGTTGGCGAGAGCATGGTGCGCGCTCTGAGCGCTTGAGAACTGAGACTCAGACATCGCAAACCTACGAGCGGAAGGGCTAGTCGGCTGTCACCCCGTCTGCGGCATAGTTGCTGTGGTCGATCCCGAGCTCCCAGCAGTCCCCAAAGGCCGCCTCGCATAGTCTGACGGCTTCTGAATCGGCGGTTACCTGATCGCCTGTGTATCGCCCGTCCCCCGCGAAGAAGTAGAACTGAAGGAAGGACCCGTCAAAGACCCAGACGTCGTTGCCGGGCAGCGCGAGTGCTGACACTCGCTGCCGAGCCACCCACCGGATTTGCTCCCCGGCATCGATGTTCACCCGCTGGGTGACGGCGTGCTCAAATCGGATGTAGTCAGACACAGGCTCGCTGACGACCCGCACGCGCTTGAGTTCGACTCCTCGGGTGGTCGCCTGTCGAGCGGTCTCAGTCCATTCTGCATAGGCTTCGACGGCGCCATCGAGGTCGCCGGCCTGCCACGCGAGATGACCTGGGTCCTCGATCATGTACTGATCGCGGAACTCCAGCTTGAGCGCCGTTCTTGTGGTCCTGGCGAGCAGATCAGCGAACGACTCCGGCACGACACGCCTCCAAGATGATATCGGCCATTCTGGCCGGTAAATTCACGACCGACTCCGTGTGCTCGGTCGTTGAGGATGATCCGTGGTCGCCTGTTGAATTCGAACTCGATCCGCGCCAGTGTCCAGGCCCTGGACAGGGTGGCGGGTGCATTCGGACCGGTTGCTGGACCTACGTCTTGCGTAGTCAAGAGCGCGCCTTCGGCCGCGCCGCACGCGCTGCCTCAGTCGTGAACAGTCCCGCACGGCCTCGAACGGGTCGCCGCTGGCATCCCCGAACAGCCACTCGTCCGGCGCCCGCACATCCACCGCCTTCAGTCGCACAACCGCTGTACCCCCGTTGAGTCGCGTAGCCGCCAGCTCCCCCAGGTGCCGACCCAAGCCCGCCGCGCCGACCGGAGCCTCCACGTACCGCATCCCCCCACCCTCCCACGAGGTCCGTTGGAGGGGTCTATGTCTCGCAGGTCGGGTTGTACGACACGACCATGTGCCGCTGGCGATCCTGCCTCCGGCAAGGAGAAGCCCCCACGGGCGCGAACTGCGTGGAGGCTCGTCGCGTTCGCCCGCTTCATGTCGGCGAGGAACACCACGTGCCCTTGACCGGATGGCGCTCACAGGGTCCGCCCCTGCCGCTGTGCGAGGACACCGGAGACATCACCATGGCTCTACCTGGTACGCCCATCGGATGGTCGGCAGACAGCTATCTGCCGCAGACGCCGACGGCCTGGTACTTGGTCTCCTGCGGGAGGTGGACGAGATCGAGGGAGACTGCGACGTCCCAGGTGGTCCCGTTGTTGCCCATTCCCAAGATGATCGGGCCGAAGGCGCCGCCGCCGAGTGGTTCGGTCCCAGCGGGGCATTCGGCCTCCGCCCAATCCACGTTTGTGCGGATGTCGGAGACTGCCGATGCCGGATAGCTGAGGCCGGCAATCCCGCGGGCGCAGATCGCGAATGTTGTTGCTATGTGGGCAACGGTGTCGCTGTTGAAGTAGCGCGCGACCCACGCGTCGTAGCTGGGTGGCGGGGGCTTGGCGGCCGCGAATTCTGTGCTCGTCTTGTAGTAGGTCGTGTGCCGAAGGGTCAACTTCGCTGAATCGTGGCCGGCGCCACCTCCGACGAGCTGCTGGTCGTTGGCGCAGGCGGCATAGGTTCCGGAGGTCGCTCCAGGCGCGACCTGGTTCGGTGAGCTCACGATCGTGTAGCCGCTGAGCCCACTCACGCAGACAGCACTGACCGTGAAGCTCGCGCCTGCCTGGCCGTGGATGATGCTGGCTGCCCAACCGGTCCCGTCATTCGTCGGGTAGCCCGACGTCATTGCGTCGATCGAATGCGTAGAGCTGTCAACGCCCCCACCGGTCACCTTGCTCCCAGCCGGGCAACTGGCCCATCCCGAGCCAGTCTTGTCCGCGCCCGCGTAGAACGGCGCCGATACCACATACGTCACCCGCCCCGACGCCGACGCACTCGCCACCTGCAGCAGGCTCCCCACCAGTACGGCAACGAGGCCGATCAGCATTCCTCGAGATCTCATGCCGGAGACGGTAGGCGGCGAGCATCTCCCGACGGTTTCACCGTGATTTCACCAAGCCGACGTCGTGTGTGCCTGTCTTCTGGCGGGGCTGACGAGCTGACGCTGCCAGACCGAAAAGTTCTTCGTCTCCGCCGGCTATCGAACGAACAAGGCCGGTCCGCTCGACAACGTCTGTGGAACCCTGCCGGAAAGCAATCGCCACCGTGTAGCGAACGACCGACTCGAGGCTGCGATCCGTCAGGACGTCCGGAGGCGGTTTGGGCCGGAGCCCAGGTGCACGCCGTTAGGTGCTGTTGTCGGTGTTGTCGGTGTTGTCGCTGTTGACGGGAGGTGCGTGCCGCAGGGCGGCGAGTACGTAATCCACGATCGTGTACACCTCAGCCGTAGAGCTCTGCCGGTGGAGAATCAGGCGCCGCAAGAACGTCGGCCCGGTCAGTAGATCGATTGCCAGTTCGATGTCGGCGCTGTGTGGGATCTCTGCGCGTTGACGTGCTCGCTGTAGCACTTGTCGGAGCGGCTCCCTGCGCCGCTCAGATAGCTCAACGTGAAGGGTCGCGAGAGCGGGATCGCGTTCCGCCGCGTCGATGAATGCGGAGAGTAGACGAGGAAAGGGCTGAGTGCTCAGCAGGGTGTGCATGCCAATCAGCAGAGTGCCCAGATCGGATCGGAGTTCACCGGTCTCCGGCGTCGGATCCGTTTGGGAGATCCGCTCCATGGCTTCGGCAAGCAACTCGGCGCGGGCGGACCAGCGTCGGTAGACAGTCGCCTTACTGGCACCGGCCCGTGCAGCGACGGCTTCCATGGTGAATCCGCCGACACCCTCGTCGGCGAGCAGATCGAGGGCCGCGCGCAGCAGTCGATCCCGGGCAGCGGCGCCGCGCGGGATCGGAGTGCGCGGCCGGTCGGTCGGTTCGGGCACGGGCGCGGGCTCATTGGTCGGAGACAGTGGCACGATCGAAACGGTAGTGTACCGTTAGCCTTATCGCAAGCCGCTGACCGACCAGGGGGGCGAGTCGGCTGCGTTGGCCTGCTCGAACGGGTCGTCAGCGGCGATCATCTCGAACCTGTGCTCGATCAACGCCGTGGGTGATTGTCACACCGCCTGCACGAGATACCTGTTGCCCCCCAAACACAAAGACGCCGCCCGTCGAGATGTCGCCGAAAGTACTCCCGGTGCGCGGGCAACAACTCATCCATCAAATCAAGCGGCCGAACATGGCATAAATCGCAGCCAGCGGATTTATCAAAGCCTAGAAAATACAATTGGAGGAAAGAGAGATGCGAGAGATACGGACACAGGTCGTCGTCGCGGGTGCCGGTCCGGTCGGCCTCTGGCTGGCAGGGGAGCTGCGGGTGGGAGGTGTCGACGTCCTGCTGATCGACCAGGCCTCGCAGCGCACGGACGATCGCCGGGCCGGCTCACTGCAGAGCCGGACCCTGGAGGTCTTCGACCAGCGCGGGTATCTGGAGCCGATGCTCGCCGCCGGATCGCCGGGTCAGTACGCTCACTACAGCGGAATCGTGCTGTCGCTCGAAGATTTCGACGTTCCCTACCGTTATGCGCTGCAACTGTTCCAGGATCGCGTCGAACGGCTGCTCGAGAAGCGTGTGACGCAGCTAGGCGTCAGGCCGACGTGGGGCACGGCGGTCATCGGTCTCAGCCAGGACGCCGACGAGGTGGTGGTGCGTGCGCAGACCGCCGAGGGCGAGGTGCTGATCCACGCCGACTACGTCGTCGGGTGCGATGGAGGGCACAGCGCCGTGCGCAAGCTCGCCGGTATCGGCTTCTCCGGAACCGACCCCACACTCTCGGCTATCGCCGCCGATCCGGTGGTGATGGACGATCCACCGGTCATCGAGGGATTTCCCTTTGACCGTCCTGGCACGAACGGCCACTACACGATACTGCTGGCCGCAGAGGGCTGGTATCGCGTGGGCGTCGTGGAATACGACCCGTCGCTGGCAGAGCGTGAGCCTTCCGCCGACGAGTTGCGGGCGGCCATGCGTCGGGTGATCGGCAGTGACTTCGGGCTGCACGACACTGACCGGGTCAAGCTGTTCGGGGACACGACGCGGCAGGCGGACAGGTATCGGGATGGGCGGGTGTTGCTCGCAGGTGATGCCGCCCACGTGCACTTCCCCGCCGGCGGACAAGGTCTGAACACGGGAGTGCAGGACGCGGCGAACCTCGGTTGGAAGCTGGCCGCGGTGGTACGTGGCGATGCCACCGCGGACCTTCTCGACACCTACCACACCGAACGACACTTCGCTGGCGAGATCGTCCAGAAGAACACTCGCGCCCAGGTCGCGCTCAACCGCCCTGACGAACACCACCGGCCGTTGCGCGAGACGATGAGGTGGCTGGCCACCGAGCCGACGGTGACGAAAGTGCTGGGCGGAATGATCTCGGCGCTCGCTCTGCGCTACCCGTCCGAGGCGGGTGGGATGGCCGGCATGCGTCTGCCGGATGTTCACGTACGCACCACCGACGGTGATGTCCGGCTGTTCGAGCTGCTGCGCCGTGGGCGCCCACTGCTGGTTGTCCTCACCGACGGCATGGACCTCTCCGACGTGGCCGAGGGCTGGGCTGGTCGAATCGATCTGGTCACCGGCACCGCTACCGTTCCGGAATGGACGCTTCCGCAGGGGGAGCGGATCGCCGTACCAGAGGTCATGCTGGTGCGTCCGGACGGTTACGTGGGCTGGAGCAGCACCGCTGGCATCGATGGCCTTGTCGAGGCGCTCGGCACCTGGTGTGGCCCCGTTCGCGAGGCGTCTCAACAGCGATAACTCGTTGACGCGGGAGAAGAAATCTCACGTGAGAAGAAACCTCCTGCGTCGAACGGCGAAGACCCCCTCCCGGCTGCGGAAGGGGGTCTTCAGTCGTTCTAGGACCGTCCGGCGACGGAGGCGTCGCCTTCGTCGAGTGTTAGGGGCGGCGGGGCACCGGTGATCTTGCGGCGGCGCCGCGAGCGGCCTTCGAGGTAGCGGGCCAGGACCGACAGCAGTGAGCACAGGCCGATGTAGACGATCGCGGTGACGATGTACGTCGGGATGTACGGGAACCCGTAGGTCAACCGGCCACCCATCTGCTTGGCGACGTACAGCAACTCGGCGTAGGTGATGATGAACCCGAGCGCGGTGTCCTTCAGCAGCACGACCATCTGGGACACGATCGCCGGCAGCATCGCGCTGATCGCCTGTGGCAGCAGAACGAGGCGGACGACCTGGTTCTTGCGCAGACCGATCGCGTACGCCGCTTCCCGCTGACCCTTCGGTACGGCGGCGATCCCGGCCCGGAAGATCTCGGCCAGCACCGATCCGTTGTACAGCGTCAGGCCGAAGACAACTGCCGAGAACGGGGTCAGTCCCCAGTGGAACTGGATGTTCGCGTAGTAGAAGAAGAACATCAGGATCAGCAGCGGGATCGCCCGGAACAGCTCGACGACGTACGTCGCCGGGACCCGGACCCACTTGTGGTCACTGATCCGTGCCGCGGCGAAGACGGCACCGAACAGCAGTGCCAGTACGGCGGCCAGCCCGGCCGCGCGCAGCGTGTTCAGCAGGCCGGTGAGCAGCTGCTCCTGGATGGCGGAGTACTGGAACTGCCGCCACAGCCGGCCCTCGAACTGACCGTGGGTGTACAGCCGGTTGATCAGCCAGGCGGCGGCGCCGGCGACGGCGAGCACCACCAGGAGGTTGGAGACCCGGTTCCGGACCTTGCCCCGGGGACCGGGGACTTCGTACAGCACCGTGCTCATCAGGCCACCGCCGTCCGTCGTTCGGCCCACCGCTGCAGGAACATCAGCGGGACGATCAGAATCAGGAAGCCGATCGTGATCCAGATCAGCGTGAGCAGCTGGTTCTCACCGCGCTCGGACATCGAGAACGGAATCGCACCGGCCTCGGCCAGCGAGAAGCCGGCCGCGATCGTGGTGTTCTTCAGCAGCGCGATGAACACACTGGACAGCGGCGGCACGATCGCCCGGAACGCCTGCGGCAGCACGATCAGCGTCAGGACCTGGAAGAACGTCATACCGACCGCTCTGGCGGCCTCGGACTGGCCGGGGGAGACCGTGTTCACTCCGGACCGGACCACCTCGCAGACGAATGCCGAGGTGTAGATCGTCAACGCCCCGACACCCGCCCAGTACGGCGACGGCAGCGCCAGGTCCATCTTGGCCGCGCCGAAGAACAGGAAGGCGAAGACCAGCGTCAGTGGGGTGTTCCGCAGCGTGTTCACGTAGCCGGTGCCGACACCGCGCAGCGCCGGAATCGGGGAAACCCGGAACGCGGCCAGGATGGTGCCGAGCACCAAACTGAGCACGGCGGAGACCAGGAACAACCTGATCGTCAGCCAGAATCCGTCCCGGAACAGATCCCAGTTGTCGGTGAGAACCGAGAGCATCGCGACCTTCCTCGTACTAAGCCTCGTACAGAGCCCGGCCGCGGCATCGGTGAGGACGCCGCGGCCGGGGGGTGGATCAGTACTTCTCGAGTGCCGGCGGGGTGCCCGGGGAGCCGGACTTGCCGAGCGTCTCGTCGTAGATGGCCTTCCAGGTGCCGTCGGTCGCGGACTTCTCCAGGATGGTGTTCACCTGGTCGCGCAGCGCCTTGTCGTCCTTGGGCAGGCCGATGCCGTACTTCTCGGTGCTGAACGGCTTGCCGACCACGCGGAGCTGGTCGGGTGCGGTGGCCGCGTAGCCCTTGAGGATCGCGTCGTCGGTGGTGACGGCGTCGACCTTCTTGTCGAGCAGCTGGGAGACGCACTCGGAGTAGGTCTTGAACTCGGAGATGTTGCTGGCTTCGGTGAGCTGCTCGTCCTTGACCCGCTGGATCGGGGTCGAGCCGGTCGCGGAGCAGACCTTCTTGCCCTTGAGGGCGGTCTTGCCGGCGTCCATCGAGGTGTCGGCCTTGTTGACCAGGAGGTCCTGGCCGGCGACGAAGTACGGGCCGGCGAAGGAGACCAGCGCCTTGCGCTTGTCGGTGATCGAGTAGGTGCCGACGTAGTAGTCGATCTCACCGCCGCCGATGGCCGTCTCGCGGTTCGCGGACGGGATCTCCTTGTACTCGATCTTGTCCGGGTCGAAGCCCAGGTTCGCCGAGACCATCCGGGCGACCTCGATGTCGAAGCCGCAGCGCTTGCCGTCGGCATCCTTGTAGCCGAGGTTCGGCTGGTCGGCCTTGACGCCGACGATCAGGTTGCCGCGGGTCTTGATCTTGGCGAACGCCGGGCTGCCGGCCACGTCCACACCGGACGCGGTCTCGAACTTGTGCGGGGTGCCGCAGGAGTCGGACGCGGCGTTGCCGCCCCCTCCGGCCGCAGGCTCTTCCTTACCGCAGGCAGTCGCAGTCAGCGCGAGCGCCGCGACGCCGAGTCCGGCGACGAGGTGACGCATTCTCATTTCAGGTTCCCCTTTGATGTGTGATTGCTGGGTACGGCCGCGGGCGGAGGCTCAGTGCTTCAGGATCTTGCCGAGGAAGTCCTGGGCGCGCCGGGAGGTCGGGCTGGTGAAGAACGTCTCCGGGTCGGCCTGCTCGACGATCTCGCCGTCGGCCATGAACACCACCCGGTTCGCCGCGCTCCGCGCGAACCCCATCTCGTGGGTGACCACGACCATCGTCATCTGCTGCTTGGCGAGGTCGATCATCACCTCCAGGACCTCCTGGATCATCTCCGGGTCGAGCGCCGAGGTGGGCTCGTCGAAGAGGATGACCTTGGGGTCCATCGCCAGCGCGCGGGCGATGGCGACACGCTGCTGCTGGCCGCCGGACAGCTGCGCCGGGTACTTCGACGCCTGGCTGGCCACCCCCACTCGTTCCAGCAGTTCCATGGCCCGCTGCTCGGCCTTCTTCGGGTCCATCTTGCGGACCTTCAGCGGGCCGAGGGTGACGTTCTGCAGGATCGTCTTGTGCGCGAACAGGTTGAACGACTGGAACACCATGCCGACGTCGGCCCGCAGCGTGGCCAGGGTCTTGCCCTCGCTCGGCAGCGGCTGGCCGTCCAGCTCGATGGTGCCCGAGTCGATCGTCTCGAGCCGGTTGATCGCGCGGCAGAGCGTCGACTTGCCGGACCCGGACGGGCCGATCACCACGACGACCTCGCCCTTGGCGATGGACAGGTTGATGTCCTTCAGGACGTGCAGTTCGCCGAAATGTTTGTTGACGCCGGTCAGGGCCACCAGACCCGTTTGCGTCAAGGTGCCGGAATCGCTCATGGCCAGAACCTAGCGGAGCCCGGGGGGCCGTCGCATCGCCGGTCGGTTCCGTGGTGGTAACGATCTGCAATGAACCGGCGCGTACCGTGACAGGCCCATCACCCTGCGCACGATCGTGCTCATCAGTGTCCGGAACCTGCCGCACCGCAACAACCTCCCGCAGGAAGTGCTACCGGCGACGGCGTCACCCCTCCGGTCCCCGATAGGGATTTGTCTACTTCGCGCCGTACTCTTGGTGACTGTTATGCGTACTTACGAGGTCCGCACCTACGGGTGCCAGATGAATGTCCACGACTCCGAGCGGCTGCGCGGCCTGATGGAGGACGCGGGGTACGTGCGCGCGCCCGAGGGCGACCAGGCCGATGTCGTGGTCTTCAACACGTGTGCGGTCCGGGAGAACGCCGACAACAAGCTGTACGGCAACCTCGGGCACCTGGCGCCGGTCAAGGCCAAGCGGCCGGGGATGCAGATCGCCGTGGGTGGCTGCCTGGCGCAGAAGGACAAGGCGTCCATCACCAAGAAGGCTCCCTGGGTCGACGTCGTGTTCGGCACCCACAACATCGGCTCGCTGCCGGTGCTGCTGGAGCGGGCCCGGATCGCCGAGGAGTCCCAGGTGGAGATCCTGGAGTCCCTCGACGTGTTCCCGTCGACCCTTCCGACGCGGCGCGAATCGGCGTACTCGGCGTGGGTCTCGGTCAGCGTCGGCTGCAACAACACCTGCACGTTCTGCATCGTCCCCGCGCTGCGCGGCCGCGAGAAGGACCGCCGCCCGGGTGACGTGCTCGCCGAGGTCGAGGCGCTCGTCGCCGAAGGCGTCCTCGAGGTGACCCTGCTCGGCCAGAACGTGAACTCGTACGGCGTGGAGTTCGGCGACCGTTACGCGTTCTCCAAGCTGCTGCGGGCCTGCGGGGAGATCGACGGGCTGGAGCGGGTCCGCTTCACCTCGCCGCACCCGCGCGACTTCACCGCGGACGTGATCGAGGCGATGGCCGAGACGCCGAACGTGATGCCCTCGCTGCACATGCCGCTGCAGTCCGGTTCGGACCGGGTGCTGAAGGCGATGAAGCGTTCGTACCGGCGCGATCGGTACCTCAAGATCATCGAGGACGTGCGCGCGGCGATGCCGGAGGCGGCGATCACCACCGACATCATCGTCGGCTTCCCGGGCGAGACCGAGGAAGACTTCCAGGGCACGCTCGACGTCGTGCGCGAGGCACGCTTCGCCGGCGCCTTCACCTTCCAGTACTCCAAGCGTCCCGGTACGCCGGCCGAGTCCATGGAGGACCAGGTCCCGCGCGCGGTCGTCCAGGAGCGGTACGAGCGGCTCGTCGCGTTGCAGGACGACATGGCCTGGGCCGAGAACAAGCTGACCCTCGGTCGTTCCCTCGAGGTCCTGGTCGCCGAAGGCGAAGGCCGCAAGGACGCCGCCACCCACCGCCTCAGCGGCCGGGCCCGCGACAACCGCCTCGTCCACTTCGCCCTCCCAGAAGGCGTCGAACCACCCCGCCCCGGCGACGTAGCTACCGTCGAGGTCACCTACGCCGCCCCGCACCACCTGGTAGCCGACACCTTCGGCTCCATCCGCCGCACCCGAGCCGGCGACGCCTGGGAACGCCTCCAGGACGCGCCCTCGTCATCAGCCCCCGGCGTCATGCTCGGCATGCCGACGCTCGGCGCCAAGCCCCTCGAACCCGCCGTTGGCGGCTGCCAAATCGGATGAGCTCGTCGATCCCGGATCCCGCAGCCGCTCACCCGGCGGCGGAACCCGGCGCGACTCCGCTCCTTCCCGCGGACGCCGAGCCGTTCGCGGCGGGGCGGGATGCGGATGTGTACGCACTCGACGAGGCGTGGGTCGTGCGCAGGTACCGGAATGGGCACCCCGTGCGCGATGAGGCCGACTTCATGCGGCACGTGGCGAAGTTCGGCTACCCCGTGCCCGCCGTACGGGAGGTCGACGGCGCGGACATGGTGATCGAGCGGCTCACCGGTCCCACGCTCGCCGAGTCAGCCGTCGCCGGTGACCTCACCGCCACCGAGCTCGGCGTACTGCATGCCGACCTGCACCGCCGCCTGCACGCGATCTCCGCCCCCAGTGGCACCCCGGGCCTCGTAGTCGTGCACGGCGACCTGCACCCCGAGAACGTGATCGCCACCCCCGCCGGCCCGATCGTCATCGACTGGTGCAACGCCGAAGAGGGCACGGCCGAATTCGACATCGCGATGACGGCGGTCATCTTCGCCCAGGTAGCCCTCGACCCCACCTGGGCCGACCTCTCCCCGCTCCTCCGCGAGGCTCTGACCGCCTACCTGGCCAACTCGATCGACCCAACCCCGGGCCTCACCGCGGCATTAGATGCCCGCAGCAACAACATCACCCTGACTCCCGCCGAGAAGGCGCTGCTCCCCGCCCAGGAAGCGCTCATCCGCAGCCATCTCCGTCGGTAACGACACGGTACTAGTCCGCACCGACACCATTCCGCAGCGCCCGCCACGCCTGAAGCTCAGCCGCAGCGGGCACCACTACGTGTTCTTACCGTCACGCGTTCAGGAACTGGGACGGCTTCAGCGCGCGACCCACGATCCGCACCTCACCGATATGCCCCGCGAACCCCTGGTCGACCTCGTTCGCGTAGTGCCCCGCACCCACCAGCCACGGCTTCCCGACCGTCGCCAGCCCATTCGACGGGGTCGCCGGATTACGCAGCAGCTCCGACGAATCGACGTACAGGACGCTGTGCCGTCCGTCGTTGACGATCGCGAGGTGGAACCACTGCCCGGCCACCTGCTCATGCCCCCAGTTGGTGAACGTGTCGTTGCGATCCAGCGGATACACCGCCCACTGCACCTGCCGCCCACCCGAGAACCCAAGCTTCACCACCGGCTCATCCGGGTCACTGCCCGTCTTCCCGGCATCCCGCCCGGTCCCCAGCCGTGAGATCAGCCCCTCCCACGAATGGTCCTGCCCATCGTCGGCCAGCTTCACAAACGCCTCGATCGTGTACCCGCCCCGGAAGGTCAGCTTGTTGATCGGCGCGCTGTCGACCGTCTTCAGATACCCACCACGCGCCGGATTCTTCCCACCCGGGAACAACCAGCTCGCATGCCCAGGCTGCTCCGGATGGAACTCGGCCGAAACGGAAGGCGCACCCCCAGCGAGCTGCACCCGGGTCAGATGGTTCCCCTGCCCTGACTGGTCGACGACCTGCCCGCTCACCGGCCCGTCGAACCGCCAGTACGCCGCCGTCCCAGGAATCACCAACTGCTTCGCAGGCCGGGCCGGCCGCACCGGAACCGGCGCGAACCCCGCGAACCGCTCTTCGAAGTCCAGCGGCACACTGAACCTGTTCACGTCATCGGTCAGCTCGACCTCACCCTCGGCAAGCTCGTTGCGCCGGGCCGGGTCCTGCTTGAGGATCCACGGGGCGATCGTCTCGACGTCGATGGTGTTCCGGGCCAGGTCGAAGTGGTACAGCCGGACCATCCCGGAGCCGCCGTAGTACCGGTCCTGGTAGTTCGCGAGATGCATGTGCACGTCATGCCCGGCAGTGTTCTGCCGAGTGAGCCGGCCGGACGGCCAGAAGTGACCGTTCAGGGTGAGGAAGATCTGGTCGTTGTCCTTGACCAGCTGGTCCCAGACCCGCTTCCCGTGATCGCTGAACTCCGCGACCCCGCTGTCGGCGTACACGAGGTCGTGAATGGTCAGGATCACCGGCATCCGCGGATGCGCTGCGATCACCGCGCGCGCCCACGCGAAGCTCGCGTCCGACGGCCGCCAGTCCATTGCCAGCAGCAACCACTGCCGCCCGGCCGCCCGGAACACGTGGTACGAGTTGTACCCGTTCGCCGTCGATCCACCGTACGTCGCCATCCGCCGGAACCGCTGCGGCCCGAACGTCCGCAGGTACGGCGAGTCGCCGCGACTGTCGTCCTTGGAGCCGTCGATGTCGTGGTTCCCGGCCAGCACCGAGTACGGCATCCGCGCCCGGTCCAGCACCTTGAACACCGGATCCGCCTGCGCGAACTCCGAGGCCAGTGCGTTCTCCACCACATCACCGAGATGCGCCACGAACACCACGTTCTCCGCGGACCGCTGCTCGACCAGATACTCGAACGTCGCCGTCAGCGGCGCCGAGTCACCCCGATCCTGATCGAACTGATACTGCGTGTCCGGTACGACGGCCACCGTGAACCGCGGGTGCTCCGTATCAACCCGCCCGCCGTACGACGAGGTCGTTGCCGAAGCCGCCCCTCCATCCAGCACCCCACCCGCGACCACAGCCCCCGCGCCGAGCGCTCCTGCCTGCAAGAGCCGCCGCCGGCTCGTCCCGTCGTACTGCTGTTCCATGAACTGCCTCCACGTCGCTACCTGACACCGCAGCGAACATTAGAACGCAGCCCCCCAAGCCCCGGTGAACGCCACCAGAACCCTGAGCCAACGCCGGTGAGTCAGCTGAAGCCCTCGACGATGACAGCGGGAAGCCCACCATCCAGCCCCGCCAGCACCCGCGCCTCGTGCGGGACCGTTGGCTCCGGCAACTTGTCCAGCGCGACCCACTCGAGCCCGTCCGCCTTCCCCGGCTCCATCAACTGCGGTTCACCCGTCCACCGCGACGTTGTGAAGAAGAAGTCCACCCGCTCGTCGATCGGTTCCCCGTTCCCGCCCGTCCGGTGCATCGCCGTCACCGGCACCAGATCCGCCGGGTCGATCTCCACCCCGACCTCCTCCCGAACCTCCCGCACTGCCGCCTCCAGCACCGACTCCCCAGCCTCGACATGCCCCGCCGGCACCGCCCAATACCCATCCATGTAACCGGTGTTGGCCCGCAACATCATCAACACCTCGTCCCCCCGCCGCAACACCACATAAGCCGCCGGCACCACCCGAAACCGATCCATCCCCCGAGCCTCCCACGGCTACCCATGTCAATTCACGGCGGTCCGCTTCGACGTATAGGTAAGAGACCGGCAACGGGCCGGTCCACTGCCCCGGAGCTCACCATGACTGCAACCCTCGCCACCGTCCCCACTGTTGCCCCGTCGATCGGACGCCTGCTCCGCGACGGCGCCGTAGCCGGCGTCCTCGCAGCTGTTGCCACCGCGGCCGTCGCCGCCACCGGCCAGGCCGCCGGTATCAGCCTCGACGTCTCCGGCGCCCCGATCCCGGTCCCCGGCTTCGCCGTCACGACCGCAATCTTCGCGACCCTCGGCCTCCTCATCGCGCTGGCCCTCCGCCGGTACGCCGCCCGCCCGCGCACCGCCTGGATCCGCACCACCGTCGTCCTGACGGCCCTCTCCTTCACCCCCGACCTCCTCGCTGACGCGGCCCCCACCACCAAGGCCCTCCTGATGACGACCCACCTGATCGCGGCCGCCATCATCATCCCCGCGGTAGCCCGCCGCCTCCGGTGACGAACGACAAAGGGCCGCGAGCGGTGCTCGCGGCCCTTCGGTGAGGAAGCTTTCAGGCGGGCTTGTTCGCGTCCGGGATGTCGTCGTTCTGGCCGTCGAGGCCATCCAGGCCGTCCTTGGCCTTGTCGACACCCTGGTCGATCTTGTCGCCGTACTTGCCACCGGTCTTCTCGTCGATCAAGTCACCGGCCTTGTCCAGACCGTCGCCGACCTTGTCGCCGTGCTGATCGACCAGGTCACCGGCCTTGTCCTTCAGGTCCTCGGCCTTGCCCTTGAACTTGTCGAAGATGCCCATCTCAGGGGCTCCCATTCCTGCGTAGTGAACTGCTTACTGACAGCTAGCGGTAGATGATTGCATCAACCGGCCTCGAACTCCTAGGACCGCCGCGAACTGTCGGACAGGAATTCAGCGGGTGTTACTACTCGACGTCGCCGCCGGAGTCCTGGCTGCCGCCACCCGACTCGACGTCACCACCCGATTCGACGTCACCGCCGGACTCGACGTCACCGCCGGACTCCACGTCGCCACCACTCGCCTTCAGTTCGACGTCACCGCCGCTGCGCTTCGCGGCGTCCAGCTCGTCGTCCCCCAGACCCAATGCGTCCTTGGCCGCATCGGACTCTCCCTCGAACGGATTCGTCACAGCTTCATTCCTCCCGTAATCCGGTGTTGCGAACTGGCGTCGTGTCTACCCGTCTTCCGGGGTCATCCACAAGGCCACCCCGAGGCTTCTTGGTGCAGACTTGACGGCCCCCCGGGGCCGGTGCAGCGGGCCCGGACCGAAAACTGTCACACTGGAGCGATGGCCGAACCACTCGTCGTCGCGGTCGTCGGCCCTACAGCGGCCGGCAAGTCCGACCTGTCCGTTGCCCTGTGCAAACGCCTGCGCGGCGAGGTCGTGAACGCGGACGCCATGCAGGTCTACCGCGGCATGGACATCGGTACGGCGAAGATCACCGGCCCCGAGCGGAGCGGCGTACCGCATCATCTGCTCGACATCCTCGACGTGACCGAGACCGCGACGGTGGCCGAGTTCCAGCAGTTGGCCCGGTCCGCGATCGACGACTGCACCCGTCGGCAGGTAATTCCGGTCCTGGCCGGAGGGTCCGCGCTCTATGTCCGGGCGATCCTCGACGACTTCACCTTCCCCGGCACCGACCCCGCCGTACGGGAGCGGCTCGAGGCTGAGCTCGAAGACCTCGGGTCAGGTGCTCTGCATCAGCGGCTCCAGGACATCGACCCCGCAGCGGCCGAGCAGATTCTGCCGAGCAACGGTCGCCGGATCGTCCGGGCGCTGGAGGTCGTCGAGATCACCGGAGCGCCGTACAGCGCGACCCTCCCAGCCCATCGGTACGTCTACCCAGGCGCCGTACAGATCGGTCTCGACGTCCCGCGGCCGGTGCTCGACGAGCGGATCGACCGGCGGGTGGACCGCATGTTCGACGAAGGTTTCGTCGACGAAGTGCGGTCGCTGCTCGACCACGGTCTGCTCGAAGGCCGGACCGCGAACCGCGCCCTCGGCTACTCCCAGGTGATCGCCCTGCTGAACGGCGAGATCGACGAGGCCGAGGCCCGGGAGCGGACCGCGCAGTCGACCCGCCGGTTCGCGCGGCGGCAGGATTCCTGGTTCCGCAAGGATCCGCGGATCACCTGGCTCCGGTACGACGACTCCGCCCTGCTGGACAAGGCGATCGATGTGCTGGCCGCAGGCAACCGAACGGGTGCCGATGACGTAGTCGGGGTAGAAATCGCCCCCGGAGCAGGGGCTGTCGATGCGAGGGGGTGACCGTGAGGCGGAGTTCCGTGAGTACTTGCTCGCGGATCGCACCCGACTGATGAGAACGGCGCTGTTGCTGACCGCGGGGGATTCGCATACCGCGGAGGATCTGGTCCAGACCGCCTGTACTCGGGTCTACGTGCACTGGCACCGGATCCGGCACGAAGGCGCCGGGCCGTACGCGCACCGCATTCTGGTGAACGCGTTCCTCGACGAGCGCCGCCGGGCCGGCCGCCACCCTGAGGTGGTGACCGCCGACACGCTCGAGCCGAGACTGGCCGACGAGACGGATCCGGTGGACACGATCGCGGTCCGGCGGGCGCTGCTGGAGCTTGCGCCCCGCCAGCGCGCGGTCCTGGTACTGCGGTACTTCCAGGATCTCGACGTCGCGACCTGCGCGCGGATCCTGGAGTGCACCGAGGGAACGGTGAAGAGCCAGACCGCCAAGGCGCTCAAGCGTTTGAAGGACCTGATGACCGACGAACAGCCGGATCAGGCAACGGGGAGTGGCTGACATCCCGGCCGCACAGGCGCCGGGAGAAGGACGGAGCAGTGGACGAGGTCAAGAAGTTGCTGGAGGGGTTCGCCGAGGAGGCCGCCGATGGGCTGCCACCGGCGGATATCGACGCGGACGTCGCGCGGGGGCGGCGGGCGTTGCGCCGGATCAAGCGGCGCCGCCGGGTGACCGGCGTACTGTGCGTTGCCGCGGCGTCGGCCGCTGTGCTCGCGGTCGGCAACCAGGTGAAGTGGTGGGGCGGCGCCGGCAACCCGCCGGTCGCCGGCGGGGCGAACGAGTCGTCGGTCGCGGCCTCCGGGAGTCCGGCTGGATCGACCGCACCGAGCGCGAAGGCCAGCGAAGGCACGATCTCGTTGTTCTCCACCGGCGTCGATCTGGCGGCCAACCAACAGACCTGGAACACGATCGGCTGCACGCTCGCCCCGGTGGGCTGGGCCCCGGAGACGCCGATCGCTGCGAACCGCGTCGTACTGGCGCAACCGGAGATGCGGACCTCGGAAGTCTCCTCGAAGGTAGTCCTCGAGCGGCGCGAAACTGCACTGACGTTGACTCAGCTCCGAGTGACCGATGAGGCCGGCAAGACGTTCCACATCGGCACGGTGGACGGCCGGCTGGCGGGCCAGGTGAAGCTCGCCGACGACTGGCTGCTGGTCGAGGCCCCGGCCGGTAACACGGCGTGGACCGACGAGACGGTACGTCGTTTCCTGGCGTCCTGCACGATCAACTAGCCGCCGGACGCGCCTGGCGACTGGCGCGCGGCCCGAGTTCGGGGTAGGCAGGGGGAGAGTTCCCCCTGTCGCTCGAGCTCCTGGAGACCCGGTGAAGAAGCTGGTCGCGTCCCTGTCCGCGAGTGCGCTCGTCCTGTCCGGATTCGGTCTGAGTGGTGCGGCCGCGAGTCCACCGAAACAGCAGGCGCGCACCAAGTACCCCACCGCGATCGGGTACGGCGGCGCCGTCGCCTCGGTCGACCCCGATGCGACGAAGATCGGTCTCGACGTACTGCGTCGTGGGGGTAACGCGGTCGACGCAGCGGTCGCGACCGCCGCAGCGCTTGGAGTCACCGAACCGTATTCCGCCGGGATCGGCGGCGGTGGGTACTTCGTGTACTACAACGCCAAGCAGCGCAGGGTGATGACGATCGACGGCCGCGAGACCGCGCCGGCGACGATGCCGTCGGACGCGTTCATCAACCCGGCAACGGGTCAGCCGTACAAGTTCACGCCGGACCTGGTCACTTCCGGGGTCTCCGTCGGAACGCCGGGCACAGTCGCGACCTGGGACCGCGCGTTGCGGCAATGGGGCTCGCTGTCCCTGAACAAGGCGCTGAAGCCGGCCGCCGAACTGGCCGAGGACGGCTTCGTCGTCGACCCGACCTTCCGCAGCCAGACGCTGGACAACAAGGAACGGTTCGCCGCGATTGCGCCGACCGCGAAGCTGTTCCTGCCCGGTGGTGACGCGCCCAAGGTCGGGACGGTGTTCAAGAACCCCGAGCTGGCCGACACCTACCGGCTGATCGGCGCGAAGGGGCTCCCGGCGTTCTACGGCGGCGCGCTCGCGGGCGAGATCGCCGCCACGGTGAAGAACCCGCCGAAGACCCCGGGGACCGCACTGCCGGTGATGCCCGGCCACCTGACCACTGCGGATCTTGCGAAGTACAAGGTGATCGACCGCGCGCCGACCAAGGTCCGCTACGACGGCCTCGAGGTGTACGGGATGGCGCCGTCATCATCCGGCGGCACCACCGTCGGCGAGGCCCTGAACATCCTCGCGCCTCTGCACCTCGACCGGATGGAGACCCCGCAGGCGCTGCACTCCTACCTCGAAGCCTCAGCGCTGGCCTTCGCCGACCGCGGTGCCTACGTCGGCGATCCGGCGTTTGTCGACGTACCGACGAAGGAGCTGCTGTCGCCCGGCTTCGGTGCCGAGCGCTCCTGCCTCATCGACCCGGCCAAGGCCTCGGTGAAGCCGCTGAAGCCCGGCGTACCGGATGGTCAGTACGGGACGTGTGGCGCGACCACCGCAACCAAGGAAGGCCGGGACACCGAGGGCGTGTCCACCACGCACCTCGTTGCCGCGGACAAGTGGGGCAACGTGGTCTCGTACACGCTGACGATCGAGCAGACCGGCGGTAGCGGCATCACAGTCCCCGGCCGTGGCTTCCTGCTGAACAACGAGCTCACCGACTTCACCACCGTGTACGCCGAGGCCGATCCGAACCGGATCCAGCCGGGGAAGCGCCCGCGGTCGTCGATGTCCCCGACGATCGTGCTGCGGGACGGCAAGCCGTTCCTCGCGCTCGGTTCGCCGGGTGGGTCGACCATCATCACCACGGTCCTGCAGACCCTGACCAACCGCGTCGACCGCGGCATGACGCTTCCCGAAGCGGTCGCCGCGCCCCGCGCCTCCCAGCGCAACTCGGCAGCCGTCACCGCCGAGCCGCCGTTCATCGATGCCTACGGCACCGCCCTCAAGCCCTTCGGCCACACTCTCGTCCCCAGTGGTGACGCGTTCACCTCCGCGGCCGAGATCGGTGCCGTGGCTGCCCTGGAGATCCTGCCCAACGGCGGCTTCCTCGCCGCTGCCGAACCCACCCGCCGAGGCGGCGGCTCCGCCGGAACCGTCCACCAACTCTGGCCCAACTAGGAGCCGGCTCTCGTACCGGAACTCGCGGTAGTAGTCCGTCATGACTGCCGCGAGTGGGGAGTGGAGGGTGAGGATCGCCGCGACCTGTGGCGGGATGCCCTTCGGCGGTTCCCCTCGGGCGCAGGCCTGGATGACGAGCCACTGCACCAGGTGGGTGAAGGCGTAGGAGCGGTCATAGGTCCGGTGCTCCGTGAAGAACAGCCGCTGGCCGTCGGTGAGGATGTTCTGGAAGTGGCCGTCGAAATGCAGGAGGCCGCGGGCGTTCATGAAGGAGATTCCGGCCCCGAGTTCGTCCGCCACCATGGTGCAGGCCTGCTCGGCCGTCTCGGCGTCGGCCTTGACCTGAACGTCCAGCCAGTCGTGCAGGTTCTGCGGGATGTACTCCAGGAACTGCGCGATACTCGCCGAGGAATCCCGGAGCGCCTCGAGCCGGTGGCGCACTTGCGGCGCGCCTTCCCAGTAGGCAACGACCTTCTCCACATCGGCTAGTTCGTCGGGTAGCACCTGGTCGGGGTGCGGCAGGACCCGCCAGTGATACATCAGCGGGAAGCCCTCATGCTCCTGCGCGAGCACCCAGTTCGTCGCCATGGTGTGCACGGCCAACTCCCGCCAAGCACCCCATCCCGGGCCACCCGGGACTCCGAGGCCGGGGTAGCAGAAGGTCGGTAGGTCGAAGAGGTTGGCCGTGGACCGGACGTTCTCCGGCTGCCTTTCGAGATCGGTGAGTGGCAGCCGCTTAACGAAGACCGGCGTCCCGTCCACCTCTAGCAACGCTGAGGTCCCGCCGATGCCGACACCCATCGGCGCGGCCGCATCCACGAGATCGCCCAGCACGCGATCACTGCACAATGCCAGCGAGGTGGAGACGGCACTGTAGGCGGACAGACGCGCACCCCGCGACGCGTCGAAGCTCTCGACGGCTACCTCCACCAGGGCACCAACCTCTCTGAGATCCGTGCGCTCTCCAAGGGGGTACGCACACAGTCGACGCATGGCCTGCGGTTCATCCCCTGGCACGGGCGGAGGACATCGAAGACCCGATCGTAAGTACCGATCGTAGAGCCGGTCGAGCAGGCGGCGCCCCCAGTGAAGTGCCGATCCGATCGCCCTTTCGACCGCACTTTATGTGGGGATCGACAACAAGGCTGGGCCCGTGCCTCGGTAGACCGCCACTGCTCAGCGGCGCGGAGGTGGTCTGCCTCGCCGTGGTCGGGCTCCATCCGCACTGCCTTCGAGGCCCGGACCGCGAACACCACCCAGGCGCAAGGTGGCAATGAGGGATTTCCGCAGCCGACCACGTCGGGCCCCGCTCGCAGGCCGGCACGTTCACCACGGTCTCGCGCGCCAGTCCCGGCCAGCCCCGGCAGTCCCGGCAGCCGTCGCGATCCCGGCATCCCCGGACTGCCCCGACAATCCCGACAATCCGGGCAACCCCGGCAGCCGTGGCGATCCCGGCATCCCCGGACTGCCCGGCAATCCCGGCAACCCCGGCCAGCCCCGACAATCCCGGCCAGCCCCGACAATCCCGGCAACCGTGGCTCGGCTCGCTGGTCTTCAGTCATCCGGCATTCCCTGGATGACTCGGTGGGTGCCGGTGCGGTCGACCCGGAAGACGAAGCCGTGGGGTGTTGTCCATTCGATCGTTTTTGCGTCGATGCGGCGGACTTTCCATCCGGCGGCGTGCGTCTTCACCCGGTGGCCGTAGCGGCTCAGCGGTATGAGGTTCAGGGTGTTCGTCTGGCCCGGTGGGCCGAGGGGGTTGTAGGGCTGGATGTGGTCGAGGTCGATGTTGTTGGTGGTTTCGCGGGTGCCGTAGGGGAATTGTTCGGTGGGGTGGGTGAGTTTGATGTGTTCGCGGATCCGGTCGGTGA
>NZ_SMKA01000420.1 GCF_004348455.1 Kribbella albertanoniae
ATTCCGGGGTGGCACGAGGTGGGGTGGGATCACGTCGAGCGGATGCGGGTGGAGTATCCGGGGGTCGGGTCGGAGCACCTGCGAGTGGACGCGATTGAACCGGTTGAGGTGAACCTCGCGCGTGTCCTGGGGTGGATCGGGGGTTGGAAAGAGCAGCGGAGACAGTAGTGTGCTCTCGTGTCTCAGCTTCGGGTGGCTCTTGCTCAGCTCAATGTGACTGTCGGTGATGTGGACGGGAATGCCGAGAAGATCGTTGCCTGGACCCGAAACGCCGTCGAGCGGGGTGCGCACGTCGTGGCGTTTCCGGAGATGGCGCTGACTGGTTATCCGGTCGAGGACCTCGCGTTGCGGGGGTCGTTCGTGGATGCTTCGCAGGCGAAGATCCAGACCCTGGCGAAGCGGCTGGCCGACGAGGGTCTGGGCGACATCGTGGTGGTGTGTGGGTATCTGGACCGCGCCACCGGTACGGCGATGGGCGTCGACCGTCTCGGCCGTCCGAAGGGTTCTCCGACGAACGCCGCCGCGGTCATCCACCAAGGGCACGTGGTGACCAGTGCGGTGAAGCACCACCTGCCGAACTACGGGGTGTTCGACGAGTTCCGGCACTTCGTTCCGGGAAACACACTGCAGGTGGTCCGGATCCACGGCATCGATGTCGCGCTGGCGATCTGTGAGGACCTGTGGCAGGACGGCGGTCCGGTGGCCGTGGCGAAGGCCGCTGATGCGGGTCTGCTTCTGGTGATCAACAGCTCGCCGTACGAGGCGAACAAGGACGACGTACGGGGCGAGCTCGTCACGCGGCGT
Source organism: Kribbella albertanoniae (assembly GCF_004348455.1). Classification (GTDB taxonomy): domain Bacteria; phylum Actinomycetota; class Actinomycetes; order Propionibacteriales; family Kribbellaceae; genus Kribbella; species Kribbella albertanoniae. The sequence goes on from NZ_SMKA01000420.1 coordinate 805, forward strand.
GCTCGCGAGGCCGACTGCGCCCTTGCCTACGTGAACCTGATCGGCGGCCAGGACGAGCTCGTCTTCGACGGCGACTCGCTGATCTCCGACGCCGAAGGCAACATCTTCGCCCGCGCACCGCAGTTCGAGCAGGGCAGCATGGTCGTCGACCTCGAACTGCCCGCCGCGACCGGTACGCCGTCCGGTACGCACGAGGGCATCGAGATCGTGCACACGGTCATCCACGAGGACGCGCTCCCGGCGTACGAACCGATCGCGGCCGCCGTTGCGCCGCGGCTGGCGGACGAGGCCGAGATGTACGGCGCGATCGTCACCGGCCTGCGCGACTACGTGCAGAAGAACGGCTTCAAGTCGGTCCTGCTCGGACTGTCCGGCGGCATCGACTCGTCACTGGTCGCGGCGATCGCTTGTGACGCGATCGGGTCCGAGCACGTGTTCGGCATCTCGAACCCGAGTGTGTACTCCAGTGACCACTCCAAGGACGACGCCGCCGAGCTCGCCGCGCGCACCGGCCTGAACTACCGGGTGATCCCGATCCAGCCGATGGTGCAGCCGTTCCTCGACACTCTCGGTCTCACCGACCTGGCCGAGGAGAATCTCCAGGCCCGCGTCCGCGCAGTGATCTGGATGGGTCTGTCGAACGCCGACGGCCACCTGGTACTTGCCTGCGGCAACAAATCCGAACTCTCGGTCGGGTACTCCACCATCTACGGTGACGCGGTCGGTGGTTTCGCGCCGCTGAAGGACGTCCCGAAGACCGTCGTCTGGCGGCTGGCCAAGTGGCGTAACGAAGACGCCAAGGCCCGCGGCAAGCAGCCGCCGATCCCCGAGAACTCGATCGCCAAACCCCCGTCCGCCGAGCTTCGCCCGGGGCAGCAGGACACCGATTCGCTGCCGCCGTACGACCTGCTCGACGACATGCTGGACGATTACGTCGAGCTGGACCGCGGCAGCGCCGAGCTGGTCGCGGCCGGATTCGAGACCGAGCTGGTGAGCAAGGTGATCCAGCTGGTCGACCGCGCGGAGTACAAGCGCCGGCAGTACCCACCGGGCCCGAAGATCACCCACAAGGCCTTCGGCCGGGACCGCCGGTTGCCGATCACCAATGCATGGCGTGAGGACGCACGGAAGGCAGCCGAGCACTGAGCGACTCCTGGCGGTACCGCCCATCCGAGAACACACCGTGGGGATCTCCTGAGGAGGTCGGCGGTGACTCAGACACGTCCAGAGACCGTGACTCAGGCACCTCCCGGGACGATGTGACTGACGTCTCAGGCACAGGCGGTGGCCCTGAAGGGGGTTATACAGGCACACCGCATCGGTGGGACGATGAGCCCATGGTTGACAACTTCATGTCGGCCGGTACCCAGGACGACGACGAGCTGCCCTCGCCGTACGGGACCGGACCGTCGAACCGGACAACCGAAGAGCACCGCCGTTCGGACTACGACAGTGACCCTTGGCGGGACCGGCCCAACGGGCTCGGCCTCGACCCGTCGCCGTCGCTGCCGAACGCACCGCGGCAGTTCGAGCGCGGCCCCGTGCCGCAGCAGCCGTACGTGCCGAAGCCGCCATACCTGCCCGGCTCCCCGCCCGCTCCCCCGCAGCGGTACGGCGAGCAGCAACCACCCGCGCAGCCCCCGGCACAGGCGCCCAGTCAGCAGCCGCCACGATCGCCGTACGGCGAACCGCCGCAGCGCCCGGAGTACTACGGGGAGCGCGAGCAGCAGGCGCGGAGTGAAGAGCAGTCGTACGGACAGCCGGCGTACCCGCAGGAGAGCCCGTTCCGTCCGCAGCAGCCGCCTGCCCCGAATCGGCCCAGCCCGTTCACACCGGGGAACGGGAACAACGGCGTACCGCCGAACCGGCAGGCTCCCCCGCCGCAGCAGCAGCCTCAGCCCCAGCAGCCTCGGCAGGAGGCACCGCAGCAGCCCCCGCGTCCCCCGGCCGCGCCGCAGGGCAGCAACGGGCTGACCCAGCACGCGCCGCCTGCGTCGAACGGGTCGACCAACTGGAGCAGCCCTGCGCCGCAGCAGAACGGCGTACCGCCGACGACGGGTGCGTTGCCTCTGCAACCGCCTGCGCCGCCGCAGTCGCAGTCGCCTGGGCAGTCGCAGCCGCCGCAGTCGCCATCGCAGTCGCCGGGCAACGGGTTGAGCCCGCTGCAGCCTCCGCCCGGTCGGCAGCCAGAGCAGCAGCAGCCGGCTCAGCAGCAATTCCCGTTGCAGCCGCCGACTCCGCCGCGCCCTCCGGCCCAGCAGCAGACGCCTGCCCCGACACCGTCCACTCAGGCCCCCGCGCCTTCGCCGGATCAGAAGACCCAGCCGGCTCCGAGCTACCTGTCGGATCCCAGCGCCGAGTACGAGAGCAACACCCCGATGAGCGAGCCACGGTCGCGGATCGGCGCGCGCCGACGGGCCGACGTACAGCAGGACGCCCCGAGCCAGGTGCCGGCCGAGCACGTCGCCACGCACCGCGCACGCCGCGCCCAAGCAGCAGCAACTGCAAGCGCCGGTACGCCGGAGTCCGGCGAACCGTCAGTGCCGCCCGCCGAGAGTCGTCCGTCCGAGGGCGGCGGTTCCGGAGGTGGTTCGGGTGAGCCGCCGAAGCGGCCGCGGCGGTACCGCGTCCACCACCTGCGGGACATGAAGAACCGCGGCGAGAAGTGGGCGATGCTGACGGCGTACGACCAGTACACCGCCGAGATCTTCGACCAGGCCGGCATCCCCGTCCTGCTCGTCGGCGACTCCGCCGCCAACAACGTCTTCGGCTACGACACGACCTTGCGCGTCACGGTGGACGAGCTCATCCCGCTCGCCCGCGCTGTGGCGAACGCAGCCAGTCGCGCGCTGGTCGTCGCCGACCTGCCGTTCGGTTCGTACCAGGCGTCGCCGGAGCAGGCCTTCCACACGGCGGTCCGGTTCATGAAGGAAGCCGGCGTCCACGCGGTCAAGCTCGAGGGCGGCCGAACCGTCGTACCGATGGTCGAGAAGCTGACCCAGTCCGGCATCCCCGTGATGGCGCACATCGGCTTCACCCCGCAGAGCGAACACAGCATCGGCGGCTACCGCGTCCAGGGCCGAGGCGACCAAGCCGCCGGCCTGATCGACGACGCCGTCGCCCTCGCCGAAGCCGGCGCTTTCTCCCTGGTGCTCGAGATGGTCCCCGGCGACGTCTCGGCCGAGATCACCAAGCGCATCCCGATCCCGACCATCGGCATCGGCGCCGGCCGCGACACCGACGCCCAGGTCCTCGTCTGGCAAGACATGGCCGGCCTCCGCTCCGGCCCGATGCCCCGCTTCGTCAAGCAGTACGCCGACCTCCGGGGCATCCTCACCGGCGCCGCCACCACCTACGCCGCCGACGTGGCCAACGGCACCTTCCCCACCGACGAACACACCTTCTGATCCTCGCGGCAGCGCGCGCCGCACAGCAGCGCGCGCCGTCGGGTGGGGGAACGGGTCGGTCCGTAAGCCGGATCCTGTTACGGCGATCATCTATCTACGACGACTGTTGCCAGCCGCCTCTAGCAGCCTACCCGCGAGCTCGGGCGGGCAGCCCTCGAACGCTCGCGCGGACGACGGTTGCCCGTCGTCCTTCTTGGCCTTGCTCCACGTGGGGTTTACCGAGCCTCCCCAGTCACCTGGGGAGCTGGTGGTCTCTTACACCACCGTTTCACCCTCACCCGCACCTCGATGAACCACGGGGTTCACCGAAGCCGCTGGCGGTCTGTTCTCTGTGGCACTGTCCCGCGGGTTGCCCCGGGTGGGCGTTACCCACCACGTTGCCCTGTGGAGTCCGGACTTTCCTCGGCGCCCACTCGCGTGGACGACGCGATCGCCCGACCGACCCGTTCCGTGATCAGGATACGACTTCGGCAGCCACTTCCGGCCATCGGCCGTCGGCCGCACGCTCGTACCGGCGGACCTCGACCACCGCATCCAGGTTCAACGGCCCGTAGATGTGCGGGAACGTGATGCCGATCCCGTCCAGGTCCTCGACACACAACGCCGACACCAGCCGCCCGGTATCGATCACCAGCAGACTCAGCGGCCCGGCCACATCGTCGTACACGAAGTTGGCCACCATCGCGACCTGATCATGCCGCGACGCATGAATGAACGTCGCCCCGTCATCAAGAGACCTGCCCCGCGTCGACCACCGATAGCACCCGGC
>NZ_SMKA01000421.1 GCF_004348455.1 Kribbella albertanoniae
GGGTGAGGACGACGGCGGGGGATGGGGTGGTGAGAGCGAGTTCTGGTACGAAGGCTGCGCCCTGGTCGGCGGCCACCAGGGCTAGGACGGTGCCGAAGTCGTCGGCGTGATGGCGGATGTGTGGGGTGAAGCCGGCGGCTTCGCAAGCTCTGATGGTCAGCGTGTGGCAGAGGGTGCCTGGAGTGCCGGCGATCCATGGGGTGTCGCGGAGGCTGCTCAGTGAGCGGGTACGGCGGGCGGCCAGGTACACCGTTTCTTCCAGCAGAGGCTCGGTGTGCAGGCCGGGATGGGCGGCGACCGGGACGTGGTCGTACTCCTGGACGAGTGCGACGTCCACGGCCTCGGTGCGGAGGGCATCGGGGACCGAGGCGGGGTCGAGTTCGACGACGGTCAGGCCGAGGCTGGGGTGTTCGGTGCTCAGGGCAACGATTGCGGGGGTGACGACGGCCGGGATCGCGGTGGGGAACGCGCCGATCGTGAGAACGCCAGAGAGCGCTCTCGCGGCGTTCTCGAGAGCGGTCTCTGCGGTGGCGAGCAGCGCGAGGATCGCCTCGGTGTGCTCGACCAGGCCCTGAGCGGCGGGTGTGAGGACGACCCGGCGGCCGGTTCGTTCGAGCAGCGGTACGCCGGTTTCGCGTTCGAGAGCGGCGAGTTGCTGGGAGACCGCGGACGGGGTGTAGGCGAGCGCCTCGGCGACGGCCGCGATCGTGCCACGGCGGGCGAGTTCGCGGAGCAGGCGCAGTTTGCGGACGTCGAGCATAAGCTCACCTTACGCTCGGCGACGGAAATGCGAACTGGACCTGATGAGCGGTTTCACGAGAACGTCGGGTCATGGCGTTCACAGGACTCTTCGTTCCCCTGATCACTCCGTTCTCCGAGACCGGCGATCTCTCCGGAGACGCGCTCGAGGCGCTCGCTCACGCCGTTCTCGACGAGGGCGCCGCCGGCATCGTCGCCCTCGGCACCACCGGAGAACCGGCCACCCTGACGACTCACGAGCGTCACCGCGTTCTCGCGATCTGCTCTTCCGTCTGCACCGACCGGAACGCGCCGCTGATCGTCGGCGCAGGCTCGAACTCGACCGCCGCTTCCCTCGACGAACTGGCAACAATCAATCCGAGCGGTACGGCGGTGAGCGCGGCACTGGTCGTCGTGCCCTACTACACCCGGCCGTCCGAGGACGGCGTCGTCGAGCACTTCCGACAGCTCGCCGCGGCAAGCCCGGTACCGCTGGTGATCTACAACATTCCGTACCGGACCGGCCGGACCCTGGGTGCGGAGACGCTGATCCGCTTGGCGGAGTTGCCGAACGTCGTCGGTTTCAAGCACGCGGTCGGCGGCATCGACGAGGACACCATCGCGTTCTTGAGCCGCGTTTCTCCCGACGTGAGTGTTCTCGCGGGCGACGATCTCTACGCGAGCCCGATGCTGGCGCTCGGGGCCAGCGGCGGGATCCTCGCCAGCGCGAACGTCGCGACCCGGGCCTACGCCGACCTGATCTCAGCCTGGCAGGCCGGCGCTCTGGCGCAAGCGCAAGAGCGCGCTCTCCGCCTGGTCCCCTTGGCGCAGGCACTGTTCGCCGAGCCGAATCCGATCGTGATCAAGGCGGTCCTCGCAGCCCAAGGCCGGATCCCCACGGCGCACGTACGGCTGCCGTTGCTTCCAGCCGACCCAGCCGCGATCAGCCAGGTTCCCGCGCTGGCTGAGTGGTTGCGTCCAAGCTTGCAAGAAGCCTGAGACTATCGGCGGTCGGCGTACCGGCGGCTGCGGTGTAGACGAGCAGCGTGAGACCCGGATGCGCCGGGAACTCCATGGCCTCGAACGTGAGGTCGAGATTCCCGACGGCCGGATGGCGCAGGTACTTGATACCAGTTCGGTGGAACCGAACATCATGAGCGGCCCACCGGTTCCGGAAGTGTTCACTGCGGGTGGACAGTTCACCGATGAGCTCGATCAACTTCTTGTCGTGCGGGTTGCGGCCGGCCTCGGAACGCAGCATGGCTGCGATGTCGTCGGCCGTCCGTTCCCAGTTCTGGAAGAAGTCCTGCGAGGCCGGGTCGAGGTAGACGAACCGCGCGTTGTTCGCGGGTCGTCGGAGATCGGCGAGCAACGGCGCGTAGAGCGCACGGGCCATCCGGTTGGTCGCGAGCATGTCGTGGCGCGCGTTGCGCACCCAGGCCGGTGCGTCGGTGATCGCGTCGAGGACGAGCTGGACGCTGGCCGGCACAGTCGATGGCGCGGGTTTCCGTTGCCGACCTGAGGTCGGAGTGGCAGAGCGGGCAAGAGCGAACAGGTGGGTGCGCTCGGCATCGTCCAGTTGCAGGGCACGGGCCAGCCCGTCGAGCACGGTGTCCGAGGCGCCGCTCAGATTGCCGCGTTCCATCCGCACGTAGTAGTCGATGCTCACGCCGGCGAGCAGAGCGACCTCCTCCCGCCGAAGCCCCTTGACCCGGCGATTCCCGCCGTACGCGGGAAGTCCGGCCTGCTCGGGGGTGAGCCGCGCTCGCCTCGAGACGAGGAACTCGCGGACCTGAGCTCGACCGGCGTCTCTATGATTCGGCATGCCACCACCGTAGGCGAGGTGGTCGGCGGCAAGGAGGTACTGGCATTACCCGGAAGAGCAGGGACTCCCGTGCGGATCGCGGCCGCTGTTGGCTGGCCGCGACGAACACGAAAGGGAGTCCAACCATGATCTACCGCAGACTCGGCAACTCCGGCCTGAAGGTCAGCCGCATCGCGCTGGGGTGCATGAGCTTCGGCGACACCGCGCGGGGGGCCAACCCGTGGGTCCTTGATGATGCCGCTGCCGAGCCGGTCTTCCGGCAGGCGCTGGACCTCGGCATCACCTTCTGGGACACGGCAAACATCTACGGGCACGGTACGTCGGAAGAGATCGTCGGCCGCGCGATCCACAAGTACACGCGCCGCGAGGAGATCGTGCTCGCCACCAAAGTGAGTCGCCCGATGCATGACGGGCCAGGCGGCTCCGGCCTGTCCCGCAAGGCGATCCTGGAGCAGCTCGACGCCTCGTTGGCCCGGCTCGGCACCGACTACGTCGACCTCTACCAGATTCACCGCTGGGATCCGGAGACTCCGGTCGAGGAGACCATGGAGGTGCTGCACGACGTGGTCAAGGCCGGGAAAGTGCGCTACCTCGGTGCGTCGTCGATGTGGGCGTGGCAGTTTGCGAAGCTGCAGCATGTCGCCGAACTTCACGGCTGGACGAAGTTCGTTGCGATGCAGAACCAGTACAGCCTGATGCAGCGCGAGGAAGAACGGGAGATGTTCGGCCTGCTTGCTGATCAAGGCGTCGGATCGATTCCGTGGAGCCCGCTGGCGAAGGGCCGTCTGGCCCGAGCCTGGGGTACGTCGACGGTGCGGTCCGGCAACGATCCCGTCGCGGACCGGATCTTCGCAGCCGACGACCGGGCGATCGCCGACGCCGTCGAGAGCATCGCGGCCACACGCGGCGTACCGATGGCTCAGATAGCGCTCTCCTGGGTACTGCGGAACCCTGGCGTCACCGCGCCGATCGTCGGGGCGACGGATGTGCTGCACCTGGCCGACGCCTCTGCGGCGGTCGATCTCACGCTGACCGACGACGAGATCGCTGTTCTGGAAGGTGCGTACAGTCCGCGCCTTCCGACCGGCTTCTGAGCTGGCTTCAGGGCTGGCTTCTGGGTTAGTTGCCGCTGGCAAGGAGGTCGGCGAGGCCGGTGCGGAGGTCGAGGGTGGGCTTCCAGCCGAGCTCGTTGCGGAGTTTGGCGGAGGTGGCGGTGATGTGGCGGACGTCGCCGAGGCGGTACTGGCCGGTGACGACGGGGTCTGGGCCTTCGTAGGCGCGGGCCAGTTCGGCGGCCAGGTCGCCGATGGTGCGGACGGTGTCGGTGCCGACGTTGTACGCCGTGAACGGGGGCTGGTGGGGGAGCGCACCGGCGGCCGTGGTCACAGCGGTCGCGATGTCGTGCACGTGGATGAAGTCGCGGCGCTGGCGACCGTCTTCGTAGACCTTCGGCGCTTCGCCGCGCTCGAGGGCCGAGCGGAAGATGGCGGCGACACCGGCGTACGGCGTGTTGCGTGGCATGCCGGGGCCGTAGACGTTGTGGAAGCGGAGCGCGGTGACCCGGCCGCCGGTCTCGCGGGCCCAGGATGCGGCGAGATGTTCGCCGTTGAGTTTGCTGGCGGCATAGGCATTCCGGGGATCCGAGGGAGCGCTCTCTGAGATCAGGCCGGGGCGCAGTGGGCAGTCGCAGAGCGGGCAGCGGGGGTCGAACTGGCCGGCGTCGAGATCCTCCGGCCGCCGTGGGCCGGGCGCGACCTGCCCGTGCCGGTCGCAGTCGTAGCGGCCTTCGCCGTAGATCACCATCGAGCTGGCGTAGACGAGGTGGCGGAGGTTCGCGCGGGCGAGTTCGCGGAGCAGTACGGCGGTGCCGAGGCTGTTGCTGGAGACATAGTCGTCGATGTCGTCCAGGTCGACGCCGAGCCCGACCTTCGCGGCCAGGTGGATCACCGTGTCGATGCCAGAGAGCGCTCTCTGGCAATCCTCGGCGCTCCGGATGTCCCCGATCACGAGATCGTTGCTCGGGGCCGGCCGCTTCGCGTGAACGTCGTTCCGGAGAGAGTCGAGCACGAGAACGTCATGTCCCTCAGCGGTGAGCTGCGTGTGTACATGCCGCCCGATGAACCCGGCACCACCCGTCAGCAGCACCCTCATCGAACGACCGCCTGATCCTGACGGCCCGCGCTCTCGGCGGTGGCGATGGCGGCGGCGGTGTGGTCGAGGGCATGGTGGCAGGGGCAGTCCGTGGTGGGGG
>NZ_SMKA01000422.1 GCF_004348455.1 Kribbella albertanoniae
TGGTTGGGGTGACGTACTAACAGTTCTTGTGTACGGCGGCGTGCGTAGCATGCGGGGGTGAGCTATCCGAGGACTGGTGGCAGGGTGGGTGGGGCTCCGGACTTCCCTGAGGTTGAGGGGGAGGTGCTGGCGTTCTGGGAGGCGGATGACACGTTCCGTGGGTCCATTGAGCGGCGGACCACGGCGGAGTTCGTCTTCTACGACGGGCCTCCGTTCGCCAATGGGTTGCCGCATTACGGGCATCTGCTGACGGGGTACGTGAAGGACCTGGTGCCGCGGTACCAGACCATGCGGGGTTTCCGGGTGGAGCGGCGGTTCGGGTGGGATACGCATGGATTGCCGGCCGAGTTGGAGGCTCAGCGGGTGCTGGGGCTGAAGACGAAGGCGGAGATCCTCGAGCTGGGGATCGAGAAGTTCAACGCGACCTGCCGGGAAGCGGTGCTGAAGTACACCGACGAGTGGCGGAGTTATGTCACTCGGCAGGCGCGGTGGGTGGATTTCGACAATGACTACAAGACGCTCAGTCCTGACTACATGGAGTCGGTGATCTGGGCGTTCAAGACGTTGTACGACAAGGGGCTGGTGTACGAAGGCCTCCGCGTCCTCCCGTACTGCTGGAACGACGAGACCCCGCTGTCCAACCACGAACTACGGATGGACGACGACGTCTATCAGCAGCGGCAGGACCCCTCGATCACGATTGCGGTCGAGCTCGAGACCGGCGAACGGCTGCTCGCCTGGACGACCACCCCGTGGACCCTGCCGAGCAACCTCGCGATGGCGGTCGGCCCCGACCTCGACTACGTGGTGGTGAACGACGCCGAAGGCCGACCCACGATCCTCGCCGAGGCCCGACTCCAGGCCTATGGATTCACTGACGTCATCAAAAGGTTCAAGGGCAGCGAGCTGATCGGCAAGCATTACACCCCACTCTTCGACTTCTTCGCCGACACCCCGAACGCCTTCCAGATCATCGCGGCCGAACACGTCACCACCGAGGACGGCACTGGCGTCGTACACATGGCCCCCGCGTACGGCGAGGAGGACCAGCTGGCCTGTGATGCCGTCGGAATCCCCACGATCCTGACCGTGGACGACGGCGCCCGGTTCACGAGCGTGGTCCCGCCGTACCAGGGTCTGCACGTCTTCGAGGCGAACCGCCCGATCATCCGCGACCTGAAATCAAAGGGCGCCCTGATTCGCGAAGACAGTTACGTGCACAGCTACCCGCACTGCTGGCGATGCCGGAATCCCCTGATCTACAAGGCGGTTTCGAGCTGGTTCGTCGAGGTGACCCGGCTTCGCGACCGGATGGTCGAGCTGAACGAGGACATCACCTGGACCCCGGAACACGTGAAGCACGGCCAGTTCGGCAAGTGGCTGAGCAACGCCCGGGACTGGTCGATCAGCCGGAACCGCTTCTGGGGCAGCCCGATCCCCGTCTGGCGTTCCGACGACGCACAGTACCCGCGGATCGATGTGTACGGCTCGATCGCCGAGCTGGAGCGTGATTTCGGGGTCGAGGTCAAGGACCTGCACCGCCCGTACGTCGACCTGCTGACCCGGCCGAATCCCGACGACCCGACCGGGAAGTCGACGATGCGCCGGGTGCCCGACGTACTGGATGTGTGGTTCGACTCGGGGTCGATGAGTTTCGCGCAGGTGCATTATCCGTTCGAGAACACGGACTGGTTCGAGAACCACTTCCCGGGCGACTTCATCGTCGAGTACATCGGGCAGACGCGGGGCTGGTTCTACACGATGCACATCCTCGCGACGGCGTTGTTCGATCGGCCGGCGTTCAAGTCGGTTCTGAGCCACGGGATCGTGCTCGGCAGCGACGGGCAGAAGATGAGCAAGTCGCTGCGCAACTACCCGGACGTGCGCGAGGTGTTCGATCGGGACGGCGCGGATGCGATGCGCTGGTTCCTGATGTCGAGCCCGATCCTGCGGGGTGGGAATCTGATCGTCACCGAGGAGGGCATCCGCGAGGGCGTCCGGCAGGTGCTGATCCCGCTCTGGAACGCGTGGTCCTTCTTCGCCCTCTACGCGAACGCGGCCGGTATCGAGGGGCAGGCGATCACGCAGCCGACGGATCTGCTGGATCGCTACCTGCTGGCTCGGTTGCGGCTGTTTGTCACGGATGTGCAGGAGAAGCTGGATCGGTACGACATCGCTTCGGCTTGTGACGCAGTCAGCGAGTACGTCGATGTGCTCACGAACTGGTATATCCGGCGTTCCCGCGATCGCTTCTGGGCGGGTGAGCAGGCGGCGATCGACACGCTGTACACGGCGCTCGAGACGCTCTGTCGGGCGGTCGCGCCGCTACTGCCGTTGGTTGCCGAAGACATCTGGCGCGGGCTGACGGGGGAGCGGTCGGTGCACCTGACCGACTGGCCGACCGTCGGAGATCTGCCGGACGATCCGGAGCTGGTGGTGCAGATGGAGCGCGCCCGCGAGGTGTGTTCGGTCGCGTCCGCGATCCGGAAGGCGACCGGGATCCGGGCGAGGCAGCCGCTGGAGAAGTTGACCGTGGCAACAGCTGCCGACCTGCAGGCGCTGACGGGGTTGATCGCTGCTGAGGTGAACGTCCGCGAGGTGGTGCTGACCTCGGTGGACGCGGTCGACGCACCCGTGTCGCAACGGATCGTGGTGAACGCGCGGGCCGCGGGACCTCGGTTGGGTAAGGCCGTGCAGGCGGCGATCAAGGCGTCGAAGGCCGGCGACTGGTCCGAGTCCGCAGACGGTGTGGTGGTTGCCGGGGGCATCGAGCTGGTCGAGGGCGAGTACACGCTGGAGACGACGCTGGCCGCGTCGGGCGGGTCGAGTGGGCTGTTGCCGGGCGGCGGTTTCGTTGTTCTCGACATGACGATCACTCCGGAGCTCGAAGCCGAGGGTACGGCGCGGGACGTGATCCGCTCGATCCAGCAGGCGCGGCGGGATTCGGGGCTCGAGGTGACCGACCGCATCCGGCTGACGGTGACCGCGGAACCTGCGGTGGCCCAAGCCGTCGAGACGCATCGGGAGCTGATCATGCGCGAGACGCTGGCCACCGACCTCGCCGTACAAGAGGGCTCTGAACTGGAGATTGACCTCAGGTCCTAATGTTGCGCTCATGGAGACGCGGAAGCTGGGACGGACCGGTCGGGATGTAGGCGTGGTCGGGCTCGGTGCCTGGCAGTTGGGCGCCGACTGGGGGTCGGTGGACGAGAGCCAGGCGCTCGCCGTACTGCGGTCTGCGGTGGAGGGTGGCGTGACCTTCATCGACACCGCCGACGTGTACGGCGATGGCCGGAGCGAGCGGCTGGTCGGGCAGATCCTGAAGGAACATGAAGGGCTGACGGTCGCGACCAAGATGGGGCGCCGGGTCGAGCAGCTCCCGGAGAACTACAACCCGGCCAACTTCCGCGCCTGGAACGACCGCTCCCGGCAGAACCTCGGTGTCGACACCATCGACCTGGTTCAGCTGCACTGCCCGCCGACTCCGGTCTACTCGACCGACGCGGTCTTCGACGATCTCGACGCGATGGTCGACGAGGGCCGGATCGCGGCGTACGGCGTGAGTGTGGAAACCTGCGCCGAGGCGCTCACCGCGATCGCCCGGCCGAACGTGGCCAGCGTCCAGATCATCCTGAACGCGCTCCGCTTGAAGCCCCTCGACGAGGTCCTCCCCGCGGCCCAGGAGGCGGGCGTCGGCATCATCGCCCGCGTCCCGCTCGCCAGCGGCCTGCTCTCCGGCAAGTACGACGAGAACACCGTCTTCGCCGCCGACGACCACCGCACCTACAACCGGCACGGCGAGGCCTTCGATGTCGGCGAGACCTTCTCCGGCGTCGACTTCGGTACGGGCCTCGAAGCCGTCCGCCGCCTGATGCCCTGGCTCCCCGCCGGCGCCACCATGGCCCAGTTCGCCCTCCGCTGGATCATCGACCAGCCCGGCGTCTCCGTAGTGATCCCCGGCGCCCGCAACCCCCAGCAGGTCGCCGGCAACGTCGCAGCAGCCGCCCTCCCCGAACTCACCACCGACCAGCAAACCGCCGTACAGGAAATCTACGACGAGCTGATCCGCCCCCAAATCCACACCCGCTGGTAGCTCAGGCCGCCGCCACGGCAAGGATCGTGCTGATGACGCCCGAGAGAATGGCGACGATCGTGCTCAGCGTCGCCAGGATCTTGCCGCCGCTGGCCCACAACCCCTTGTTCAGCTCCCGCCAGCGGCGTGGCACGACGGCGAACTTGAGCTTCTGCCATTTGTGCTGGCGATAGCTGCAACCCATCATGATCCCGCTCGCGTTGTTGCGGCAGAGCTGGCCCGCCCGGGTCTCGGCGCCGCAGAACACCGGCGCCTGGAACAGGAAGTACGCCGTGACCAGGGTCCACGCGAGCCCGAGCACGACGGGGCCGAGCCGCCAGGTCCAAGCGGTGGTGATCAGTGCGATGAACAGCAGGTAGCCCCAGTATCTTCTGATTCCCCTCATGTTCACCCAGTATCACCAAGTCGTCACTCTCTGAAACCATCCAGCATCTGGACACAGCGGGCGCTCGTCCGGATGGGCCGGTCGCGCCAACTACCTTTGGTGGTGTGTTGATCATTGACCAGGCGACGTACGAGGCGATCCTTGCGCATGCGCGGCGGGATCATCCGGACGAGGCTTGTGGGGTGGTGACCGGGCCGGAGG
>NZ_SMKA01000423.1 GCF_004348455.1 Kribbella albertanoniae
GGTCTAGGAGGTGGGGGCCGTTGTTGCGGACGGAGCCGACGGCGGTGGAGACGGCGTAGGCCTCGAGGCGGCCGGGGGCTGCTGGGACCAGTAGGCCGAGGAGGTCGTCGGGGTCGGACGACAGCGGGTCGAGCCAGGCGTCGTACCGGTCGCGCTCGACGAGTAGTGGCATCCGGTCGTGGATGCGGCCGAGGTCGTCGGTGGCTGTGGTGGTGAGGACTGTGCAGGTCCAGAGCCAGGCTTCGTCGGACTCGGCGTCGGCGACGGTCTTGTCGCGCCAGATCTCATAGAGACCGGCCATGGCGAGGATGCCGCCGTCGGCGGGGTGGATGAAGTACGGCTGTTTGACGGGTTTGCCGTCCTTCTCCTCTTCGGCCGTGTACCACTCGTAGTAGCCGTCGGCGGGGAGGATGCAGCGGCGGGTGGCGAAGGCCTTCTTGAAGGCGGGCTTCTCGGCGACCGTCTCCATCCGGGCGTTGATCAGCCGGGAACCGATCGAGGTGTCCTTGGCCCAGGACGGCACCAGCCCCCACTTGACCGTGGTGAGCTTGCGGATCGTCTCGTCGGGGACCTCGCGGTTCTTCCGCTCGACGACCGCGATCACCTCGTTGGTCGGGGCGACGTTGTAGTTCTCGCCAAGATCAGCCACCGACTCGCGCACGTTCCCCACCTCGATCTCGAACTCCTCGACGAGATCGGACGGGTTCCGGCTGGACGCATACCTACCGCACATACGACGCAGCCTAGCGAGCCGCCCCGACAGTTCCAGACGTACGAGCATCGAGCCGGTCCCTGAGCTGCGCCAGGTAGAGGGAACTCGGGTCCAGCCCCAACCTGTTGGTGCCGCACTCGTAACCCTTCTGGTGGTCGGTGTACCAGTTCTGCCCGGTGACGATGCCTTGGGTGCCGATGGCGAAGTTCTGGGCGGTCGGCGGAGTCTGCACGCACAATTGCCGGCCTGCGTCGACGGTGCAGTTCCAGGCCACGCTGTTCACCGAGGACCAGCCGTGCCCATCTCCCCTGTCCCCACGATTGTGCAGACCCAGGGCCCAAAGGTTGTCGCTCTGGTTGGAGAGCTCCTTGATGTTGTCGTACAGGAGTCCCTGGCTCCACCGGTGGTGGCCGCCGCTCTCGTTGCGTCCGTCCCGGTTGGATCCGTTGAGCCACACGTTGCCCGAGCAGGTGGTCGTTCCGGTGGCGACGAAAGCGTGCCGCGCGAGGTTCGCCTCCAGGTCGCGGAAGAGGATCTGCTGCGCGTTCCCGGCTGCGCAGAAGCTGTACCGTCTCCCCCCGACGACCTTGGATCGGGGTTCCATCGCCCGGACCCGCTGAACGGTGACCCGCGTACTGCGCTGCACCCAGACGGCAGAGTTGGAGAACTGCAGCAGGGAGGCGTCCTTGACCCACGCGTCCTCGGCGCGGGAGACGACGATGCAGCTCTCCGGGTGTTCCTCGTTGAAGGGGGCCGGGTCGCCCATGTCGATGCGGAGGTTCTCGACTCCGACGTTGCGCAGGACCCTGCCCCGGTTCCAGACATAGACGTAGGACTGGGACAACGAGCGGCGGAGATCGTTGAAGACGGGGGCGCAGATGACGATGTCGTTGCCGACGATCTCCTGGATGTACCTGTTGTACATGATCGGATACGCCCCGGCTGTCCAGCTCGGCTGGTCCCGGACGCCCCCGTTGTTGATCGCGTCGCGCCATTGCGGGGTGTCCGGGTGGACGATCATGATGTTGTCGCCGACCTGCAGGTTGAGCGTCGAGGCCAGGGTGAGGCGGCGCTGCCCCGTCTTGACCAGGCTGGAGATGACGCCGGTCCGGGTGCCGGCCACCTCCGAGTCCCAGTCGGCGGCTGCACCGTCGATCCAGAGAACCGTGCTCCTGACCCCGCCGGTACCGGTGATGACCGTGTTGGCCGACGGGTCCTGCCATTGCCCCTCACCCCGCAGTACGACGCCGTCGCGCTGCATCTTGAGTACGCCGCCAACCGGGTAGTGCCCGGCCTTGAGGAGCAGCGCGCCCCGGAACCCATCCGGTCCGAGCTTCATGGCGCCGACGTCGTCGAGTGCGGCTTGAATGCGGGCGGTGCTGTCCAGCTCGCCTGCGATCGGGCCGATCTCCTTGACGACCGGGACGGACGGCAGTGACTCCGTTCCGTTGCGGTAGCCGGCCCAGCTGAAGTCCGGGATCATCTTGCCGCGCTCATCCGGCACGTAGACGAGCCGGCCGTCGGCACCGGGATAGACCAGCTCGGAGTTCCAGCTGTCCGCCCGCGCTTCGCCTTGCTGCAGTGTGACGCCGGCCAGGGATGCGGCCGCGGCCCCGCCGCCGATCTTGAGCAGGTTGCGGCGAGAGATCGAATCGGACATGACAAGGGCCTCCTCGGGCGGACTGTCAGTGCCGCGCGAGCCTACTGCGGCAGGAGGTCCTACAGACGAGACAAGCGACAGTGGATCGCCCACCCCGTGATGGGCGATCCACTGCCGGCTTGATGCGCCCGGGCGCCCCCCTGTTGGCGCCCGGACGCGGGTCCTATGGGCGGGCCAGTTCGTCGAGCACCCGCTCGGCCATGGCTTCCGAACCGGGGAGTCCCTCGATCCAGACCCGGGCCAGCTGCGGTACGTCGGTGTCCAGCCGCCACTGGGTGATCAGGGCTCGTACCGTCTCGACCTGCTCCGGCAGGTTCGGGTCGCGGCCGACGAGCGCCGTCGCGCGGCGTGCGCCGACGCGGCCCAGTACGTCACCGCCGCAGAACACGATCCGCAGGCACTCCGCGACGTCGACGAGGCGGAGTTCGCGCTCGAACGGCGAGGTGCCCGGGGGATTGAGCGGCTCGACAACCACCAGTGCGTGGGTCTGCGGTACGGAAGTTCCACGGAACTCCGCCTCTCGGTAGAGCTCTCCCAGGCGGGACCGCAGGTGCGCCAGGCTGGACAGCCCGGTCAGCGGGTCCTCGCAGGACAGCGTGTGCAGATAGATCAGCGAGGCCTCGGCCCAGCTGGAACTGAGTGCGCGTACCGCGGCGAAAGCCGGCTCGCCCCCGGCGATCGAGCGGTACAGCGCACTCAGCCCATCAAGTGCCTCGAGCAGTGAGACTCCGTCGGCCGCCAGCCGGCGTCCGACCTCGTCACTCGCAGGCACGACATCGGCACCGTCGTGCAACGCCTCGGCAATCGCGAGATAGGCGCTGTGATCGGTACCCGAACCCCCGTGCTGCCCCCCGTGCTTGGTTGCTCCGTGCGGGTCCCTCCTCCCGAGCGGTGCACCTGATGACCCCAGATCAGGGGACGACGCCTCCGGCGTACTCCGGGCGAGCGACCCCGCCAGGTTGAGGGACTTCGGCGGGCGCAGGTCGAACCGTCGGCGGATGTCCGCGAACAGTGACATGGCCCTCCTCAAGGCATCCCTTCAGTCTCCCGACCGGTTGCCGGAAGCGTCGTTCCACCGAAGAGACAGCCGGGGCCGAACTTCATGACGCGGATTCCCAAAAGTTTTTTCGCGTAACTTCAGTGCTGGTCATCTCGTCAGGAAAGAGGCACAGTTCCGCGTCAGAACAGATGCGTGGACGCGTCTCTCGTGGGAGCCTTGTGTCCGGCAACGATGTGACGCACGGTGACAACGTGAGTCAGTAGAGTGAGACAGAGCACGGGGGAGATTGATGGAGACGCCGGAAGGGCCGAGCGACGGCGAGCTGATAGCGCGCGTCCGCAACGGCGACCTGGAGGCGTACGGCGAGCTGTTCGGCCGGCACCACCACGCGGCCGAGCGGATGGCCCGCCAGCTGGTTCCGGCCGGGGACGCCGACGACCTGGCCAGTGACGCGTTCGCCAAGGTCTTGGACGCCCTGCGCGGCGGCGGTGGCCCGGACATCTCTTTCCGCGCCTACCTGCTGACGACGGTACGGCGGGTGCACGTCGACCGGATCCGGTCCGGTAAGAAGGTGCAGACCACCGACGACATCGCGGCGTACGAGCGGGAGCCGGAGACCTTCGACGACCCGACCGTGACCGGTTTCGAGAGCGGTGCGGCGGCCAAGGCGTTCGCCAGCCTGCCGGAGCGCTGGCAGGCAGTGCTGTGGCACACCGAGGTCGAGGGTGAGAAGCCCGCCGCTGTGGCTCCCCTGCTCGGGCTGACCGCCAACGGCGTCTCCGCGCTGGCCTACCGGGCCCGTGAGGGGCTGCGGCAGGCCTATCTGCAACAGCACCTGGCCGATGTGGCCGGGGACCGTTGCCGCTGGACCACCGAGCGTCTGGGCGCGTATGTCCGCGGCGGCCTGACCAAGCGGGAGAACCGCAACGTCCGCGAGCACATGGACGACTGCGCCAAGTGCACCGCGGTCTACCTCGAGCTGGTCGAGGTCAACAGCGCTCTGCCGGCACTGCTCGCCCCTGCCCTCCTGGGTACGGCGGGCCTCGGCTACCTGGCCGCAGCGTCCGGCACCAAGATCGGACTGGTCGGTTTCTTCGTCACCGCATGGCGCAAGGCCACGGAGAACAGCACCCGGACCGCAGTCGGCGCCGGTGCGGTTGTGGTCGTCGCAGTGGCCGCGGTGATCGCAGCCATGGCCCTGACCGGTAACGAGTCTCCCCCGGCCGCGATCGACAAGCCGTCGGTGCCGCAGCCCACCCAGCCGCCGGCCAACCCGCCGACTGTGCCCC
>NZ_SMKA01000424.1 GCF_004348455.1 Kribbella albertanoniae
GCAAGCCCCACCCCCGTTCCCAGCCTTCGCCTGACTCGGGGCATCCCGGGGTTTCCAGGGGCACGACTCAACGGGTTTTGGACCGAACCGACCCCCGATCCGGCCAAACCGCGGGGCATCGTGGGGCATCCCGGGGCAGATCACCGAAATGGCCCAAACCACCCCTCGACCCACGACATGCTGGTCGTATGCCCGATGCACCGACCGAGCCGTACGGCTCAGACCCGTACACACTTGCCTACCTCGACACCACCCCGGACAACGGCAAGCGACACGAAATCATCGACGGAGTGCTGTTCATTACCCCGGCACCAGGCCGCAATCATCAACGTGCGCTGACAAAATTGATGCTCGCCCTCGGCCGGGCTTGCCCCCGTGGACCGGAAGTCCTTCCAGGACCGTACGACTACCGCCCGACCGCAGAACGGTCCCTGCAGCCCGACCTGTTCGTACTGGCACCCGACGACACGAACCCTGCATACACGGAAGACCCCCTGCTGGTGGTCGAGATCATCTCGCCGCACACCAGGCTGATCGACCGGCATCTGAAGCGGCAGGTCTACCTGGAAGCCGGCCTGCCGTCGTACTGGATCTTCGAACCGGAGGACCGCGTGCTGACCGTGCTGGAACTGGAGAACGGACAGTACATCGAGCAGACGTTCAAGGACGACGAGGTCTTCGACGCCCCGCTGCCGTTCCCGGTCCGGATCGTCCCAGCTGAACTGAACCTGCTGTGACCGTTCCGACCACTCGTCGGGATCAACAGGCTGGTCCCGTGACCGAGAAGGAGGCACCATTGTGTCCGTGGAGACCATCGAGCCGAGACTCACACTGGCCGAGTTCGACGCACTGCCCGACGACGGGGAGTGGCGCGAACTGCTGGACGGGCGGGTCCTGGTGACTCCCGCTCCACGTCCCATCCATCAGACGGCGGCGGGCAACCTCTACACGTTGCTCCGCGCAGCTCGCACACCAGATCTGCTGGTCTACTTCGCACCGTTCGACTACCGCCCCGGCGGACCTAACTCACTACAGCCGGACGTGCTGGTCTGCCACCGCCAGGATGTCGGACCGCAGGGCGTTCAACGCCCATTGCTCCTGGCAGTCGAGGTAGCCTCGCCGTCGACGCGACACCAGGACGTGATGCGGAAGCGTCTCTTGTACGAGGCGCACGGCGTCCAGTCCTACTGGATCTTCGAACCGGAGGACGCTGTCCTAGTGGTGCTGGAACTGAAGAACGGGCAGTTCGTGGACCGGGTCTTCAAGGACGACGAGGTGTTCGAGGCCGAGCTTCCTTATCCCGTACAGATCGTTCCTGCCGAGCTACTCGAGTACTAGCCGTTCAGTAGGTCGATGAGTTGTTGTCTGTTGGGGAGGCTGTCCGGGCGGACTACGTCGGCGGTTCGGACGTAGTAGAAGGCTGCTCCTACTGCGTCCAGGGGGATGTTCATGAGTTCGGACCAGGCGACTCGGTAGATGGCCAGCTGTAAGGGGTCGGCGGATTCGGAGCGGCTGGTTTTCCAGTCGACCACGTCGTAGCCGCGGGAGCCGTCGGGGCGGACCACCTGGTAGACGGCGTCGATGCGGCCGCGGATGGTGCGGCCGCCCAGGGCGAGGGCGAACGGGGCTTCGATCTCGTAGGGGGAGGTTTCGCCGTAGGGGCCGGTGCGGAAGGCTTCCATCAGGTCGGTGAGGTCGGTGTCGTCGACGATGTCCTCGTCGGCTGCGCCGGGGAGGTCGTCGGGGTCGAGCAGGAGTTGCTGACCGAAGTAGGACTCGACCCAGGCGTGGAAGCGGGTGCCGAAGCGGGCGGCCCGGTTGGGTTTGCGGGGCATCGGGCGGGCTAGTTCGGAGGCGAGGCCGTCGGGGTCCTTGGCCAGGCGCATCACCTGGGTGGCGGACAACGCGGTCGGCAGGGTCACGTCGTACGCCTTGCGGCTTCGGCTTTCCCTTGCCTCTGACAACAATCTCTCGATCTCGGAGTCCCAGCGCGCGACCATCGCCTGCTCGTCGAGCAGCAGCGATTCCTCGGCCTCCGTCGACGGACCCTCGGAACGCGACAACTGCACCAGCCCGGCCGCCTCCAGCCGGAGTCGGTAGGCATCTGCGTCGTACGCCGCCGGCCAGGCTGCTGTGGTCGCCTCGGCGAGCTCGGGGTTCTCAGCCTCGAGGTCGGGCTGCTCGGCCCAGGCGATCACTCGCTCACCGGCGTGTTTCTTCAACGTCTCCAGGTACGACGAGGGGCCGCGCGGGCGCTTCTGGGTCGGGCCCCACCAGTGGCCGGTGGCGACCAGGATCTCCTTCGCGCGGGTGAAGGCGACGTACCCGAGGCGGCGCTCTTCGAGTGAGTTCACCTCTTTGCACTCGTCGGCGAACGCCTTCAGCCCCGCGTTCGACAGGTCGTGGAAGTCGGGCAGCGTGGCGGCGTCACCGCGCAGCGGCCACGGCAGCACCTTCGCGTTCGTCGTCCACTTGTCGCGGCCGCGATCGGACGGGAACACCTTCTGCACCAGCGTCGGCACGAAGACGATCGGCCACTCCAGCCCCTTCGACCGGTGCGTGGTGAGCAGCTTGACCGAATCCGCTTCGCTCGGTACGGCGAGGTCCAGGCCGGCGGCGTACTCCTCCTCGGCCGCGAGGTAGGCGAGCAGGCCATCGAGCGAACCGTCCGACTCGGTCGAGACAAAGTTGCCGACGGCATCGAGGAACGCGGCCAGGTGGTCGCGCCGGCCGGAGTCGAGATGGTCCGGGGTGGCGGTCAGCTCGACGTCCAGGCCGATGGTGGCGATCACCCGGCGGACGATGTCGAGCAGCGGCTCGCCTGCGTGGGCCCGCAGCTCGCGCAGCTCGGTGGACAGTTCCTTGAACCGGATCAGCGCCTCGGCCGAGTACCCCCACGCCTCCGAGCCAGGATCGTCGACCGCCTCGGCCAGCGAGATGACCTCGGTCGAGTCCATCCCGGCGACCGCGGCGTCGAGTGCGGCCACCAGGTCATCGGCGTTCGGCCGGGCGCCGGTGTCGGCGAGTGAGCGGGAGCGATTCGCCAGCAGGGCAAGGTCGCGGTGGCCGATCCGGTACCGCGGTCCGGTGAGGATGCGAAGCATGGCGGCGTTCGCGGTGAGGTCGTTGACGGCCTGCAGGGTGGCGACCACGTCGACGACCTCGGGCAGGGCGAGCAGCCCGCCGAGACCGACCACCTCGACCGGGACCTTGCGCGTGATCAGGGCCTCGTGGACCGCGCTCAGGTCGACGTTGGTCCGCATCAGGATGCCGATGTCCTTCCAGCGCCGGTTCGGCGTCCGGTGTGCGGCGACGATCGCGTCGGCGACCCACTCGATCTCCTGCGAGCGCGTCTCGAACAGGCCGACGGTGATCGCGCCCTCCGGCGCATCGGCCGGGGCTTCGAGCGGGATGACGCCGGGGTGCTGCTCATACAGCTCGGCCGCGTGCTGGTTGGCGGCAGCGAGGATGCGGCTGCCGCAACGGCGGTTGACGCTCAGCACGTAGCGGTGGGCCGGGGTGCCGTCGCCGTTCGGGAAGTGTTCGGGGAACTCGTCCAGGTTCGCAACCGAGGCACCACGCCAGCCGTAGATCGCCTGACAGGGGTCGCCGACCGCGGTGACCGGATGACCGCGGCCGTCCGGGCCGGCGAAGAGTGCGGTCAGCATCCGGCGCTGCGACACCGAGGTGTCCTGGTACTCGTCAAGCAACACAACCTTGTACCGCGCTCGCTCGGCGACCGAGACCTCCGGGCACTCCTCGGCCAATCGTGCGCCCAAGGCCATCTGGTCGGCGAAGTCGACGACACCGCGCTCGACCTTGTAGGCCTGATACTCCTCGACCAGTTGCAGGATCTCGCCACGCTTCAACGCAGTCTCGGCCAGCTTCTTGACCTCGACCGTCTGCTTCCGCGCCGCAGCAACCTCCTGCCGAACCGCCTCGTCATGATCCCGTACGGCGTCCGCCCGGAGCAGGTGATCCGCCAGCTCACCGTCCAGCGAGAGCAAGCTGTTGACCAGCGTCGGCACGTGATGCGACGCAAACCGGATCGGCCCGGAGGAACGCCGTACAACCCGACCTGCCAGCTGGAACCGGGTCGCATCGGCCAGCACCCGAGCGTCCGGCTCCAGCCCGAGCCGCAACCCGTGCTCGGCGATCAACGTGCCGGCAAACGCGTGGTACGTCGACACGACCGGCTCACCCGGCTCCTCGGGCTCCCAGTTCGGCACGTTGCTGCGGAGGTGTGCGGCCAGAATCGGATGCTGATCCGGTGGCAGCGTCGACCCCAGTACGCCGGCCTTGGTCAGGTCGTCGCGGATCCGGACATCGAGCTCGTTGGCAGCCTTCTTCGTGAAGGTCAGCCCCAGCACCTCTTCCGGCTTCACCTGCCCCGTGCAGATCAGCCAAACCACCCGAGCCGCCATCGCCGTCGTCTTCCCCGACCCAGCCCCCGCCACAATCACCCCAGGAGCCAGGGGCGCGGTGATTGCCGCCAACTGCTGATCACTGAACGGAATCCCGAGCAGATCACACAACTCAGCCGTGGTCTGAAGCTTCGCCGCAGTCATCAACAACTCCCTTCGCTGGCTGAGGTGGTGAGAGGGGTGAGAGGGGGTGAGGTGGGAAG
>NZ_SMKA01000425.1 GCF_004348455.1 Kribbella albertanoniae
GAACAGCTCCCCGTTCCCCAACCCCCACGCCGCTCTCTGTGCACCCAGATCGTCTTTGGGAACCCCTCAACCACTTCGAGCCCCCGGAGACCGGTTGGTGGATACCCAAAGATGGATCTCGCGCACAAAGACAAGGACGAACCGTCGCCGACCCCGCCCAGCCACGCCTCCGCGGTCAGCGGCCGCAGTGGCGAGCAACCTCCCCCGGCCGCGTCCGAGCGGCCCCGGGGGGATGCACACGGACAGGACGTATACGCCTCCTACATGCCGCGCTCACGCTCACCGAGCCAGGCGCCAGCGCCCAACTGGGTGACACCTCCTGTCCTTCGGCAGATCACACCGCTCCGTCACGTCACCACAGCCGCCCGTTCGTGCAAACCACCGAGGATGAGCGGAAGTCGTGGACCGTCTGCCGTGGTGGGCGCGCCCGGCGACGCTAATGACACGTAGTGGCCCCAGCATCGGGCACTTGCTGAGCGTGGGCGGCAATCGGCAATGCCGCTGAGAGGTACTACTACGTGTTCTTGCCGACGCCACCCGAACAACAGGACGTATAGGCCTACTACCTCCCCGCGCCACGCTCACGACTACCCGCCAGAGCGTCAAATCGGCGTACACCTCCTGTCGTTGCGCAAAATTCGGCTGGCGAGTCGGCGCGGAGATGGCTAGGGTGCGGCGGTGCACTCGATCCCATTGGTGGTTGTTGTAAGTGGTCCACCAGGGACCGGCAAGACGACGTTGGCGCATCGGGTGGCGGGCGCGATCGGGTGTCCGGCGATCTGCCGGGACGAGATCAAGGAGGGGATGGTCCACGCCACCCCGGGATTCGTCCCCGGACCGGGTGATCCGCTCACGATGCGGACGCTGTCGACGTTCTTCGATGTGATCGGTCTGCTCGTCGGCCGCGGTACGACGATCGTCGCCGAAGCTGCGTTCCAGGACCGGATCTGGTCCCCCGGACTGAGTCCGCTCCTCGGCCGCGCCGACCTTCGCATCCTGCACTGCACAGTCCCCGCCGAGGTCGCGCTCGACCGCATCACCGCGCGGACCGCGAGCGACCCACGGCGTGCTGCACACGAGGACGCGCAGATCACCGCAGATGCGCGACTGCGGACCCACAACGCCTTCCAGGCAGTGGATCTGCCGGTACCGATCCTCACCGTCGACACCTCGGTCGAGAACTACAACCCGTCGTTTCCCGAGATTCTGCGGTTTCTGTCCTAGCGACCTATTACTGTCGTCGGTGAATCGACCGATGAGGGGTGTGGGCATGCTGGAACGGTTCGACGAACTCACCACCGCACACGTGGCAGACGCTTGTCTCCGTGTGGGTTTGCCGGTGCGGACGGTGTCACTGACTGCTGTGACTGGCGGTCGCGTTGCCGGTCGAGTGCTGCCGGTCCAGCATGTGGGCAGCGTCGACGTCTTCCTGGAGGCGTTCGAGAGCGCCGCCGAGGGCGACGTGCTGGTGATCGACAACGGCGGACGCCGCGACGAAGCATGTGCCGGTGACATGGTCGCGCTCGAGGCAAAGGCCGCTGGCCTGAGTGGCGTCGTGATCTGGGGTCTGCACCGCGATACCGTTGATATACAGGCGATCGGGCTTCCCGTGTTCAGTCTCGGCGCAATGCCGACCGGCCCACTTCGACTCGACCCACAGCCGGCCGATGCGTTGCTCACGGCAACTATTGGCGAATGGACCGTGACCCGCGACGACGTCGTACTCGGCGACGAGGACGGCGTGCTCTTCGTGCCGGCGGACCGGATCGGCGAGCTGTTCGACCTGGCCGAGTCCATCCGCGACACCGAGCGCAGACAGGCCGCCGAGATCCGGCCGGGCCGTTCGCTGCGCGAGCAGGTCAGGTTCGCGGAGTACCTGACGGCCCGGGCTGCCGATCCGTCGCTGACCTTCCGTCAGCACCTTCGTGCGGTGAAGGGAGCGGTCGAAGAGTGACCACCACCTGGAAGCTCGGTGACCACACCGTACGGCGGATCGGGTTCGGCGCGATGCGGCTCGACCCGGCCACCGGCGTCGCCGTACTGCGTCGTGCTGTCGAGCTCGGAGTAGACCACTTCGACACCGCAGCGTTCTACGGCCCGGCGAACGAGCTGATCCGCGAAGCCCTCTCGCCGTACCCGCCGGAGCTGCTGATTTCGACGAAGGTCGGCCCGGGGAACGACCCCGACCGCGGCTTCTACCAAGCCACCACGACCGCCGAGCTCCGCGCGCAGGTCGAGGACAATCTGCGTGCCCTCGGCGTCGACTCCCTCAACCTGGTCAACCTCCGCGTAGCCGACGACTCCGGCCCCCTGGCCGACCGCTTCGCCGTACTGGCTGACCTCCGCGACCAGGGCCTGATCCAGCACCTCGGCATCTCCAACGTCCGCCCCGACCACCTCCACGAGGCCCTCGCGATCGCCCCGGTCGTCTGCGTCCAGAACAACTACTCGGTCGACCTCCGCACCGACGACCCCCTCATCGACCTCTGCGCAACCGAAGGCATCGCCTACGTCCCGTTCTCCGCGATGGTCGGGGCACCGAGGGCCACGGTCCAAGCGGTCGCCGACGCCCAAGGGTTCAGCCCGCAGCAGGTCCGGCTCGCCTGGACCCTCCACCGCTCCCCCAACATCCTCGCGATCCCAGGCACCGGCAAGATCCCGCACCTCGAGCAGAACGTCGCAGCCGGCGACATCCAGCTCACCGCGCAGGAGCTCGCGATACTCGGCTGATCCGCCGATCACCGACTGATGGCGGCGCGGATGGCTGGGCCCCCCTCGTTGCTCCAGAAGAGCGCGCGACCTTGGACTGACCTACGCTGAGTAGTCCACCAACTGCGGGGGGACGCATGCGGTATCTGAAGATCGTTGGAGTGCTGGCAGCCATCGGACTCGTGGGATTCCTTGTCGACCTCAATCACGGCCGCGCTTTGGGGATCGGCGACGGGAGCATGACGATCGGCGTCCCAGTTCCGGCGGGAAAGCCGGTCGAGGTGTACTACCTCGCGCCGTCGCCGAGCCGGAACAACAGCGGGAACCCGATTACCTTGGTCTCCGCCCAGCCGGGCACCGCTGATCCGGGCCTGGAGTTCGTCGAGGCACGGATCTATCAGGTCGACGCCTTTCCGAACGGCGACCCGCCGCTCAGTTGGACTGCCAGCAACGGATCCGCCTGGGACCCGGCCGCGCGGCCGTCAGTTCCGCTCGCTGGCTACGTTCTCGCCGAACACTATGACCTGAGTGCGCAGGTCATCTTGGCGAGGTTCCGCGTCACCACCGATCAACGCCCGCTGCAGGCTTCGGATTTCCGCCTCACCTACCGCAATGGCTTCCGCGATCACACGCAGACACTGCACTGCGTCTTCCGCGTGGAACCACCCGTCACCGACTGATGGCGGCGCGGACGGCTGGGACTACTTCGGTGCTCCAGCGGGCGAGTTGTACGTCAAAGGGGTCGGTTCCGCGCGGGAAGAACGTGAAACCGCCGGCGCCGTGGTTGAGGATCGCGTCGGTGAGTTCGTCGACCCACTGGCCGGTGGATCCGCCGATCCACATACCGTCGTCGCCGCGAGTACGGCGTACTGGGGTGCTCGTGAGTTCGCCTGGGAAGTTGTAGATCGTGGCGACATCGGCAGGCTTGCGACCGACGGACAGGGCGGCCTCGTCGATGATCGGGCGGGACCAGCGGTACCGCTCGCTCAGCCAGTCGGCCGAGTGGCCCGGGATCCAGCCGTCGGCCTGACGACCGGTTGCGGCCAGCGACTTCGGGCCGTTCGAACCGGTCCAGATCAGGGGCGCAGCGACTGGAGCCGGGCGGAGTTTGCCGATCGGATAGTGCTTCGTGGGCTGCGGATCACCGCCGTCGGACAGCCCGCGGACCAGCTGCATCGCCTCCTCGAACGCCTGCACGGCCGCCGCCGGCCGAAGCTCCGGGACGCCCATCGTGGTGATCTGATCCCACGCTCCACCGGCCCCGAGACCGAGGATGAACCGACCTTCCGACAACGCGGCGAGCGAGGTCGCCGTTCGCGCCAGCACCGGCGCCGGGCGCAGCGGCAGGTTGGTGACGTTGACGAATGCGGACAAGCGCGTCGTCCGGCCGAGCAGTACGCCGATCGTCGCGTACCCGTCGAGCAGGTTCGCGACGTACGGATGATCCGACACGCTGACGTGATCCAGCCCGTCCCGATCGGCCTGCACAGCCAGCTGCAACACGGCTCCGACATCGCGAACCCCGGCCGGTGAGCCATATCCGAACCACATGATGAACCTCCTAATTTAGTTCGTAGGCCTAAATAGTAGCCCTACGAAGTATCAGGCGTCCGGACTACAGTGGTGTCATGGCGACGAAGACGGCCCGCGACACCGAGCTGACCGGTGCCCTCATCCAGGTCATGCACCTCCTCCAGGACCTGTACGCCGAGACCAGCCGCCCGCTCGGCTTGACCCCGCAGCAGGCGCATTTGCTCTGCGTGCTGCTCATGGGCCCCCAGGGCATGACCGATCTCAGCCGCATCCTCAGCATCGAACGCTCCACCCTCACCAACATGGTCGACCGCCTGGAACGCCGTACCCTCGTCGCCCGAACC
>NZ_SMKA01000426.1 GCF_004348455.1 Kribbella albertanoniae
GGCTGGGGCGCCGCGGTTGGGGGCTGGGTTGGCGCTGGCGTTTCCGTTGGTGAAGGCGTTGGCGAAGAAGGTGTCGTCGACATGAGGCTCGGTTACGGGACGAACGGGTTTGCGAACCATCGGCTGGCCGATGCGTTGAGCGTGATCGCGGACCTCGGGTACGACGGAGTTGCGCTGACGCTCGATCACAACCATCTGGACCCGTTCGGGCCGTGGTTGCGGGAGCGGACCGCCGAGGTCGGACGGCTGCTGGAGCGGTATCAGCTGAGCCTGGTGATCGAGACCGGTGCTCGCTACGTGCTGGATCCGTTCCGCAAACACGCGCCGACCCTGCTCCACAACGATGGTGCCGAGCAGCGGATCGACCTGTTGCAGAAGGCGATCCAGATCTCCGCCGACCTCGGTGCCGAGGCGGTCTCGTTCTGGTCCGGCATCCTCCCGCCGGAGGTGGAGCCGACCGTCGGCTGGCGGCGGCTCGTCGCCGGATGCGAGCAACTTGCCGGGTACGCCGCCGACCGCGGAGTGCGGCTCGGGTTCGAACCGGAGCCCGGCATGCTCGTCGAGGATCTGGCCGGCTATCTCAAACTCCAGGCCGAGGTCGGCAGCGATGCCCTCGGGCTGACCCTCGACATCGGGCACCTGGTCTGCAACGAGCCGCAGTCACCACCCGACTGCATCCGCACCGGAGCGCCGTACCTGGTGAATGTGCAGATCGACGACATGGTCCGCGACGTCCACGAACACCTCGAGTTCGGGACCGGCGAGGTCGACTTCCCACCGGTCTTCGACGCGCTCCGCGAGGTCGGGTACACCGGTCTCGTCGCGGTCGAGCTGCCCCGGCACTCACACGCCGCGCCGACCGTGGCGCGCGACTCCATAACGTTCCTTCGCGAGGCACAACGATGAAGGCCGCTGACCTTCCCGTCGATGTCTCCGGTCTGCGCGACCGGCCGCTGGCCGAGGTGTTCCCGGCCATCGGCCGGATCGTCGGTCGCGAGCTGCTCGACACCGGCTGGACCACCGACGAGGCCGCCCGCGCCGTTCTGCTCGCCTCCGCCAGCGCGGCCGAGATCACCGAGATCTATCGGTACGGCGACGCTGCCGAGAAACGCGCCGTCCTCAAGGCACTGGCCTTGGACGAGGTCGCCACCACCATGAGCGCACAGGGTGTCGACCTGCTGGACGACGCGATCCGCACCAACGACCCGAGGCTGATCACGGCCGCACTCGGGTCGCCGTACGCCACCGAGAAGTTGCCGATGGCAAGTTTCCGGCAGGCGGTCCTGAAATGCGTGTTCGCCGGAATCCCGCTGGCCGAGGTCGACGGCCTGCCGGACCGGGTCGACGCCGAGCTGCTCCGGATGATGAGTGACTTCGCGGCCGAGAGGAGGGCCGCAGGCCGCTCCGTACCCGCCGATCTCACGCCGTACCTGACCGAGAGGTGACTGGACCGATGCGCATCTTCGACCCGCATATCCATATGACGTCCCGGACCACCGACGACTACGCGGCGATGGCCGCGCACGGCGTCCAGGCGGTGGTCGAACCGGCCTTCTGGCTCGGTCAGCCGCGGACCAGCGCCGCGTCGTTCGTCGACTACTTCGACGGGCTGATCGGCTGGGAGCCGTTCCGAGCCTCGCAGTACGGGATCAAGCACCACTGCACGATCGCCCTGAATCCGAAAGAGGCGAACGATCCGCGCTGCCGCGAGATCCTCGAGGTGCTGCCGCGGTACCTGGCCAAGGACGGGGTGGTCGCGGTCGGCGAGGTCGGGTACGACTCGATGACACCGGCCGAGGACGAGGTGTTCGCCCACCAGCTCGCGCTTGCCGTCCGGTTCGGGCTGCCCGCGCTTGTGCACACTCCGCACCGCGACAAAGCGACCGGTACGACGCGGACGCTCGACGTGGTTCGGGAGTCGGGAATCGAGGCGTCGTACGTCGCCGTCGACCATCTGAACGAGGTCACGGTCGAAGAGGTCGCGAACTCGGGTTGCTGGATGGGCTTCTCGATCTACCCGGACACCAAGATGGACCCGGACCGGATGGTCGCGATCCTGCAGCAGTACGGCACGGCGCGGATGCTGGTGAACTCCGCCGCCGACTGGGGCCGCTCCGATCCGCTGCGCACGTACGCGACCGGGCAGGCGATGCTGGCCGCGGGATTCACCGATGACGACGTCGACCAGGTGCTCTGGCGGAACCCGATTGCCTTCTACGGGCAGTCCGGACGGCTCGACATGAGCTCGGTCGAACCGGCCGAAACCTATGCGGGTAACTCGATCCTGCGGGGAGCACCGGCATGAGGTTCCGGCATCCGGACGGCTCGCTCGTCCACCTCGCGTACTGCACGAACGTCCACCCGGCCGAGGATCTCGACGGCGTGATCGCGCAGCTCGACGGCTGTTCGGCGCTCGTGCGGAAGGAGCTCGACGTACCGGTTCTCGGGGTCGGGCTCTGGCTCGCCTTTGAGCTCGCCGAGCAACTGGCGAACTCTTCGGATGCGTTGCATCGGCTTCGGCAGGCGTTGCTGCGCAACGGACTGGAGGTCGTGACGCTGAACGGCTTCCCGTACGCCGGGTTCCACGACGAGGTGGTCGGGAAGAAGGTATATCTGCCGGACTGGACTCAGCCCGAACGACTCCACTACACGCGCAACCTCGTCGACGTACTGGCGCAGTTGCTGCCGACGGATGCCACCTACGGCTCGATCTCGACGCTGCCCTTGGCGTGGCGGGAGCCGTGGTCGGTCGAGCAGGACACGTTGGCGCGGGCTGCGGTGAGTCGGCTGGAGATGCATCTGGCGCGCACCGAGGAATCGACCGGGCGGCGGATCCGGGTCGCGTTCGAACCCGAGCCGGGTTGTGTGATCGAGATGGTGCCGCAGGGTGCGGAATGGCTCAGCCCGTACGGCGAGGGTGGGCGGATCGGGTTGTGTCTCGACACGTGTCATCTGGCCGTGCAGTTCGAGGATCCGGCGACAGCCTTTGCGGTGCTGGATCGGGCTGGGGTGCCGGTGGTGAAGGGTCAGGTTTCGGCGGCGCTGCACGTGGCTGATCCGGGTGATGCCGAGGCGCGGCGATTGCTGGCTGAGTTCGCCGAGCCGAAGTTCCTGCATCAGACGCGGGAGCGGGGTGGGCGCGGGATCGACAACCTGGATGCGCTTGATCAGTTGGCGGGTGCTGATGCTTGGCGGGTGCATTTCCATGTGCCGGTCCACGCGGCGCCGCGATCGCCGTTGAGCAGCACGACCGACGTACTGGAGGACTCGCTCGCTCACCTGGTGGGCGGAGCGCATCCGCGCACGCTGCATCTCGAGTCGGAGACCTACACGTGGTCGGTGCTGCCGTCGTCACCTCGCGACACGGCCGAGCTTGCCTCGGGGATCGCCGGTGAGCTGGATTGGTTGCGCTCGCGTATCACCGCTCTTGGATTGGAGGCGCTATGACCCGGCAGGTCGTCGTGATCGATGTGGTCGGGTTGACGCCGCGGCTGCTGCGGAAGATGCCGCGGCTGCGGTCATTGCCTTTGACAAGGAATCTGGAGACGGTGCTGCCGGCGGTGACGTGTTCGGCGCAGGCTACGTTCCTGACCGGTGCACTGCCTTCTTCGCATGGGATTGTCGGGAACGGCTGGTATTTCCGGGATCTTGGTGAGGTCCTTCTGTGGCGGCAGCACAACCGGCTGATCCAGGGTGAGAAGGTCTGGGATATCGCCCGGCGGTCCGACCCGTCGTACAAGGTGGCCAACGTTTGTTGGTGGTACGCGATGGGCGCGGAGACCGACCTGCTGGTGACGCCGCGGCCGATCTACTACGCGGATGGGCGCAAGGCGCCGGACTGCTACACACGGCCGGTCGCGTTGCATGATCGGCTGACGTCTCGGTTGGGCGACTTCCCGCTGTTCAACTACTGGGGGCCGACGGCAAGCATCAAGTCGAGTCAGTGGATCGTCGATGCGGCCTGCGACATCCTCGCGACGGATTCGCCGGACCTGCTGCTGACCTATGTGCCGCATCTGGACTACGACCTGCAGCGGTACGGCGCTTCGTCCGTCGAGGCAACGCGGGCAGCGATCGAGTTGGACGCCGTACTGGCGCCGCTGCTCGACGATGCGGCTGCGCGTGATGCCACGGTTGTTGTGCTGTCGGAGTACGGCATCACCGATGTCAGCCGACCGGTCGACGTGAACCGCCTGCTGCGGCGGGAGGGTTTGCTGGAGGTGCATACGCAGGACGGGATGGAGTACCTCGACCCGTTTGCCTCTCGCGCGTTTGCGGTTGCCGATCATCAGATCGCCCATGTTTATGTGCGCGATCCCGCTGACCTCGACGCTGTTGCGAAGCTGTTGTCCGGGCTGCCGGGGGTCGCCGAAGTACTGGATGCCGAAGGCAAGAAACGCCACGGCCTCGACCACGAACGCGCCGGCGAACTGGTCATCGTCTCGGAACCGGACTCGTGGTTCACCTACTACTACTGGCTCGACGACGCCCGAGCCCCCGACTTCGCCCGAGCAGTCGAAATCCACCGCAAACCCGGCTACGACCCCGCCGAACTCTTCTTCGACCCCACCGACCCCC
>NZ_SMKA01000427.1 GCF_004348455.1 Kribbella albertanoniae
GGGTTCGATTGCGGGATGAGCCGGGGGAGCTGCCACACTCCTCCGCATGACTGTGCCACCCAGTGGGGGATCCATGTACGTGCCCGCCTTCTCGATGAAGCAGCGGATCACGCTGATGGCCAACAAGTACGAGCTGATCACGACCAACCCGGACGGGTCCGACGGACCGCTGCTCGCGTTCGCGCAGCAGAAGCGGATGGCGTTCAAGGAAGAAGTCACGTTCTACACCGACGACACCAAGTCGCAGGTGGTGTTCTCGTTCAAGGCGCGGAAGCGGATCGACCTCGGTTCGGGGTACGACGTGTTCGACGCGAGCGGGCAGCAGATCGGCTGGTTCAAGAAGGAGTTCGGCAAGAGCCTGCTGCGGTCGAGCTGGCAGCTGACCGGGGCCGGGTTCGAGGCGTCCGGGACCGAGCGGAGCGCCGGGATCGCGATCCTGCGCCGGGTCTGGGACTTCGTCCCGTTCATCGGTGAGATCCCGTTGCCGTTCATCTTCCACTTCGACTTCACCGACAACGCGAACCAGCAGACGATCCTGTCGGTCGAGCGGAAGATGTCGATCCGGGACCGGTACCGCGTCTCGGTGCAGGACCAGCGGGTCGACTTCCGGGTCGCCGCCGCGATGACGGTCGCGCTGGACGCGCTGCAGAGCCGCTGATCCACTGCAATCGGGTCCGTCGTACTACCCAGGTAGTACGACGGGCTCACTCTTTCGGGTGAACTGACCCCGAAGACCCTTGGCTGGGCTTGCTGCCGGTGCGAGTCTTGAGGACATGGGTGCAGCGCAGCGCAGTCGACGGTGGTTGGTTCCGGTTTCAGCAGTGGCTTTGGTGGCCGGAGTGGGGACGCTCGGGCCAGTGGTCGCCGATGCCTCGCCAAAGTTGCCCGACATCTCCGCACAGGAGTTGCTGGCAAAGGTGCAGACCGCGAAGGTCGACGGACTGAGTGGCACGGTGCACTCGTCCGCGGACCTCGGGCTGCCGGCACTACCCGGTGTGACCGGCGGTAGCGACTCCGCCAGCGGCACGGTGACCGAGATGCTGAGCGGTGAGCACACCGCCCGGGTCGCGTTCGCGGCACCGGACAAGGCGCGGGTCTCGGTGCTCGACAACATGGCCGAGCGGGTCTGGACGACGGACGGCAAGTCCGCCTGGGCCTACGACTCGGGCAAGCGCGAGGCCGTCAAACTGCAGCTCCCCGAGCACAAGTCGAGCGGTAAGCCGGAGAAGAAGGCACCGCAGTCGTACAATCCGCAGGACGTGGCCAAGCAGTTCCTGGACGCGATCGACCCGACCACGAAGGTCGACGTCAGCGGCACCGAGAAGGTCGCCGGGCGAGACGCCTACAAGCTGCGGCTGACTCCGAAGACGGACAAGACGACGGTCGGCTCCGTGACCCTGGCCGTGGACTCCAAGACCTGGATCCCGCTGCAGGTGAGCGTCCTGCCGAGGACCGGCACGGACCCGGCGGTGGAGATCGGCTTCACCGATGTCTCCTTCGCCGTACCGTCCGCGAGCACGTTCGCGTTCACCCCGCCGAAGGGTGTCGAGGTGACCCAGCCGAAGGCCCCGACGACCCGCCCGGACGTCCCGAAGGGCCTCCCGAGCAAGCCGGAGGCCAAGCCGGAGAACGGCAAGAAGCCTGGTACGGCGAACGAGCCGACCGTGCTCGGTGAAGGCTGGAGCTCCGTGGTGATGGTCCGCGGCGTGAAGCTGACCGGTAACGGTGGACCGGTGGACCAGTTCCTCGCCGGTGCGCAGACGGTCGAAGGTTCGTGGGGCAAGGGCAAGATCGTGACCAGCAAGATGGTCAACGCACTGATCACGGACGACGGCAGAGTCTTCGCCGGCCTGGTCACCCCGCAGACCCTGCAGGACGCCGCAGCCAAGGCGCCTCGCTGACCGTGACAGAGACGACAGGGAGCCCCCTCGTCACGAGGGGGCTGACCAAGCGGTTCCGGGGTGGGCAGGTCGCGGTGGATGCCGTTGACCTCGAGGTGCCGGCGGGGAGTGTTTTCGGGTTTCTCGGGCCGAACGGGTCCGGTAAGACCACCACGATCCGGATGGTGCTCGGCCTGATCGCGCCGACTTCGGGCGAGGTCGAGTTGCTCGGGCAGCCGATGCCGAAGGCGCAGTTGCAGGTATTGCCGCGGGTCGGCGCGCTGGTGGAGGGCCCGGCGTTCTATCCGTTCTGGAGCGGTGTGGCGAACCTGCTCCGCTTCGACGCTGCCGACCGTACGGCGGACCCGCGGACCCGCAAGGTCCGGGCTGGTGAGGCGCTCGAGCGGGTCGGCCTCTCGAACGCCGCAGGCAAGAAGGTCCGGGCGTATTCGCTCGGGATGAAGCAGCGACTGGCGATCGCGGTCGCCCTGATGCAACGCCGGGACCTGCTGGTGCTCGACGAGCCGACCAACGGCCTCGACCCGCAGGGCACCCGTGAGGTGCGCAACCTGATCCGCGAGCTGGCGGACGACGGCACCACGATCTTCACCTCGACCCACCTGCTGGCCGAGGTCGAGCAGGTCTGCACACATGCCGCGGTGATGAGCCGCGGCCGCCTGATCCGTCAGTCCAGCATGGCCGAGCTGCGCTCCGAGCTGCGGCCGCGGCTGGTCGTCCGGACACCGGATGTCACCAAGGCCGCCGAGACCCTGAAGAGTCTCGGAGTGACCGACCTACGGACGGTCGGGGAGACCGTCGAGGGTGACGCGGGGGAGTTGCCGATCGACAAGTTCGCCGCGGGGCTGGTTGCCGCGGATGTCCGCATCCACGGTTTCGGCCTGGAGCGTCCCAGCCTCGAAGAAGCCTTCGTCGCGCTCACCGGGGAGGGTTTCGATGTCGCCGAGTAGCGCACTTGCGGACAGCCCAGTCGTCGCAAGGCCCAGCGCGGGCCGGCACACGCTGGCATTGTTCAAATCGGAGCTGCAGCTCGTCTTCGGCCGCGCCCGCACCTGGGTGCTGCTGGCCGTGCTCGCCGCGGTGCCGGTGATGATCGGGGTCGCGATCAAGCTCTCCGGGGCCGAAGGCGGCGCCGAAGGATTCCTCGGCCAGGTCGCGGGGAACGGGTTGTTCCTGATCGTGGCCAGCCTCGGGCTCTCGCTGCCGTTCTTCCTGCCGACCGCGGTGACTGTGATCTCGGGGGAGTCGCTGGCCGGTGAGTCGAGCCTCGGCACCCTGCGGAACCTGCTCACCGCACCGGCCGGGCGATCCCGGTTGCTGGCCGCGAAGATGGTCGCGCTGGCGATCTTCTGCCTGGCCGCGACGTTCACGATCTGGGTCGCCGGGCTGATCGTCGGCTTCGTGCTCTTCCCGGTCGGCGATGTGCTGCTGCTGTCCGGGTCGACCATCTCGCTGGGGGAAGGGCTGCTCCGGGCGCTGGCGATCGCGGTGGTGATTGCGCTCTCGCTGATGGGCCTGGCCGGCATCGGGCTGTTCGTGTCCTCGCTGACCTCGACCCCGCTGGCAGCGATGGCAGCCACCTTCGGCACGTTCATCGTGCTCGGCATCCTGTCGGCGATCCCGCAGATCGACGTGATCCATCCGTGGCTGCTGATGTACGGCTGGACGTCGTTCGCCGACCTGCTCCGCGACCCGCCGTACTGGGACGCGATCGGCCGCAACCTGCTCCTGCAGGCCGGCTACCTGGCCGTGTTCTACTGCGCGGCGTGGGCCCGGATCACCAGTCGCGACATCGTCTGACCGACAATAGGCCGGTGGATCCCGACCTGGTCGCCGTACTGCGCTGTCCGGTCTGTGCCGATGCGTTGGCGCTGACCGGCCGGACGGCGCGGTGTGCGCAGGGGCATGCGTACGACCTGGCCAAGCAGGGGTACCTGAACCTGTTGCCCTCGGCATCGAATGGGATCGAGGGCGACTCGGCCGGGATGATCGGCGCCCGGACGGTGTTCCTGGGTGGCGGTCACTACGCCCCGATCCGGGACGCGCTGATCCTGCGCGCGGCCGAGTACCTGCAGCCGGACAGCGACGAACTGGTCGTCGAGGTCGGCGCCGGGACCGGCTACTACCTGTCCGGCGTCACCGGCAGATCGCGGCCCGGGCTCGCTCTCGACGTCTCCCGGTACGCCGCTCGCCGGGCCGCCAAGGTGGATCCGCGGATCGGGTCGGTGGTGTGTGATGCCTGGCGCGAGCTGCCCGTGGTGGACGGCGCGGCCCAGGTGGTGCTGAATGTGTTCGCCCCGCGGAACGCGACCGAGATGGCTCGGATCCTGCGCCCGGATGGCGTGCTGCTGGTGGTGACTCCGAATCCGGAGCACCTGGAGGAGCTGATCGGCGTACTGGGGATGGTGTCGGTCGACCAGGACAAGGAGCGGCGCCTGCAGGACGCCCTCGGTGGGACCTTCGTCGAAACCGGCCGCGAGGTGATCGCGGAGCCGATGCGCCTCGATCGAACCGCGGTGGAGCAGCTGGTGCTGATGACGCCGAGCGCCCGGCACATCCCGCCGCACGAACTCGCGACCCGGGTCTCCGTCCTCCCCGAACCAACGATCGCCACCCTCTCGGTCACCCTGACCACCTGGCACCCCCGCCCCGTCCTCTGAGGTCCCC
>NZ_SMKA01000428.1 GCF_004348455.1 Kribbella albertanoniae
TGGCTGTTCGTCATCTGGCACTGCTGGCAAAACAGCACCGCCTACAACCCCGATCAGCACAACGCCCTCCAACGCGTCCTCAACCCCACCGAACAGAAGGCGGGTTGACACAGGGCTTCTGATGGGGTAACCCATGAGATGGGAGGCTCTGTGGGCTCGAGCGTGAGCTCGTGCGGCCGCCCGCCGGTCGTCCGGACCGGTTGGGCGGACCTCGGTTAGGAGCGTGGGTAGCCGATTTCGGCGATGCCGTCGGCGAGGTCGGCCAGGCGGCGTTCGCGGTTCAGCGACGTCACGACGTACTCGGTGAGCGGCATCAGGGCGTAGACGTGGCGGATCGGCTCGATCTCCAGCTTGACGCCGAAGTAGTCCTCGGCGAACGACAGGTAGGCCTCCGGGCGGCCGTCGGCCAGGAGCTCGAACAGGTAGTTCGCCCCGTCCCGGTTGACCTCCACCGGGCCGCATCGCCAGGCGTCGTCGGTCACGGTCCGCCAGAAGCAGACCGTCGCGCGCGGAACACCCTGATCGCAGAACGCCGCTTCGTGGAGCGCGGCGTCGAAGACCGCCGGTACGCCGTCCACCAGCCCGGGCCAGAGGTGCATGCCGTTGGCCCACGGCGACATCGGTGACTCGTGGTCGAACCCGAAGGCGAAAGCGCCCTCGGCGGAGAACACGATCGAGTACTCGTTCCCCGAGCCGTCGCGCATCAACGCGGCTTCCTCGGTCGACGACCAACGTGAGTCGAACGCGAAGAACGGCAGGATGTCATCATCCCCGCCGAGGATCAGATCGAGGACGGCGAGCGCGCGGCTGACCCGGCGGACCTGCTCGAGGTCGGGCAGCCGCCGGATCACTTCATAAACGGACATCCGGACATTGTTCCCGATGTCTCGCGGATTACCGGCGCTGGACGGCTTCCTCGGCGACCTCGACCAACTCGCGGTCGGTGGCCTCGGTCTCCGGGTCGTGGGCCGGCTCCAGCCGGTCGTGCGCGATCAGCGACTGGATCGCCCGCAGCACGGCACTCGCGGCCGCACCCCAGGTGGAGACGTAGGAGAACTGCCACCACCACAGCGCCTCGACGATCCGGCCCTCTTCGTAGTGCGCCAGGCCGTGCACGAGGTCGGTCGCGATCGCGGTCAGGTCGTCGGAGAGCCGGTTCACCGTGATCTCCGGCGGTGCGGCATACGGGTCGAAGACCTCGGCGTACTCGTCGAGGCCCTCGAAGAGCACCGCCAGCCGGTCCCGCATCGCGTCCAGGTCCGGATCCGGGCCCGCGTCGGACTCGAAGCGCTCCTCCGGGACGAAGTCCTCGAAGGCACCCAGCCGGCCGCCGGCCAGCAGCAGCTGGCTGACCTCGAGCAGCAGGTACGGCAGCGAGGCGAGCCCCTCGTCCACACCGTCCTCGTCCGGCTGCGCGGCGATGTCGCGCACCGAGATCAGGAAGCTCTGCACCTGATCCGCGATCTGTTCCGCGAACTCGGTCAGGTCGTCCGAGCCGATGCTCAGCGTGCGCTCTGCCATATCGGTTGATTCAGTCATCGATCGATCGTCGCCCTTCAAACGCCCGTCCGAGTGTGACCTCGTCGGCGTACTCGAGGTCACCGCCTACTGGAAGTCCACTAGCCAATCGGGTCACGCGCAAGCCCATGGGCCGCAGCAAGCGGCTCAGGTACGTCGCCGTCGCCTCACCCTCGAGGTTCGGATCGGTGGCGAGGATGATCTCCATGATCTCGCCACCGGCCAGCCGCTGCAGCAGTTCCTTGATCCGCAGCTCGTCCGGCCCGATCCCCTCGATCGGCGAGATCGCCCCGCCGAGCACGTGGTAGCGGCCGCGGAACTCGCGGGTCCGCTC
Source organism: Kribbella albertanoniae (assembly GCF_004348455.1). GTDB lineage: Bacteria > Actinomycetota > Actinomycetes > Propionibacteriales > Kribbellaceae > Kribbella > Kribbella albertanoniae. The sequence continues at coordinate 1,853 of NZ_SMKA01000428.1, forward strand.
GATCGCGACCACGTCCTTGGCCTCTTCGACCACGCAGATCAGACTCAGGTCGCGGCGCGGGTCCCGGCAGATCCGGCACTGCGGCTCCTCCGCGACATTGCCGCAGATCTCGCAGAACTTGACCTTCTCCTTCACCTGCACCAGCACATGCGCCAGTCGCCGTACGTCGGTCTCGTCGGACGCCAGCAGGTGGAACGCGATCCGCTGGGCGGACTTCGGACCGACTCCCGGCAACCGGCCGAGCTCGTCGATGAGGTCCTGAACGGCCCCCTCGTACACGTCAGACCGGGTTCTGGCCGGGCGGACCGGACGGGTTGCTGAAACCGATGCTGCCGCCCGGGAGTTGCGGGCCCGCAGCGTCACCAGGCACTGCGTCGCCGCCGAAACCGGGCAGGCCACCGGCCAGCGGGCCCATCGCCTGGGCGGCGGCGGTCTTCGCGTTCTCCGAGGCATCCCGGACCGCGGCCACGATCAGATCGGCCAGCGTCTCGGTGTCTTCGGGGTCGACGGCTTCCTTCTTGATGTCCAGGCGGAGCAGCTCACCCGTCCCCGACACCACGGCAGCCACCAGCCCGCCACCCGCAGACCCCTCGACCTCCTGGGTCTCCAGGTCGGCCTGGGCCTTCATCAGCTGGTCCTGCATGGCCTGAGCCTGCGCAAGCAGGTTGGACATGTCGAAACCGCCAGCACCGCCACCGTCGAACACGCGATCTCCTCGTCGAGCCGGAATTCCCGACCAACCCTAGCCGGTCGGGCCGACAACACCTCGATCCCCTGGAAACCGACCAGTCTCCCCAAGTTTTCCACAGGGCTGTGAACATCTTCGTCCACACCCCTGTGGAACTTGTGAAAACCCGCGCTGGTTATCCACAGATGCTGTGCACACCTGGTGGACAATCAGCGTTGCAACGCCAGCCGGGCACCGAGTCCGATGAACAGTCCACCCGTGGTCGCATCAAGCCGCCGCCGGGCCTTCTCCCGGGTCCGCAGCCAGCCCCCGATCCGCCCGGCTGTCACCCCGACCGCTCCGTCCACCAGGAACTCGAGCGCGACCAGCACCGCCCCGAGGATCGCGAACTGCACCCAGATCGCACCACGCGCCGGGTCGACGAACTGCGGCAGGAACGCCAGCGTGAACGTCACCATCTTCGGATTGATCAGATTGGTCAGCAGCCCCATCGAGTACGCCCGCCGACCGGACACACCTGCCGTCTCCGCACTCTCGTCAAAGCCCTTACCCCGCTTACGGATCAGCTGGATCCCCATAAACACCAGATAGGCGCCGCCCAGGATCCGCGTCACCGTGAAGGCAGCTGGCACCGCGGCGAACAACGCCACCAGCCCAGCTGCCGCCAACGCCACATGAATGATCTCGCTGGTGGCAACCCCAGCCGTGGCCAGCACCCCGGCCCGAGCACCACCGCGGATCCCACAGCCCAGCACGAACAACATGTCCGGCCCCGGAACCACCATCGCCAGCAACGTGGTCAGAACGAACGCAACAAAGACCTGCTCATCGATAGGCACTCCACGATGCTCACACGACGAGGTGTCGCCTCACCTGGACCCGTTGGTCTCTTCCAGGATGATCTCAGCGCCCAACGTGTCCCGCAGCAGATCGGTGTGCGAACGCGAGTCCTCCTCGAGCACCACATCGTCCTCACCAATAGCGTCCGCCTCTTCCTCCGGCGTCAACGCCTTGGCCTCGACCACCGGCGCAGCCGCACTACGCCGAGCCTGCTCAGCCGCGACCGCAGCCTCAGCCGCCCGCCGCTTACTAGCAGCCTGCTGCTTCCGATCCTCACCCTCAGTGCTGACCGCTACCTCCGCAGGCGCCGGCGCACTCTGCTCCCACGCCTCCGACTCCGGTACGTCGTACTCCGAGTCTGGCGGCTCCTGCAGGGCAACCGCCCCCGGCTCGTCGCCCCAGCCACCCGAACGAGCACCCGCACCGGCGACACCACCGCCACCCGGGCCAGCCTTCGAACCGGTGTTCGCGCCACCGCTCGGCCCGCCGTTCGAACCGGCGCCCACGCCAGCATTCGGGCCGACGTTCGCGCCACCGCTCAGACCAGCGCTCGGCCCGCCATTCGCGCCATCGCTCAGCGCAGCGTTCGAGCCGGCCCCCAGGCCACCGTTCGGCCCAGCGCCGACCCCTCCCGCTCCAGTCCCGGCGGCAGCGGGACCCGACGCGACGTCACCCGCCGCAGACCCACCTCCCCCGCCTGCATTCGCACCACCAAGAGCATCAACGGTTGTGCCTGGGGCAGTGCCACCGCCACCGAAGTCACCGCTCGCGCCGGCCGGACCTCCGCCACCCGCGGGAGCGCCGGATCCACCAGGCGCGGGCGAACCTGCTCCGCCCTGCGGCCCACCAGCACGCGGCGCCGCAACTCCACCACCGCCCGCACCAGGATCAGCGGATGGGTCAACCACGGCCTCGATCCGCCGGTTCAGCCCGATCGTGTCGATCATGGCCTCCCGCAGAATCTCGTCACTCCCGGACCGCGCGAAACTCTCCCGCGCCCCGGCATTCACCATCCCCAGCGTCAACGTCTGATCATCGACCGCGATGACCTGCGAATTCTGGCTCAGCATGATCCACGCGAACCGCCGCTTGACCTTCACAGCCTCCAACACCTGAGGCCACAACCGCCGAACATCCGCCAGCCCCACAGCCCCCACCGAACGCGAC
>NZ_SMKA01000429.1 GCF_004348455.1 Kribbella albertanoniae
CGGGTGAGCCGGAGACCGGGTGGGCCTGGAGGCGGAGGCCGGGTGAGTCGGAGGCCGGGTGGTGGTCGGCGTACAGAACCCCGCCCGACAACACGAGCTGATATCCGTCCGTGTTGCCCCTTCTCAGCTCGTATACGACCTGAGAAGGGGCATCAGGAGCTGATATCAGGTGGTGTGGTCGGCCGGCTACTTGCCGGATTGGAGGGCGGTCCAGGTGACTGGGCCTACTACGCCGTCGACGATGAGGGCTCGGGTTCGTTGGTAGTCCTTGGCGGCGGTTTCGGTGGCTGGGCCGAACTGGCTGTCGATGATGACGGTTCGGCCGAGGGCTGCGGTCAAGGACCGTTGCAGGCGGCGGACCGCCGTACCGGTGGAGCCGTTGCGGATCGTCGGTTGATCGCCGGCAGACAGTAGGGCGGTCCAGGTCTTGGCGCCGATCAGGCCGTCGGCGGGGAGGCCGACTCGGGTCTGGAACGCCTTGACTGCATCGGTTGTGGGCGCGTCGAAGGTTCCGCTGGGCGTACCACCGAGCAGACACTGCGCAGCCCGGACCGCGCCACCGGTCGAACCCGCTTGCAGAGCTGGGTACGCCGTGAAGTCCAGATTGGTGGATGCACAGGTCTGGGTGCTGTTCACGAATGCGGTGGCGGCCGCCTCCCCCTTCGTGAGGGCATCGGTCTGGTTCTCGATCGGGACCGACGAGACGCCGGGGAACAGGATGTACGTGACGACCGCGCCGGACACGCCGCCGGAGGACGGGTTCGGGTTGATCCCGAGTTGCTGGGCCAGCTTGTACGACCCCTCGCCGATGATCCCGGTCGGGCCCTGATCACCCACGACGGCGTACGCGACCTTGTCGCCGTAGACGACCGCGGCCACGGTCGCACCGTCGATCCCGGCGGTTCGGAAGTTCCAGATCGTGCTCGACAGCGGTACGACGATGAACGGCAGCCCGGCGCTGTTGAGTGGCCGGCCGTCGGACTGGTTCCACGAGGTGTTCGGCTGGAACGAGGGATCGGTGTTCTCGTTGCACTGCGTGGTCCGCTGACCGTCGCAGTCCACATCGAAATCGGCGGTCCAATGCACGGCATCGCCGGACCGGCAGACCGCGACCGTGCGCGATCCGCCGGAGTCGTGCGCGTAGTTCCCGTTCGACAACTGCGTCTCACACCCGCCGGCGCGGGCCTTCAGCTGGGCCGCGGTCGGCCCGGCGAGCTCATCGGCTTGCGAATTCTGGGTCGGAGCCAGCAGCGCCAGACCGGCAACTGCCAAGGCCACCAAACCAACGACAACACGTCTGACCATCTCATCCTCCAGTGGGGCGGTACCGGAAATGAAGGTTTTCACCGAGGAGGATACAGATAGTGGTTAGTAATTAACAGAGCGTTCGAACTGCGCGATCTCGACCCCCGGGGCGACCTCGATGCGGGAGCGCACTCGGTAGCCGCGTGAGGTGTAGAGGTTCACGGCCGGGGTGTTGAGGCTGCCGGTGGAGACGCGGCTGACCGGGCGTGGTTCCAGCTCGTCGAGGTGGTCGAGCAGGGCTCGGCCGTGGCCGCGGCGGGCGTGGGCCGGGTCGACGATCAGCCGGCTGATCTCGACCACGCCGGGCTCGAGTTCGTAGGCAACCGCGCCGACCAGGCGCGAACCGTCGTACCGGCCGAGCCAGTGTTCGGTGGACGCCATCAGCCCGGCCAGATCCTCCTGCAACGGCGGGATCCCCTCGAAGCCGATCAGCTCGGCCTCGACGGCGTACGCGGCATGCTGAATCGTCAGCACCCGCTCGGCTAGAGCACGGTCCGTGAGGTCGAGTGCGGTGATCACCCGGGTCACGGTAGTTCAGGTGACACGCCAGTAGCCAAGGGCTTTCACCCGATGCTTGGGCACCTCGAGTTCCTTGATGACGTACGACGTGAGCGCCCGCGTCATCCGGGTGTCGCAGGCGATCCACACGAACGCGCCGGCCGGGTCGTCGATGAACCCCGGCAGCTCGCTCTTGACCCCGTCGACGAACTCCTGGCTCGCCAGATTGCGGATCTCGTGCCGCTCGGGATCGACCCGGAACGGAAGCTCGCGATCGCCCTCATGCGTGGTCTCGAACCAGATCGTGGCGGGCACCTTCGGCGCCACCGCGAGCAGCGAGTTGATCGCCGGCAACGACGCCGGCGCACCGATCACCAGCATCCGGCCGGGTAGCGGATCCGGGATCTCGAAACCCGTCCCCTGGACGGTCGCATCGATCGTGTCGCCGGACTGAGCCTTCAGCGACCAGTCGCTCGCACACCCCTCGTGCAGCGCGAACTCCATGCTGAACGTGCCCTTCTCGACATCCGGATCGACCAGTGTGTACGCGCGCTGATGCGGCTTGCCGTTCTTGTCGAACCACAGCCGCACCCACATGGTCGGATGCACCCCGATCGCCGCGAGCAGCCCGCCGTCGGTGAAGTGCACCCGGCGGTATCGCTCGGTGACGTCCTCGGCACCCGTCACGGTGAAGACGAAATCCTTCCCGCGGAACAGCTTGAGGACCGCACCTTCCCAGCCGTGCCCCACGGCGTACCTCCTGGCAATTGTCGTTGCGGCGGGTCGCGTTCAGTCCATAGGTTGGCTGCGCGAGCCAGGTTTCTAAGTTAATGACGTAACTAAGGCTACCCTAACTTAAGCGAGGCAGTGCGTGAATCCTCAGGTGACCCGCGACGCGTACGGCGTTCCCCACCTGCAGGCCGGTGATCCGCTCAGCCTCGTTCACCTCCAAGGCGCGACCACCGCCCACGACCGCGCCTGGCAACTCGAGTACGCCCGGCATCGTTTGAACGGGACGACCGCCTCCTTCCTCGGCCCGGACGCACTGCCGTGGGACACGTTCGCCCGGCAAGCTCGGCTCGCGGACACCGCCCAGCAGTGCTTCGACGCACTCGACGACGACACCCGCGCCTGGGTCACGGCGTACGTCGATGGCGTGAACTCAGCACTGCCGTCAGCCGAGGCGCCCGAGTTCGCGCAGACCGGCCTGACGCCTGGCGAGTGGGAACCGTGGACGCCGCTCGGGATCTGGCTCACCGTGCACATCCTGTTCGCGGGCTTCCCGGGCAAGCTGTGGCGCACCCATGTCGCGCAGCGCCTCGGCGAGGAGTACCTCCAACTGTTCACCTCCGAAGGACCGGGCGCCTCCGGCAGCAACGGCTGGCTGATCCCCGGCTCGGCCACCGTCACCGGCCAGGCGATCATCGCCGGCGACCCGCACCGGTACGTCGAGCACCCGGGCGTGTATCAGCAGATCCGGCTCACCTGCCCGTCGTACGACGTACTCGGCCTGGCCGTCCCCGGCATCCCCGGCATCGCGCACTTCGGCCACGCCGGAAAGGTGGCCTGGGCAATCACCAACGCCACAGCCGACTACCAGGACCTGTACGCCGAACAACTCCGCCGGACCGAATCATCGGTCGAAGCGCTCGGCGCCGACGGTTGGCAGCCTGCATCCCGGCACACCGAGGTCATCGAGGTCCTGGGCGCGGATCCGGTCACGATCGACGTGATCGAGACCGAGCGCGGCCCGATCATCGTCGACCACGCCGGCCAGACCCTCAGCCTGCGCTACCCACCACGCGTCCTCAAACGACTCGGCTTCGAGGTGCTCCCTCGGTTGCTGAAGGCAACGACCGTTGCCGAGATCGACGTGGCGTTGGAGGCCTGGGTCGAACCGGTCAACGTCGTCATGGCCGCCGACACCTCCGGCGGGCTGCTGCACCGGGTCGCGGGCGTGGTCCCGCAACGCCACCAGGCCAACTCGTTGCGCGTCGTACCGGCCTGGGACGCCGCCTTCGCGTGGGACGGCTGGCTCCCGATGCCGCGGGAGGAGGTCACCGGCCCGGTCGCGATGGCGAACGCGCGCGAGATCGCGGCCCCACTCGGCGTCGAGTTCGCAGCACCCCATCGAACGAACCGCATCCAGGAACTGCTGGCCAAGCGCTCCGACTGGTCGGTCGGCGACATGCCGACCATCCACACCGACACCTACCTCGGTTCCGCCGCAAGCATCCTCGACCGGCTCCCCTCCGCAGGCCTCTCCACCGAAGCCGTTGCCCTGCGCACCGAACTCCTCGGCTGGGATCGCCGGATGGACTCGACCAGTACCACGGCCTCGACGTACGCCGCCCTCCGCAAAGCGGTGATCGCCCGCCTCACCGACCGCTTCTCCATCCTCGAGAACCCCGACTGCCCCGAGATCTTCGCGCCGTACCTGGACACCCTCGCCCACGTCTCCTTCGCCCTGGAGAACCTGCTCGAGTCCGCGGACCTGGACATCGCCCCGATCATCCACGCCGCCCTGGAAGACGTAGCCGCCGCCAAACCCCGCCCACCCTGGGG
>NZ_SMKA01000042.1 GCF_004348455.1 Kribbella albertanoniae
GGTGGGCGGCGGTCCAGGAGGTTCAGCAGGCCGAACTCGTTGCGTAGGCCCAGTACGACGACGGCGTCCGGTGCTGTGAGTGCGTGCAGCGCAGCCAGGCGCTCGGTCCAGTTCAGGTGCTCGCTGTCGTAGCCGAGGACGCGGTCCAAGCCGTCTGCCGCGATCACTACCTCAAAAGGCGCCACACCGTCAGTCGCTACCTCGAACAGAGTGGGCTGGGCAGCAGCGACAGTCCGCAGACCGTCCAGCGCACCGGCGACCACATGCAGGCAAGGGCCGAACGTTTCGGTCAGTTGCTCAGCGTCGGAGACGGAGCGGACCAGAATGGTGACGTCGGCCGAGTGGGCGAGCACGGACTCGATCAGCAGTGGAGAGTGCGGCCCGAGAATCAGCGTCCGGCGGTTGGCCGGGATCACGTCGGTCAGGAGCGCAGCGAGCACCGGCTGACGCGTCGTGTGATCGGTCCAGGGCTGCATCTCACCACGGACCACCAGAACCTCAGACACGCTCTCTCCAATCGAACAGCATCCGCAGTTCCGCGGCCGGCATCATCCAGTCCTTGCCGAGCTCCAGGTCGGTGGTCGCTCGGGCCGCCTCCAGGTCGATCGACGTACCGAGCATCTCCGGCCACAGTCGCTCGATCCGGCTCTGCCCACCGAACAGTGGGTTCTCACCGTCCATCTCCATCGGGTCGCCGTACACGGCTGGTTCGCAGCCGGCGGCGACGCCGTAGAAGATGGCGGTGGAGAGCCGGTTGGCCGCAACGCGCTTGTGTTTGCGCAGCTCGGCCAGCTGCTTGTAGAGGAACTGCTTGTCGGTGCCCTCGTAGGAGAACCCACGCCGCCCGAACGACACCACCCGGAAGCCGGCGTCCTCGTAGTACTGGCGTACTTCGGGCCGCTCGTACTCCGTGTAGTACAGGCTGAACGTCACCGGACCGGGCTCGGTCTCGCGGATCTCGTCGATCAGCCGCTGGTGGTCGCCGTGGATCTTGCCGCCCTCCCAGCCATGGAAGAGGAACCACAGCGTGCCCTCACGCTCGACCTCAACAGGAGGAGGCACCAGGTCGAGCAGGTACAGGAACGGCGCACCAATGCTGTGGTAGTTCCGCCGGCCGAGCGCATGGCCGCGCCGCCGCGGCGCATCGCTCCAGGTGAACCGCCACGCGCCGTCGTAGAACTCGTGCACCGGATTCCAGCCACAGCCGATGTTCCAGCCGTGCTGCAGGTATCCACGCAGCCGCGGCGGCTGGTCGTACTCCAGGCCGGCATAGCGCGCCAGGATGTGCGCCTGCCCGTAGTAGTGGTTGTGGTGATGCATCAGCGCACCTCCACGTGCAGAGTGCCCGCATGCGGCCGTACGGCGAGCGAGTGCGTGCCACTGCGGACCACCAGCGGCAGCCGGCTGCACAGGAAGGGCTCGCACTGTACGGCGTGGGCCGAGCCGTCATGTGTAACCGCGAACAGGATCCAGTCGGCCAGCGAGGCAGTCGGGTCGACCGACACTCGTCGCTCAACCGTCGGGTCGACAACCGGGACCAGCGCGTCCAGATCGACCACGGCCGACCAGCCGTCGTCCGAGAAACTCCGCCGCGCCGGCACTTCCACATAGTCGTCGCTGCCCGGCAGGAAGCGCCGCCAGGCGAACGACACCTCGCCCCAGTCCGGTCCTCGCGCGACCAACATGTTGCCCGCAGCAACTACAGCCGTCGCGGCGAAGCGGATCGGTGACTCGTGCAGGTTGACGTACCCGCCGGTCGAGCGGGTCATCGTGACGACCCGACCGCGCTCGGCGTGCGACATCGCGCGCTCGCCGGCCGTCCACAGCAGCAGCTTCTCCTCACCGGCCGGACCGCGAAGCCGGAAGGCGCGCGTGGTCCGCTGGCTGAACGGATCGTCCGGATTGGTCTCCGCCAGGATCGGTCCGATCGGCAGCCAGGCAGTGAAGTCGCGCCCGTCCACCTTGATCGGTACCTGCTCCTCACCACCCGACACCGGTCGGGTGACGAACAACGAGGGCTCATCGAACGACGACCGCCCGTGCAGCACGAGCGCGTCCGGCGTGTGCTCGATCGACGTCAACCGGCAGGGGTCGGACAGCCGCCGTACGGCGAAGCACCCGTCCTTGCCGGGACCGGGCTGAACCCAGCTGGTCGGGGAGATCCACGCACCGGGCGGCCAGCCCGGACTGCCCGCAGCCTGGCCGCGGAGCTTGTCCCGGCGCCGCAACCGCCCCAACTTCAGCTGTACGTCGAAATGCGCCGGACCGGCCGTGCATCGGGCCAGCAGGTCCTCATCGAGCACCACCTCGAACCCGACCCGACTGGTATCCCCGTGCAGGTCAGTGGCGTCGTACCGGCGGACCTGCAGCGGATACGGCAGTCCCGCGATCACCAGGTCGATGCGCAGGCTGGACGACTCGCAGATCGCCAGATGCTTGATCTCAGCAGTGCCCTTGACGGATAGCTTGCCGTTGACCCAGCTGACCTCGCGGACGCTCGTTGCCAGCGTCAGGTCCTGCTCGGCCACCCGGTACAGCTCGGGCGACACGGCGCCGTCGTACAGGCCTGGGTAGTTGTAGACGTACTGCTTGCGCTTCCGCGGGCGCGGGAGGACGCGGGCACCGCCGCGCAGTCCGCCCTCTTCGCGGAAGATGGCGAGCCGCCGGAGCAGGTCGACGTCTCCGGCGCGCAGTGCGGCGTGCTGGATCCGGTCGTAACGGTGTGCACGCTCCAGCGCGGCCGGGTCCAGCCGACCGAGCAGACTACCGGCCAGGTCGACCAGGGCCTGCTCCTCGCCTTCCGGAACTGCACCGAACGCCATCATCAGCGTCAGCAGGTCGATCTGGGTGAAGTGTGCGTGCAGCTTGCTCCGGATCGCCGGCAGTGCGTTGTCGGCCAGGTCCATCACCAGTCCGGCCGAGGTGACCCGGTCCTGGAGGTTGCCGAGCTGGAACTTCTGCTGGGTGATCGACTCACCGGACTCCCGCTCGCGCCAGTAGTAGACCGGTGCGGCGATGGTGTCGACGGTGACGGCGTCCAGGTGCGCCTGCAGGGTGACCGGGTAGTCCTCGTACCGGATGGCGGGGAACTCGTAGCCGTGCTCGTCCCAGAAGGACCGTCGGTAGACCTTGTTCCAGACCATCCGGTCCAGGACCAGGTCGGGCACCTCGGAGACGTGGGTGGCGAACCGGTCCCGCATGAACGGCTGGCGGTGCAGCCAGGACGGCCGGACGCCGGAGCTGTTGTTGAACCGCCGCGCGTTACCGCCGGCGAAGTCGGAGCCGGTCCGGTCGAGCGCGCGGACGAGCTTCTGGAAGCCGTGCCGGGTGACCAGGTCGTCGCTGTCGACGAAGGTCAGATACTCCCCCTGCGCGTGCCGGACGCCGGTGTTCCGCGCCGGTCCGAGACCCGCGTTGTCCTGCTGCACGATCCGGAACCGCGAGTCCCGGGTGCAGAAGTCCTTCGCGATCACCGCACTGTCGTCGGGAGACCCGTCGTCGACCAGGATCGCCTCGAAATCGGTCCAGGTCTGCCGGGCGATCGAGTCCAGACAGTCGCCGATGTACTCCCCGACGTTGTAGAAGGGCACCACCACGCTCAGCCGAGGCGTCACGAGTGGCCTGCAAGGAATGTAGGTCGAACGATAGCGGTGTCCAGGTGCGTGCATCGTGATGCTTGGTCAGTGGCCTCGATGCGGAGCATCGTGGGCGCTGGGCAAGTGGCGCGAGGTGCGTGCCTGGGCGCCGATAGCGTCGAGCTACATTCCTTGCAGGCCACTGGTGGCAGTACTCCCCTCGCCCGAGGGGTGCGCCCTGGCCGCGCACCCTACGTAGCGGCAACGAGGTGGACTGTGAGGAGGTTATGCACTGGTTCGAAGCCGTAACGTGCCCAGATGCGCTGGATTCCGGTCTGGTGCGCTTGGGTGGAGACCACCAGGCGGCGCGTCGTGGCCGCATCCTCGATGGCTGACAGCAGGTGCCCGTACCGGCCGCGGCCCTGCTCAGCCGGTACGACGCCGGCCAGCTGGATCTCGGTCCAGGAGCGCTGCTCGTCGATGGAAGCCAGCGCGAGCACTCGCCGGTCCGGACCGCGCAGGATGACCGCCCCGGCCTCCCTGATCCGCCGCCGCGCCCACTCCTGCCGCCCGGCCAGTGCGACCGCCCGGTCGAACATCGGGTTCGCGCAGTAGTGGTTCCCGGAGTCACCGAAGATGTCGGCGACCACGTCATCGACCAGTACGTCGTCCGCCGCCGGCTCGAGTTTGGCCGTGAAACCGGCCAGTGGCGCCGGCCGTCGACCCTTGCCGGCCGGGAGCGACCAGTACACGACAGTGTCGGCCAGCAGCGCGTCCCGCGGCCCGTCGGACAGTGCGGCGAACCACGTGGTCTCCCGCGCCGGATACCGCAGTACGACGACATCGGCCGTCGACCGCTCGACGGCAGCAAGCACCTCGGCGAGTGGCGTCCCGGCCGAGGCAGACACCGACATGCGGTCGATCGAAACACCGAACCGCTTGGCCGCGTCCACCGATGGGCGGATGCTCAGCTCACCGGACTCGAGCGCTTCGTACCAACTCATAGGAGTTGGCAGCTTAGCGAATGAGTGCCTAGGGTGGCGCGCGTGCCGACCCTCACAGTGGGCACGTCGGCACGTCCGACCGCCCGCCCCGGTAGGCGGACCGCCGTGAACCAACTCGCAAAAGCATCAGCCGGTGCCGCTCTGGCCGTGCTGGTGATCTGGCTGATGGCCGGAGCCACTTCCGCCGACAGCGTCTTCGCCATGGTGCGTTTCTGGCTGCTCGGAATCACCCTGCCCGGTCTGGTGCTGTGGCGGCTCGGGAGTCCGTTCCGGCACAACCTGGTCGAGGACCTGGCGGCCGGCTCGCTGGTCGGTGTCTCCGCACTGCTGCTCATCTACATGGCTGTCTCACCACTCGGTCTGCAGCGGTGGGCCTGGCTGTGGGCACTCCCGGTCGTGGTGGCAGCGTTCGCCGTACCGGGTTGGCGCCGTCGGGTGCTGAGTCGGGTCGAGCGCCCAGTGAGCCCGCTGACTGCCTGGTTGCTCGCCACCGCCTGCGCGCTACCGGTGTACGCGATCGCACGGCCGCGGAACGTCGCACCAGCGCCGTACACGGATCCGGCGTACAACAACCCGGACATGGCGTACCAGCAGGCTCTGGCGGCCAGTGCGAAGTACGACTTCCCACTGCAGGCGTCGTACGTGCACGGCGAGCAGATGGACTACCACTACTTCTTCCACCAGTTCACTGCAGCCGTGAACTGGGCTACCGGCGTCGACCTGACCGATCTGATCTACACGATCGGCTGGATCCCTCTGACGCTCGCAGCGTGCGCACTGGTCTTCGTACTGACCGACCGCTTCGCACCGGGCTCACGCTGGGCCGGTCCGCTCGCCGTCGCGGTCGCCGCGATCGGTGGCACCGTGAACGTGTACCCCGGCTTCACCCTGCCGCAGGAGAGCCTGACCGCCTACCTCTGGGGCAGTCCGACGCAGAACCTCGGTAGTGGGCTGACCGTGCTGCTGGCGATCGTGATCGTCGACATCCTGCGCGGCCGCAACAGCCGCGGTACCTGGTTGATCGGTCTGCTCGTCGCAGCGGCCGCCTCCGGCTCCAAGGCGACGATCCTGCCGCTGGTCCTCTGCGGTCTCGGGCTGGTCGTGGCCGTCCGCCTCTGCCAGCGCCGGATCGCTCGGCGTGCGGTGGTGATGGCGGTAGCGGTGACCAGCGTGATCCTGACCGCGATCGTGGTGGTCTTCGGCAACCACTCGACCGGACTGTCACTCCGGCCGTGGGTCACCTTCGCCAAGATCGGCGTCTACCCGTTCATCGCCTGGCAGCGCGAGTGGGACACCGGCGACTACGACCACAGCTCGATGTGGATCAGTGCGATCGTCACCTGCCTGGCCTGGCTGCTCGGTAGCGCCGGACTGGTCGTTCTGGCCGGTACGGCGAAGCGCTGGCTGCGTGACGCCGGGATGATCTTCCTGATCGGGATATCGGTCGCGGGCTTCTGCGGAATGGCTCTGACCGACCAGTCCGGTTCCAGCCAGATGTACTTCCACCGAACCGCCGTACCGATCATCGCCGTGCTTGCTGCGGTCGGTGCGCACATGCTGGTGTTCACTGTCCGCCGAGCCAGGTGGCTGGTGCTCGGGTCAGTCCTGGGTGGCATGGCGGCGGCTGTGGTCGCACGGCGGATCGTCCGGGCACTACCGAGTGACGCGGTGCTGTTCCGCCGCGAGGACGGCACACTGACCGGACTGGTCTTGCCATGGGTCCTGACGATCGCACTGCTCGCACTGGTCGGCGTCGCCGCTGCGCTCTGGCAGCGGACTGCTCGAGTGGCGCTGGCAGGGTTCGTGCTGGCGGCTATGGGTGCAGGTCTTTACTTACCACTGCGCGCGCTGCCCAGCATGGACAACCCGAAGCCGCTGGCAGCAGTTGCCGAGGACACGCTGTTGGGACCGTCGGCCACCCAACTGGCCGCAGCGCGGTGGCTACGCGACCACACCACCCCCGACGAATTGATTGCCACCAACGCTCATTGCGCCCGCAAGAGCGCGCTGGGCTGTGACGCCCGGCACTTCTGGATCGCCGGACTCAGCGAACGGCACGTCCTGGTCGAAGGCTGGGCCTACACGAACACCATCAACGACCAGGTCGTCAGCACTGCCCTGAACCCGAACATCCTCCCGTTCTGGGACCAGGACAAGCTCGCCGAGAACGACCGTGTCTTCGTCGCACCGACCCGCGACAACCTGCAGGAACTGCGCACCAAGTACGGCGTCCGCTGGCTGTACGCCGACCCTGCGCAGACCGCCGTGTCACCGGAGCTGGAGGCCCTGGCAACGGTCCGGTACCAGGCTCCGGATGCGGTTGTCTACGAACTCGGATGACCCTGTGTAAACGCGCCGTTTCACTCTAGGGTGTGCCCATGCGCGCACGGGCACGGCGGCGGGGGCCGCGAACGGCGGGGCCGTCCCTGACGGGATTGCTGGCAGGTGTTGCTGTCGGCATCCTCGGGATCGGGTTGTTGCTGCAGCACTCCACTTTCTTCGAGGTCGGCCGGTTCGTCCTGTTCACCTCGCTCGGCGTCGCACTGCCCGGCTTCGCGCTGTGGCGGCTGGTCGGCAACTACAGCCGCAACCTGGTCGAGGACCTGGCCGGCGGCTTCGCAGTCGGCACTGCGGGACAGATCGTGGTCTATCTGGCCGCTGCGTCGATCGGACTGCAGGCGTGGTCCTGGGTGTGGGGCCCGATCGTGCTAGTGCTCTCGTTCATCGACAGTGACGTCCGGGCGCGGGTCTGGCGCCGGGTTGCGCAACCACTCCGGCCGTTGCAGGCGTGGCTGTTCGCACTGTCGACCACCGTCGTCGTTCTGATCGTCTACCGGCGCGGTCCGGGCCAGTTCCTGCCTGCCTATACCGATCCGCTCCGCTCGTACCCCGATCTGGCGTTCCAGCAGGCCGTGGCCGCCAGCGCGAAGTACGACGTACCGGTGTCGACGCTGTGGCTTGGCGGCGAGCCGATGAAGTACCACTCCTTCTACCACCAGTCGACGGCTGCGACTGCGTGGGCGACGCGGATCGACCTGACCGACCTCATCCACTCCCTCACTTGGTTGCCGTTGTTCCTGGCCGGGTGCGGGCTGGTCTTTGCACTGACAAGCCGGTTTGCACGGACGGCCGAGACCGGCGCCACGTGGGCCGGGCCGCTGGCCGTACTGATCGCCGGACTGGGCGGTGCGATGCAGCCGCTTGCGCATGCTGGTTTCGGTGGCGTGTCCACGGCAGTGGCGGCCTACCTGAGTCCCACCCAGAACCTGGGCGTCATGATCGCTCTGGCGCTCTGTGTGGTGGCGGTCGATCTGCTGCGGGCTGAGCCACCGCGGAGTCGGTGGGTATTGCTGGTCCTGCTCGTGTTGGTTGCTTCAGGCTCGAAGTCGACCATCCTGCCGCTGGCAGGGCTGGGGTTCGCGTTCGCGTTCGTGCAGGCAGGGATGGCGCGGAAGAGCAATCGGACCGCACTGCTCGGTGGTCTGCTGTCGTTCGTCGTGTTCCTCGCTGCGGTGTTGACCATCTTCGGCGGGACCACCTGGGGCACAGAGATCAAACCGTTCAAAGTCTTCAGCCAGCTGTCGTCATCACCACTCGCGACTCTGACGAGTTGGGGGCTTGCGGTGTGTGGGATGTGGTTCCTCGGGCGGAAGTGGCGTGATGCCGGTACTGCGTTCCTGATGGGGTTTGCGGTGGCTGGACTGATCGGCACGCTGATGACCGCGCAGTCCGGGATCAGCCAGCTCTACTTCCTCCGTACGGCGTTCCCGGCGATCGCGGTGCTTGCCTGTGTCGGACTGGCCAATCTGGTGAGCCAACTGGGTGACCGGCGTGGTGTGGCGCTGGTGGGGGTCGCTGGGGCGCTCAGCCTGGCCGGGCTCGCGGTTGCGCGTTCCAAGGCCGCCGGTATGGCAGGTGTCAAAGGTCCGTGGCTGTGGACGCTGGCTGTGCTTCTGATCGTCGGAGTGGTCGTCGGGCTTGGCTGGAAGGTGTTCCGGCGACCGGGGAACGTGGGAGTCGCAATCGTGGCCGCTTCGGTGGCTGCGTGCATGATCGGCGCAGTGCTGGTGCCACTGCAGGCGTTTGTCTCGGACAGCGCGTCGAACCTGGTCTACGCCAAGGTCTCGCGTGGTGGAGCGACAGCGGCCGAGGCAGGAGCTGCACGCTGGTTGCGGCGGAACACCCAGCCAGGCGAGCTGATCGCGACCAACGCGCACTGCATCATCCAGCGCGGCAACGTGTGCGACAGCCGGCATTTCTGGCTCGCCGCCCTGTCCGAGCGACCGGTCCTGGTCGAAGGCTGGTCGTATTCGAACCAGGCGAACCGGATCGCTCTCGAGACCAACTCGAACCCGAGCCTGATCCCGTACTGGGACAGCGGCAAGCTGGCCACCAACGACACCGCGTTCAAGTCACCGTCGGCCGACGTCATCCAGCGGCTGCGCAACGCCGGGGTGCGTTACCTGTTCGCCGACCGCCGGGCCGGTGCGGTGTCACCGAAGCTCGGGGAGTTTGTCAGCATCCGGCACGCGACCCTCGATGTGACGATCTACGAGATCAAGTGAAGCAGTGCGTCGGCCACTCGGACGCGCCCCTGACCGTCGACCATTCGCCATCCCGCGGCCGCTAGTCGCGCTCGCTCGGCCGCATCGGTCAGGAGCCGCTTCAGTACGGCGGACGCGGCGGTCGGGTCGGCCCTCAGCTCTGAGAGCACTCCGACACCAGCCGCCGTACCGGTGCCGATCGCTCGCTCGTAGCCCATCACCTGGTTGTCCACGACACACACCAAGCCTGCGGTCGCGCCAAGGCACAGCAGCTCCCAGGTCGACGTACCAGACGCACTGATGGTCACGTCCGCTTCCCGCACCGCTTTGGCGAGCTGATCGGTCGGACCGATCACCTTCACCCGCTCTGACACCGCAGCGATCTGTGCGGCGAGTTCAGGCGTCGGAGCAACCACAGTGGCGTCAAAAGGTACGCCGGTCGCGACCAGTGCTCGGGTCACCGCCGGCCCAGCACCAAAAGCATCCGTCCCACCGAAGAACGCAAACACCTTCGGTACGGCGACCTCCCGCGGCGCAGGTGGTTCGGACGGGCGCAGCGCGCGGATCTCGTCCCGGATCAGCACGTAGTCGAGTCCCGCGAGCCGCACCGTCCCTGGCGGCAACACAGGCCGGTCCAACTCGGCCGCCAGGTTCTGGTCAACCAGCACGTCCGCCACAGCACCCCGGAAGTCCCCGTCGACGATCGCCAGCGTCGGCACCCCAGCAGCCCGCACCGCCGGATAGACGTCCACCGCCAGGTCATACGAGTCGAACACCACAGCGTCGTACCGGCTGAGCACCTCCACATGCTCCGCAGCAGTCCACACCGCCGGCCGCACAGCGATCCCTCGAGCCGCGATCTGTGCAGCCGCCCACGGCACCGTGTGAACGTCACAGACAAACTCCACGGTGAGCCCGCGGCGCTGCAGCTCTTCGGCAAGAGCGAGGCAGCGCATCACGTGACCGACACCCCGGGCCGGTCCCACATCACACCGCACTCCGACATGTCTCACGTACAGACCGTATCCAAGTGGATTGAAAGGGTTCTTAACCGGGCAGCTATTGTTTCGGAGCGGCAACCGCTACCGTCCGTCAGAAGGAGCCTGCTCGACGTGTCCATCCTCACCGGCTCCGACATTCTCGTCACCGGCGGCACCGGGTCGTTCGGCCGGGCGTTCGTGCAGCACGCGCTGGACCGGTTGAATCCGCGCCGGATCATCGTTTTCAGCCGCGACGAGCTGAAGCAGTGGGAGGTCCGCCAGCTGTTCGGCGACGACTCGCGGCTGCGGTTCTTCCTCGGTGACGTTCGCGACCGGGCGCGGCTACTGCGGGCGATGCACCGGGTCGACTACGTCGTGCATGCGGCTGCGCTGAAGCAGGTGGACAGCGGTGAGTACAACCCGTGGGAGTTCGTCCAGACGAACGTGATCGGCTCACAGAACGTGATCGAGGCGTCGATCGACTCCGGGGTCAAGCGGGTCGTGGCGCTGTCCACCGACAAGGCGTCCAGCCCGATCAACCTGTACGGCGCGACCAAGCTGACCGCGGACAAGCTGTTCATCAACGGCAACCACTACGCGGCGGCGTACGACACCAGGTTCGCGGTGGTGCGGTACGGGAACGTGATGGGCAGCCGCGGGTCGATCATCCCGAAGTTCCGTGCGCTGCACGCGGCCGGGCAGTCGCTGCCGATCACCGATCTGCGGTGTACGCGGTTCCTGATCACGCTGCCGCAGGCGGTCGAGTTCGTGGTCGACTCGTTCGAGCTGATGACCGGTGGCGAGCTGTACGTGCCGCGGATCCCGTCGATGAAGGTCACCGACCTGGCCGAGGCGATCGCGCCCGGAGCCAAGATGCACGACGTCGGGCTGCGGCCGGGCGAGAAGCTGCACGAGGAAATGATCAGCCCGGAGGAGGGCCGGCGGGCGCTGACGGTCGGCAACCGCTTCGTGCTGCAGCCCGACCTGGCGACCTGGGGCTACCTCGCGCCCGAGGGCGGCGTACCGGTCTCGGAGGGTTTCCACTACTCGTCGAACACCAACGACCAGTGGTATTCCATCGAGGAGATCCAGAAGATTCTCGAGGTTGACTAGTGCTCCCGTACGGACGGCAGTCGATCTCGGCCGAGGACATCGCGGCAGTGACTGCCGTGCTGCAAGGGGACTGGTTGACGACCGGGCCCGCGGTCGGTGCGTTCGAGGAGGCGGTGTCGCAGCTGTCCGGTGGGCATCGGGCAGTCAGCTGTACGTCGGGGACCGCGGCACTGCACATCGCGTACGCCGCGCTCGGAGTCGGGCCTGGTGATGAGGTGGTGACGACTCCGATGACGTTCGTCGCGACTGCGTCCTGCGCGGCTCTCCTGGGTGCTCGCGTTGTTTTCGCAGACGTGGACCCAGACACCGCGCTCATTGATCCGGCAGCGGTTGAGGCGGTGACGACTGAGCGGACCAAGGCGATCGCTGCGGTCGACTACGCCGGCCAGGCTGCGGACTATGCCGCGCTGCAGCCGCTGGCTGACGCGGTCGGTGCGCGGACGGTGGCGGACGCGGCGCACTCGATCGGCGGGAGCGCCGGTGGGCGGCCGGTCGGCGATCTCGCTGACGTGACGACGATGTCGTTCTTCCCGACCAAGAATCTGACCACCGGTGAGGGTGGCGCGGTGGTCTGCAAGGACCCGGCGGTGGGTCAGCGGGCGCACGAGTTCCACTTCATCGGGCTGGTCCGGGATCCGTCGCGGTTCGAGATGGTCGACGAGGGTCCGTGGCACCAGGAGGTGCACGAGTACGGCGTGAACTACCGGCTGACCGACCTCGGCGCGGCGCTGGGGCTCTCTCAGCTCTCAAGATTGACCGCCTTCAAACAGAGGCGGGCGGAGATCACTGCGCGCTACAACGAGGCGCTCGGCGGCGTGGACGGACTGCGTACGCCGGTGCAGCGAGCGGGGGTCGATCCCGCCTGGCACCTGTACCCGGTGCGGGTGCTGGACGGGCGCCGGCGCGAGATCTTCGAGGGAATGCGGGCCGCCGGCATCGGTGTCCAGGTGAACTACATCCCCGTCTACTGGCATCCTGTCTTTGCACGGCAGGGATATTCCCGCGGCCTGTGCCCGAACGCGGAGGCCTTCTACGCCGAGGAGCTCTCCCTCCCGCTCTACCCGGACCTCACCGACAACGACGTCGACCGGGTGATCGAGACCCTCACAGGACTGGTTGGCTAGGGGCCCTAAAGTGACTGAAGTGACCCGATCGAATCTGGTCGGTGGAGAGATGCTCAACTGGTCGGATCTCCATCCGGCCGACAGCCGTCCCGCTGTCTCCGGACCGGCTGCCAGCACCCTGCTCGCCGCCGCCCTCAGACCCGGCGACACCGTGCTGATCGCCGGCCCGCACAGCCACAGCCTGTACGCCGACGTCGCAGCGCAGGCCGAGTCGATCGACATCCTGGTCCGATCGGCACCCGATGCCGAGGAGCTCGCCGAATCGCTCACCCACGCGAAGACCCAGGTCTACTGCGGTTCGCTGGACCGGTTCTCGACGGATGAGACCTACGACCTGATCGTCGCCCTGGACGGGTTGGAGCGCTTGGTCGGCCCGGACACTGCATCACTGCCGTGGACGGAGGGCCTGAACAAACTCGTCGCCCGGCTCGCTCCCAACGGGCGGCTGTTGCTTGGCGCAACCAATAGCTTCAGCGTCAACCGAATGATCCAGCCCGACATCACGGCGGCGCTCCCCCGAGACGAAGACTGGGGACGCGCAGTGGGCGACACCGCACCGGCAGGATTGAAGGCACTCCGGGCGGAGTTCCAGAACGTACAGACTTTCGGCGTGTATCCGTCGTTGGTTGCGGCCGAGGTTTTGGTTGCTGACGACCACCAGTTGACTGCGGCAACAGCAGCGAGAGTCGTTGCTGAGTGCAACAGTGGGCCTACGTTGATGGATCCGTATCGGGTGGTGATGGATGCGGCGCGGGCCAGGCTGCTGGTGGAGTTGGCGCCCGCTTGGTATGTCGTGGCGGGGGATGTGGAGGTGCCGGTCGCGACCAACTCCGGGGAGTTGGTGGAGGAGCGGTTGCTGGCGGCCCTGCGGGTGGATGACCAGCTGGCGTTGCGGCGGGAGGTCGCGGCTTACGTCGAGTGGTTGCGGACGGCAACCGAGTCGGGTGCTGCGGATAACGTGATCGTGGACGGGACGTCGTACCGGCTGTTTGGCAAGGCGGATGGCGGGACGGTTGAGGAGTACATGGCGCGGTTTGCTCGGCGGGCGTTGGAAAGTGGCTCGCGGCAACCTTGGCCTGCTGGAGGTAGTGCCCACGACCTGACCGCGAGGCTGGCTTCGATGGTTGGGATCACGCTGGCACCAACGACCAGTCCGGAGATGATCAGGCCGCTGGGGAGTGCTGAGCAGCTCGTCACGGTTGCGCGGTTGGCGGATGAGTTGGCGCATGCGAGTGCGCGGGCGGTCCTGTTCGAGGGGACCGTGAGTGGGATCCGGCGGTCGGTGCCGTATCGGCTCGGGCACGCGATGCTGAATCCGGCGCGGGTGGTCCGGCGCCGATTGAAGCGCCTAGTGCGGAGGCGCTGATGCATCACGCGAACCACTTCTACGGGCACGCCGACGTGATGGCGACATACGCCGGTCTGCGCAAACCGCCGCGGATCTGGGGCTACCTGCAGCACGGGTGGAACATCCTGGACGGCTTCGCCCACGGCACCAACTTCGCGCCGGGGATGCCGAAGTTTGTCTGGACCGACAGCGTGAGAAGGCGCGGTCAGTCGATGGGACTGCGCAACTACTCCGTGATCGGCTCGGTCTGGCTTTACCTGCTCAAAAACCATCCGAACCTCGCGACCCCAGCCAAGAAGGCAAAGGGCACACTCTTCTACCCCTTCCACGGCTGGGAAGGCCAGAACGTGCTCGGCGACCACGGCCGGATCGTTGCCTCGATCAACGAGCACGAGACCGGCCCGGTGACCGTCTGCCTGTACTGGAACGAATACCAGCAGCCCGCCATCCGCAAGGTCTACGCCGACGCCGGCTTCCGCGTCATCACCCACGGCTACCGCGGTCTGCACTGGCGCAAGACCGACGCCGACTTCCTGCTCAAACAACTGCGCGAGCTCCGCGGCCACACCCGCGTCGCCTCCAACCGGCTCAGCTCCGCCGTCCTGTACGGCGCTTCGATCGGCCTGCAGCCCGGCGTGTACGGCGACCCGATGGTGCTGGAGAACGAGCACCCGTCGTTCGGCGGGCAGGCGCGAATCAAACGCCTCTGGCCCGAACTCGACCAGCCGTTCGTCCCGGCGGCGGTCGCCAAGGAGTTCACCGACACCGAACTGGGCGTCGACCATGTCGTCTGCCCAGCGGAGATCCGGGAGCTGTTCCGATGGAACGACTGAAGATCGGCATCGTCACCCAGGTTCGCGTGACGAGCTCGCGACTGCCGGCCAAGGTGCTGCTCACCGCCGGTGGGCAGTCCTTCCTCGAGCATCACCTGGATCGGCTGGGTCAGACCGGTCTCCCGGTGGTCGTGGCCACGACCACGAACTACCACGACGACGTCATCCTCGAGGTGGCCAAGCACGCGGGCGTTCCGGTCTACCGGGGCTCGGAGGACGACGTACTGAGCCGGTTCGCCGGTGCGGCCCGCGAGCATGAGCTGGACGGGTTGGTCCGGGTCACGTCCGACTGCCCCCTGATCGACCCGGCGATCATCTCCGCCGCCGTCGACCGCTGGCGGTCCGAGAAGGACCTCGACCTCTATATCTCGAACTGCCTGGAGCGCACCTACCCGCGTGGCATGGACTACGAGGTCTTCTCCGCGAAACGCCTGTACGACGCGGAGGCCCACGCGACTCTGCCCGCCGACCGCGAGCACGTCACCCCGTACCTGCACCAGAACCGCTCCGGCGAGATCCGGCTGCTGAACCTCCCGTGGGCCGGCGGCGGAGCGTCGTACCGGCTCTGCTTGGACACCCCGGACGACTGGAAGTTGCTCGACGCCCTCTTCGAGGAACACGACGCGACCAGCCTGAACTGTGCCGAACTGGTCGAGATTCTGGACACCCACCCCGAGCTGGCCACGCTCAACGCCCACATCGAGCAGAAGAAGCTCGGCGAGTAGCCGCGTGCAATTGGTCGGCTACGGCATGATTTACCGTGATGAGCACCGATGATCCAGCACCCGGCCCCTCCGACGCGGCACGCGCCACGTCGTTCGGGGCCGTCGCGGCCGCGTACGACGCGGGCCGGCCGACCTTTCCGGTCGACGCGCTGACCTGGGTCCTCGGCCCGGGACGCGGGCTGCAGGTGCTCGACCTCGGCGCCGGCACCGGGAAGCTGGCCGCGGTCGCGGCCTCACTCGGGCACGATGTGGTCGCCGTCGACCCCTCCGAGGAGATGCTGTCGGTCTGCCGGAAGCGGCCCGGGATCGACACCATGGTCGGGGCGGCCGAGTCCATCCCGCTCGCGCATGCCTCGGTGGACGCGGTCATCGTCGGGCAGGCCTTCCACTGGTTCGACCACGCGCGGGCGCTGCCGGAGATCGCTCGGATCCTGCGACCGAACGGCGTACTGGGTCTGCTCTGGAACAACGCGGACGTCGTGGTTCCGTGGGTGCGCCGGATGATGCAGGCGATCCAGGGGCCGGACAGCCACGGGACCGACAAGTTCGACCCGGTGCCGACCCTGCTGCAGTCGGACATGTTCGACGGGGTGGAAACCGCCCGGTTCCGGCACTGGCAGGATCTGGATCGACACAACCTGAAGCAGCTTGCGGAGTCGCACTCCCGGATCGCGATGCTGACCGGCTCCCGCCGCGAGACGGTGCTGGAGCAGGTCGACGCGATCTACGACGCCAGCGCGCGACCGCCCGAGCCGCTCCGGATGCCGTACTTCACCGAGTGCTACCGGACCCGGCCGAGCGACCTGGCCAACTACCGCCGGACCCTCGACGCGCCGGTCGCCCCACATCTGTAGGGCGCGGGGCTCACCTCACGCGGCATCCGGCGCTCCGTCGGGCAGCAGATCATCGGTGTCCCGGTCCGGCACCGGCAGCCGGGTCAGACGGCGGGTGGCCGGGTCGAGCAGGCTGACAAAGGTGGCGACCACGATCACCGCCGCGCTGACGATCAGGGTGACCTCGGTCCCCGCAGCGGCCGCTATCGCCGCTGCCAGCGCCAAGCCGACCGGACGCAGGACCAGAGAACCGGTGAAGTCGAAGGACGAAACCCTCGACAGCGACTCCTCCGGCACCTGCTCCTGCAGCGCCGTGTCCCACAAGGTGTCCGGGAAACTGATCGCGATCCCGGCCAGGGCACTGGCGACCACCAGCAGGATCAGGCTGGAGTCCGCGGCCAGCAGCAAGAGCACCGGGCAGGCGAGCAGCAGCACGAACCGGCCGATCAGAAGCAGTTTCGCCGGCCTTAGCCACACCGTCAGTGCGTTGCCCATGACCTGACCGACGCTCAGGCCGGCGATGATCGCTCCCCAGCGCAGCCCGCCGTCGTGCTGATCGACCAGAGCCGCGGGACCGAGCACCTGGAAGGCCGAGAACATCAGGTTGAAGACCATGAAGTAGAGGATCGACGTCCAGATCCAGCTACGGCGCGTCACCTCGTGCCAGCCTGCTCGGAGTTCCTTCCAGAACCCGACCTGCGCGGCCGCGGTCCGGACGCGTTCCGGCAGCACCAAGCGAGCCAGGAAGATCATGCTGACCACGAAGGTCAGGCCGTCGATCACCAGGGCCCACCCCGCGCCACTGGTGATCACCAGTGTGCCGGCCACCATCGGTCCGACGGTGCCAATCAGGTTACGGGTCAACGAGATCAGCCCGTTCGCTTCCTGGACCAGACCGGGCGGAGCGGTGAGCGCGACCAGGCCGACGGACGCCGGCAGGAAGAACGCGGTGGCCGCGCCACACACCAACTGGAGCAGGATCATCAACGGAACCGTGGCCTCGCCGGTCAGCAGCAGGACACCGAAGCCCACCTGCGTGATCACGCGCAGGCCGTCAGCCAGCATCATCAGCCGCTGCCTCGGCACCCGGTCGGCCCAGACCCCGCCGATCAGCATGAAGACGACCTGCGACACCGAATAGGCGGTCAGGACATAGCCGAGGTCGGCCACGGAACCGGTGGCCTCGAGCACACCGAAGGTGAGCGCCACCGGCGTGATCGCGCTGCCGATCATGGAGGTCGAGCTGGCCAGATACTGGTTCCTGAACGGCGCATGCCGCAGCAGCCTCAGGGAGGAGTCCCAGTGCACCCGCATTCAGTGATCACCTTCTCGTGTGAGCATTTCGGCAGCGTTGAGCCAGACATCTCCGGCCGGAGTGGCGAACGAGCAGCGCAGCGGCAGCAAGGCGGAGGACGGGATCGACGACAGCTCGGAATGCTGACCGACCTCTCCGCAGATCAGATCGAGATCGAACGAGCGGCTGTCGGCAGGTAGCCGCGATCCCGGCCGCACGAGCTGACGGCGGCCCGAGATCCCGGCCTGCCGCAGCACGTCTCGCGCGCCCTCCACCGCCAGCAGCCTCGTCGCCGTCAGCGGTGGTTGGCAGTAGAACTGGAAGTACACCCGCTCCGCGACGGTCGGCGCGACCACCACGGCCTCTCCGAGGGCGACCCGGGCCGCGAGCTCGACCATGTCCAGCGCACTCGCACGGCGGTACAACTCGTTGAGATGACCGCCGAGCCGGCCGTTGACCTCGATGATCCGTGGGCCGTCGGCCGTCAGCTTGACCTCAGTGTGGGTGATCCCGTCCCGAACCCCCAGCGCGTCCAGAGCCCGACCGACCAGGTCGACGATCTCGGCCTGCAGCTCCGGAGCGACGGTGGCGGGCACAAACTGACCGGTCTCGCGGAACGGCGGCAGCTGCGGGAGTTTCCCGGTCAGCCCGATCAGGTCGTGGCGGGCGCCCTGCGACAGGTACTCGACGGAGATGTAGTCACCGAACGGCGCGGATTCGACACCCACCAGGTATTCCTCGACCACCATCGTCGGCGCGTCGGTCCCCCCGGCCAGCAGATCCGCCAGGATCTCCTCGCCGGCTTCGCAGGAGTGCACCAGATGGGTGTCCCGGCTCCCTTCGCCGCGGATTGGCTTCACAACGAGCGGCAGACCAAGCTCGGCGACCACGCCCGGCCATTGCGATGCTGCCCCGATCGTCCGGGATCGCACCTCGTCCACCCCGTGCTTGGCCAGCAGTGCACGCTGCTCGGCCTTGTCGGTCAGCGCGGTCACCACGTCGGGGCGATGGAAGACCAGACCGAGCTCGTCGGCGAGCCTCGCCGTACCGGCCAGGGCCCGCTCGCTGAAGGTCAGGATTCCGGTCGGCGCGAAGGTCCGGAGCCGCGCGAGATCGGCCGCCTCGTCGCCGGACAGAGGCACGACCGGCCCCGCTGCCTCGAGCACAGCAACGAGCTCCGCGGCCTGGTGATCCGCCGGCAGCACGAAGGCGACGTGCTCGTGGAACGCCACCCCGACGACCAGGTCGCCCGAGGTGACCGCACCGTGGTCCACAACGACCAGCAGCGTCATGACTCCGCCTGGACCAGCTGCTGCAGGACGGTCAGGAACTCCGGGCTTGCCGTGAGCTCACGCTGCGGGACGAGAATCGTGATCGTGGCCCGGCGCTCGGCCCAGCCTGCGACGACCGGTCCGGCCAGATCAGCGCTGAGGACCAGGCGGGTGCCGGCCGCCGGTTCCGCCGGTTCCGCGGCCGACGCGGCGATCAGGTAGGACAACCAGGCGGCACAGCGGTCTCCGTACTCACCGGTCAGGATTTCTGCCTCAACCTCCGACAAGCCGTGGGCCTCGGCCATCGCGGCCAGGCCGGTCGCGAGCACGCGGCGGATCTCGACATCGGCCGCCGGGACGGAATCCGGCAGGGCGGCCGGCATCAGGTCCGGCGAACCGAACTCGTTCAGCATCTCGGCCAGTTCGGTCCGGACCTGAACGCGGTCCGGGATCGACGGTGAGACCAGGAGCTGCCGCTCGACCCGGACTCCCCGATCGAGAAGTCCCTGGACCAGAGCGATCGTGAGTGGCGCCGCGCTGCAGTACCCGATCACGTCGAGCGACCCGCCGACAACGGTGCCGGCAAGTTGTTCGGCGTACCGGTCGGCGAGCCCGGACAAGGTCAGCACCTCACCCGAGCGAGCGAGGTCCGCGACCGGATCGATCCGCACGACGCGACGCCCGGGAACGGCTCCGGCCACGGCGTCGCCGATACTCTCGCCGGCCGCGAACTGCACGAAGTCCACCACGACCACCAGCCGCTCGCCGGCGAGCCGCTGGCCTTCGAACTCGGCAACGGTTCCGTACTCAGCTGTCATCTTTACCCCACCTGTTGGGACTGCAGTTGCCGGACCAGCGCTGCCACTGACTCCAAGGTCGGCCGGGCCGCCACGGCCTGGAGGGAGACGGTCACGCCCAGACTCTCGCGCAGCCTGGCGATCATCCGGACGAGCAAGAGCGACTGACCGCCGGCGGCAAAGAAGTCGGTACGGCGGTCGATCTCGGCGACACCGAGCAGATCCCGCCAGATCGCGGCGATCGCGAGCTCGAGCCCGTCGTCGGTGCTGTCGTCACTGGTCGGCGGGACTTCGGCCGGCTGGCGCCGTACCGGTGGATCGCGCTCCACCGCCGACTGGGTCGCCGAAGCGACCGCCGCACTGTCGAGCCAGTACCGACGCCGATCGAACGGGTACGTCGGGAGCGGTATTCGACGGCCTCGCCCGTCCGGCCACAACGCGTTCCAGTCGATCGGGGCTCCGGCGCACCAGGCATCCGCGACCGCTTCGAGAGCGACTCTCTCCGCCGGCCGGTCGTCGCGCGCACCCGGGAACGCAGCGGCGACGGCCAAGGGGCGTCCTGCGGCGACCTGTTGAGCAAGTTGGGTCAAAACCCGGCCCGGCCCGACCTCGATCAGCAACGGATCGCGGTACGTCGTGAGCACCTGGTCGACAGCCTGCCGGAACCGAACGGGCCGACGCAGATGCTCTGCCCAGTGCTCCGCGCCGACCGCCCCCGGGTCCAGCTCGGAACCCGTGCGCGTCGACACCAGCGGAATCGTCAAGGAGCGATACGAGAACTCCCCGGCGACCGATCGGAACTGCGGCACCAACGGGTCCAAAGCCGCCGAGTGCATGGCCACGGGCGCCGGCAGCAACCGGAACTCGATGTGGCCAGCCTCGAGCACGGCCTGCAGTTCGGCAATCGCCTGCACCGAGCCAGCAGCGACCACGGCTCGCGGGGCGTTGTCGACCGCGATCGTGACACCGGCCGGCAGCAACCGCTGTACCTCGTCGGCAGACGCCATCACGGCCAGCATCCGCCCGCTCTCGGCCGCGGCCATCACCTTGCCCCGCCGAGCCACCAGCACGGCCGCGTCCGCCAGATCCATCGCCCCGGCGACGCACGCGGCGACGTACTCACCGAGGCTGTGACCAACGACGAAGTCCGGGCAGACACCCCACGATCGGAGCAGCATGGTCATGGCGTACTCGACGGCGAACAGTGCCGGCTGCCCCAGCTGCATACTGTTCAGCTCGGCGGTCGCGGCCGGATCGTCCTTCGATCCCTCGCAGATCAGCCAGCGCAGGTCCAGACCGAGCTCCGGCTCCAGGATCTCGGCGCATCGGTCGATCGCGGCCTGGAAGACTTCGAACTGCTCGTACAGCCCCGAAGCCATCCCCGGGTACTGCGAGCCTTGGCCGGTGAAGAGAAAACCCACCGGCCGGGTACTCCCCGATCGCACCGCAACTCGCTCGGCCAGGGCCGCGGGAAGGTCCTTCAGGTTCGACACCACGACAGCGGATCGATACTCGTGTTCCTGCCTGCCGAGCTGCAACGTCGTCGCGACGTCGGCCAGCGTGGCATCCGGTTCAGCACTCAGCCAGGTCGTCAGATTCGCGGTCAGACGGTCCACGCCGGCAACCTCGCGGGCGGACACCGGCACCACCAGGGAGCGATTGGCGGTGGCCTGCCGCGAACCCTCGGGGGGTGCTTGTTCGAGGACCAGGTGCGCATTCGTCCCACCGAGGCCGAACGAACTGACACCAGCTCGTCGAGGTCCTGCCCCTGGCCAGCCGCGGCCCTCCGAACCCACGTCGAACCCGTTCTCGGCGAGCCGCAGTTCGGGGTCCGGGGTTTCGCAGTTGATCGACGGCGGGATGAACCCGTGCCAGACCGCCAGTGCCGCCTTGATCAGGCCGGCGACACCCGCGGCCGCGTCGACGTGCCCGATATTGGGTTTCACCGAACCGATCGTGCACAGGGGTGCTCCGGCGACCGGCGGGCCGAATGCCTCGGCCAGGGCCGCGATCTCGATCGCGTCACCGACTTCCGTGCCGGTTCCATGTGTCTCGACGTACTGGATCGAGTCCGCCCGGACGCCGGCCGCCCGATGCGCGGCGCGAATCACCTCGGCCTGGCCAGTCACACTCGGCGCGGTGTACCCGACCTTTCGGCCACCGTCGTTGTTGATCGCGCTGCCCAGCACCACGGCATAGATGCGCTGCCCCGCGGCAACGGCATCACTCAACCGTCGCAACACCACGACGCCGGCGCCGTTGCCGGGAACCGTCCCGGCCGCCTGGTCCGAGAACGCCCGGCAATGCCCGTCCGGCGCCATGATGTCGTGCGGCCGGTACAGGTAGCCCGAACGTTGCGGAAGGCTGATCGAGACGCCCCCGGCGAGCATCACGTCGGCTTCACCGCGCAACAAGCTCTGGACCGCGAAGTGCACTGCGACCAGCGAGGTCGAGCAGGACGTCTGAATCGTCACGGCGGGTCCGGTCAGGCCCAGCCGATTCGCCGTCCTGGTCGCCAGATGATCCTTCTCGTTCGCGACCAGCATCGCCATCTCGCCGACATCACGCACGACGTCGGGGTGACCGAGAACATGGTTGAACAGATACATGTTCTCGCCGGAACCGGCGAAGACACCGATCCGCTCGTCGCCCGCCGACGGATTCTGACCCGCCTGTTCCAGCGCCTCGTAGGCACATTCGAGGAAGACCCGCTGCTGCGGATCGGTCAGCTCGGCCTCCCGCGGCGCGAACCCGAAGAACTCCGCGGCGAACTCCTCCACCCCGTCGACCGCGCCCCGCACCGGAACGTAGTCGGGATGGGCCAGCAGCTCCGCCGGAACCGAACCGGCCAGGTCCGCTGGGGCGAACCTGGTGGCCGACTCCCGCGCTCCAACCAGGTTCGACCAGTACTGTTCCGCGGTCCGCGCTCCGGGCAGCCGCAGGCCGAACCCGACGATCGCGACGGCCTCGGCGCGGTCCGGCGCGGTCATCGAACGCCCGCCGTGAGCAGGTGGTCGGTCAGCGCGGCGACGCTCGGGTAGCGGAAGATGTCGACGATCCGGACGCCGTGCTCCGGGAGCAGTTCGGTCAACCGGGTGTGCAACTGGGCAGCCATCAGGGAGTCACCACCAACATCGAAGAAGCCGTCCCGCCGGCCGAAGTCACTGAACCCGAGCACGTCCGTCCAGGCCTGGACGATCAGCGCCTCGACCTTCGCGCGACCCCGCGCGCCGGCCACGGCGTCCACGACCGGCCCGGTCGCCAGACCTGACTCGGCCGTCGCTGCCTCGGCCGAGCCTCGCGCGTCGTCGGCAGTGGACGGAGCGTGTGTGTCTGCCGCGGCGACCAACGCGTCGGCATCAACCTTTCCGTTGGCCGTCAAAGGGATCCGGTCCAGGACCGTCCACAGCTGCGGCAGCATGGACGGCGGCAGCACCTGAGCGAGCAGCTGGCGCAGTTCGGCGATCGGGGCATCAGCTGGATCTGCGATGACCGCACACAGAATCCGCAGATTTCCCGGCCGGCCGGCGGCCACGACCGCCACGTCGCGGATCAGCCCGGTCGCCCGCACGTGCTGCTCGATCTCCTCGAGCTCGACCCGATGTCCGCGGATCTTCACCTGGCGATCCCGGCGGCCGACGTACTGCAGCTCACCGTCGCACCAGCGGACCAGATCTCCGGTTCGGTACGCCGGCCGGTCGTCGCCAGGCAGCGGCCGGAAGGCGGCCGCGGTCTGCTCCGGCGCGCCGAGGTAGCCACGGGCCAGGCCCTGCCCGAGCAGAACCAGCTCTCCGGTCCGGCCGATCGGAAGCGGGACATCGTGCTCGTCGACGACCCGGACCGTTGTTCCCGGCACCGGCCGGCCGATCGGCACCGACGCTTCTCCGCCGGACGCGACAACGGTGTGCACGGTGCTGAACGTCGTGTTCTCGGTCGGCCCGTAGCCGTTCACCACGGTGATCCGGGGGAACCTGTGCAGCAGCCGGCGGGCATGGTCGGCCGAGACGACGTCACCTCCGGTGACGACGGCGGTGAGCGCCGCGAAACCGTCAACCGCTTCGTCGATCATGATGCGGAACAACCCCGCGGTCAGCCAGGCAACCGTGATCTCCCGGTCGAGGAGAAATCCGGAGAGCCCCGGAGGAGCGACCGGACCAGCGGGCATCGCCTCGACGGTGGCGCCGGTCAGCAGTGGCAGGAAGATCTCGAGTGTCGAGGCGTCGAACGCCAGCGGGGCGAGCCGGAGGAATCGCTGCCCGGGGCCGGACGGCAGGTAACCGGCGCCTCGCACCAGCCGGACCACTCCGCGGTGCGGAATCCGCACCGCCTTCGGAACGCCCGACGTCCCCGACGTGAAGGCGATGTACGCGATCGCCTCCGGGTTGGTGGCCGCATCGTCGGCGGGCGTGCGAGGCACCTCCGAGCCTGCGCTCCCCGGGCGGAGCGGGCGGCAACGACCGGCGCTTGCCCGCGCGACCCGCCGGGCACGATCGAAAGGCCCGAGCACGGCCACCGGTGCGGCCAGCTCGAGCATTGCCGCGAGGCGGTCGTCAGGTGCCGCCTCGTCGAGCGCGAGATAGGTCGCCCGGGCAGCCAGCACTCCCAGGACCGCGGCCAGCTCGTCACGACCGCGCGGGTGCGCGATCACCACGACGTCGCCCGGGCCGACACCGGCTGCCAGCAGACCGGCGGCCTGTTCCCGGGCGAGCCGGTCGAGCTCGTGGTAGGTCACCGTCTCGCCGGCTGCGTCCCGCACCGCGACACGCTCCGGGTAGCTCTGGACGACCTCGGTCCACAGCTGCCAGATCGACGCGTCGGAGTCGACCGAATCGCCTTCCTCCCAGACAGGTGGAGGCAGGGCCGATGATGCGGCGGACATGCGATGCTCCTCGAAGTGGCGGGGTGACGATGATCAGAAGGACTGTGCGACGAGACCGAGCAGCCGGGCGACGTTTTCCTGGTCACGCAGGTAGAAGTGACCGCCGGAGAACGTGGTGGTGACTCCGGCCACCCGGACATGGTTGCCCCAGGCAAGCAACTCCTCCGGATCGACGGTGTCGTCGGCGGCGGCCAGCAGGTGGACGGCGCAGTCCGGCACCGGGTCCCGCTGGAAGCGGTACCCCGCGAGCATGCGGTAGTCGGAGCGCAGTTGCCCGGCCACCATGGCCGTCAGTTCGGGATACTCGAAGACCTCTTCCGGGATCGCCCCGAAGTCGGCATTCAGGCTCCGCAGCAGCTCCTGGTCGGACAGCAGGTGTACATCCTGATCGGCGTACGGGTAGCGATCCGGACTCGGGAACGCGGACAGCCACAGGCACACCGGCGCCGGCCGCCCCGCGGCCTGCAGGGCCCTGACCACCTCGTAGGCCAGCAAGGCACCGAAGCTGTGCCCGAACAAGGCGTAGGGAGCCGCCACGTCGAGCTCGGCAGCGATCTGTTCGGCCAGGGCGAGGAGGTCGTCGCCGGCCGGTTCGCCGAGCCGGAGACCGCGGCCGGGGAGATGCACGGGGACGATCCCGAACCCCCGGCCCTCCGGCGCCCATCCCGAGAATTCACTGGCTGACCCACCGGCATGCGGAAAGCAATACAATTGCGGCAGCGTGCGACCAGCTTTCACAATGGCGCTGATCACCACCTTTTCGCCATTTCCGCCACGCCTTTCACTTTCCACTCCGGCCGTCGGCCGATTCGGCGCCGACCGCCCGATCAGCGCCGACGAAGCCCAACAGCCACGAGAGCCTAGGCGCAGCCCGGGCGGAAGGTCAACGGCTGGCGGGTGATGTACATCACCCGCCAAGCGATCCGGGTCCGACTCCTTGCAGCAACGTGCAATTTGCTTGACGGCCATCTCAAAGATTCCCTACAGTGCCGTCTCGTTGCGCCTCGGGAAACACCCATCACTTCGCGCCACAGCGCAACGGAAATCGTCGACAAAGAGGATATCAAGTGCAAAGAATCGCAATTGTCGGTGGCGCCGGATTCGTCGGGACAAATCTCGCCCTGGAGGCCCGCCGACGCGGCTTCGACATCGTGGTGGTGGATTCCGCCGACCGGCTGTCGAGACTGCGGCACAGCGGACTCGCCGACGTCGCCGATTGCGATCTGCTCGACCTCGCCGCACCGGGCGCGGTCCTGGAGACCAAGGCGGACGTGTACGTCCATCTGGCCGCCCTGCCGCAGGTGGACTACTCGCTGTTCTATCCGGAGTCGGCAGTGGTGAACAACATCGCCTCGCTGACGACGACACTTGCCGCCGCCCGCCAGACCGGTACGCCAGTCCTGTTCACCTCGTCGATCGAGGTGTACGGCGGCAACGACGGCGCCGTCTTCCGTGAAGACGATCCGGTGCTCGCGCTGTCGCCGTACGCGGCGTCGAAGATCGGCTGCGAACACATCGTCGATTCGTACCGGGTGAACTTCGGTCTGGTGGCCACCACGGTGCGCCTCACCAACCTCTACGGCCCGTGGCAGGCTCCGGACAGAATCATTCCCCGGATCGTTCTGCAGACCCTGCTCGGCATCCCGTCGGAGGCGGTGACCGGAAGACTCCGCGACTTCCTGTACGTCGAGGACGCGGTGGATGCCCTGCTCGGCCTGCTGGAGGGCGGTCATTGGGGTCAGCGGCTCAACGTGGCCGCCGGCCACGGGGTGGCGCTGGAGGACGTTGCCTCCTCGATCCTGCGCACTGTCGGCGCCGGCGAACTGACCACCGTCGATGCTCCGCCACGCGACGGACGAGGACCGTCCTTGGTCGCGTCGCCAGATCGGCTCGAGGCCGTCACCGGCTGGACCCCTCGGACCGCCTGGACCGAAGGTCTGCAGCGCACGGTGGACTGGTACCGGGAGAACCAGTCGTGGTGGCAGCAGTTCGACCACATCGTCTCGGCCGACCGCAATGATCCGGCCTTCCTGGTGGACCACGCGTTGCCGTTGACGGCACAGCCGGTCCGATGACCGGAGTCCGTCCGGCCAGCTCACCGAGAACCGGTTTCGGTGAGTCGTCGGCCCGCGCTCTTCCCGTCGCACTGGTGTCCGGCCAAGGCAGCACCGTGTTCGGTGCCGACGGCCGCCGCTACCTCGATCTCTTCGCCGGGGCAGGCCGGTGCCTGCTCGGGCACGGAGACCCTTCGTTCACGGAGGCAATCGCGACACAGACGGGCCGGCTGGTGGCCAGCCGGCACAATCTGCCGAGCCGGGACGAGTACGACGCCGCGCTCGTGGAGTTGCTGCCGTCCGGACTCGACTGTTTGTCCTGGTTCTCCACCGGCAGCGAGGCAGTCGACACGGCCGTCCGGCTCGCGAAGGCCGCCACCGGTCGCAGCGATGTCGTCGTGTTCGACGGGGCGTTCCACGGACGGACGAGTGGCGTCGTGGATCTGACCGACCCTCACTGGAACCCGACCAGCCAAGCGCATCCCGGCGTGATCAGGTGCGCCTACCCGACCGAGACGTCCACTCCGGCCGAGGTCGATCAGGCGCGGCAACAGGTCCGAACGGCGCTGACCTCCAACCCGGCACCGGCAGCGGTGCTGATCGAGCCCGCGCAGGCCACCGGCGGAAACCGGTTCGTCGCCAGGCAGTTCCTGGCCTGGTTGTCGGCGGTCTGCCGGCAGACCGGCGTCGTACTGATCCTGGACGAGGTCTTCACCGGCTTCGGCCGGACTGGCCAGCTCCTGCTCGGACAGGCCGCCGACGTCCAGCCCGGCATCGTTGTCCTCGGCAAGGGGATGGCCAACGGCGTCCCGATCGGTGCCGTGGCGGCGACCAGCGCCATCGCGGCCGCACCTCCGCTGTCACTGCCAGGTGGGATGTCGAGCACGTTCGGCGGCAATCCGCTGTCGGCAGCAGCCGCCGCGGCCACGCTGGCCGCATTGCGACGCGACGATCTGATCCCATGGGCAGCGACCATCGGCGCCGAATGGCTCGAACTGCTCGCACAGACAGTGGGCAACCATCCAGCGGTCGCCGCAATCTCCGGCCGTGGGCTGATGATCGGTATCCAGCTCCGGCACGCGTGCTCCGCGGCCGAGGCGATCCTGCTGGACGCCGGTCTGGTCGTCGGCGTCAGCGGACGCACGCTCCGGATCAATCCTCCGTTGCGCATCGATCGGGCCGAGATCGGGACCGCGACCGACCGGCTCGGCAGCGCCCTCGACCGGATCCTCACCACGTCGGAGACACGATGAGCCTGAGCCTGCAGATCCTGGGCGCCAGCTGCGCTGTTCCCAACCCTGGCGCGGCCACCTCCTGCTACCTGCTGCGGACGGCGACGACGACGGTCCTGCTCGAATGCGGGCACGGCGCGATCGGGAAGCTGGCCGGACAGGCCGACCCGGGTGACCTCGATGCGGTGGTGATCACGCACATGCACCCCGATCACTGCATGGATCTTGTTGCTCTGCGCAACTACTGGTTCGTGCACCGGTCCGACCGGCTGCCCCTGCACCTGCCGTCGAACGGCCCGTCGGTACTGCGCGGAATCGCGGTCGCGCTCGAACTGCCGGCGGACTACTTCGACCGGGTTTTCGACATCCGGAGCTACGGCCCGGAGCAACCGTTGACGATCGGGCAGCTGCGCTTCGAGAGCCTGCGCACCAGGCACAACACGGTCGCCAACGCCGTCCGGGTCTCCGATCCGGACGGCCGCAACCTGGTCTTCAGCAGTGACACCGGGTGGTTCGCCGAGTTCGAGGACTTCGCGCG
Organism: Kribbella albertanoniae; assembly: GCF_004348455.1. Classification (GTDB taxonomy): domain Bacteria; phylum Actinomycetota; class Actinomycetes; order Propionibacteriales; family Kribbellaceae; genus Kribbella; species Kribbella albertanoniae. The sequence goes on from NZ_SMKA01000042.1 coordinate 28,145, forward strand.
CGGTACCGACCTGCTGCTCCTCGAGCTCACCGACGCCCGGACACCCGACGGCCCGGACCGCTGGCACCTGTGTCCGCGCGACGGCGCGCGGATCATCAACGCTGCCCAGCCGTCGGAGGTCCTGCTCACCCACTACTTCGCGGCTTCCGCCGCGCAGATCCTGCAAGACGTCTCCGAGGCCTGCCCCGGAGTAGGGGTCGAGCTGGCTGTCGAGGGGGAGAGCCACCATGTCGGCCACTGATCCGGCAACGATCGGCATCGATGTCGGCGGTACCAGCGTCCGGGCCGCCCTCGTCGACGCCGGTGGGCGCCTTCGAGGCCCGCTCACCGATGTCCCCCGGGCCGGTGATCTGATCGGCCAGCTTCGGACGATCCGCGCCGAGCTCGACGGGAGCACCGGGTCCGTGGCGGGCATCGCCGTACCGGGGTCGATCGACCCGCGCAGCGGGCGGATCGGCTCGGCTCCGACCGCGCCGGCCCTGGTCGGACTCGGCGAGGACGACCTCGACTCCAGCCACCTGTGCAACGACGCGAACGCGGCACTCCTGGCCGAATGGCGCCACGGAGCCGCGGCAGGCGTCCAGAACGTCATCGGTCTCTTCTCCGGGACCGGAGTCGGCGGCGGCGTGATCGTCGACGGCTCCCTGCTGGTCGGAGCTCGTGGCCTCGGCGGCGAGCTTGGTCACCTGGTCCTCGATCCGGCCGGCCCGGTCTGCGGCTGCGGCGGGAACGGCTGCCTGGAACAGTTCGCCTCGGGAACCGCGATCGCCCGGTGGTACGCCGAACGGACCGGCAACCAACGGTCTACCGCCGAGGTGGCACGGGCTGCCCGGGCCGGTGACGCAGCGGCCGCGCAGGCGTTCGCCGTGGCCGGAGGATGGCTCGGCGTCGGAGCTGCCGGTCTGGCCAACATCTTCAACCCGGAGATGATCGTCGTCGGCGGTGGTGTCGCCGCCGCCTGGGACCTGGTCGAGGCCGCCTTCGGCCAAGCAGTGCGGGTCCACACCATGCCGATGATCCGGGACGGCCTGCAGGTCCGGGTCGGCGAACTCGGCCGAGCCGCCGGAGTGATCGGTGCCGCGGCCGCAGCACGCCACGGGACCACGCCATGACCGACGTCCTGCCGCTGTCCCGGGAGACCGCACGCACGGCCTTCGCTTCGCTGGCGACGGCGGTTGCCGTCGTGACCACCGTCGATCGCAACGGCCCGCAAGGCATGACCGTCAGCTCGCTGTGCACCTTGTCTCTCGATCCGCCAAGGCTTCTGCTGGCCTGCTCCTGTGCCTCCCGAACGCTCGCCGCGATCCTAGACAACGGCCGGTACGCCGTGAACGTGCTCACGTCCGGGCAGGCAGAGCTGGCGTCCCGGTTCGCTGCTCCTTTCGACCTCCCCAAGTTCGACTCCGTCGCCTGGTCCGCCCATGCCGGCCTTCCGGTCCTGGATGGGTGCGCCGTGGTCTACGGCGCGACGATCGACGAGGCCGTCACGACCGGCGACCACTCCGTCCTGATCGGCTCGGTGGACTGGCACCTGTCCGGACCGGGCGATCCGTTGCTCAGGTACCGGCACACCTACCGCAACCTGCCGGCCGCCGAACCGCCGGCCACCGAACCCCGAAGGAGTCATCCGTGATGACCGGACCGTCCGACCGCTCCGAACGAGCGCACACCCTCGATCTCCTGATCCAGGACGTGATCGCTCCGGCCGCGACCGATGTCGATGCCCAGGGCACCTTTCCCACCAAGAGCATCCTGGCCTTGAAGGAGGCCGGTTTCCTCGGCCTGACAGTTCCGCGGGCGCATGGTGGCTACGAGGCCTCGGCCGCCGAGGTGGCCGAGGTCGTCACCCGGATCGGCACCGCCTGCGCCTCGACGGCGATGGTCTACGTGATGCACCTGACGGCACTGAACTCCTTCCTGGCCCTGCCCGACGAGGCCGGGCGTGCCGCCTATCTCGACCAGATCATGACCGCGGGCTGGCTGGTCACCGAGGCCATCAGTGAGCCCGGTTCGGGATCGCAGTGGTGGTCGGTCGAGAGCACCGCAGAGGAGACGGCGAATGGCTATCGCATCGTCGCCGACAAGAGCTTCTCGACCTCGGCCGGACATGCCGACCTGTACGTCGTCTCGACCAGGACCCCGGGCGGTACCAGCGACCGCGACCACGCGGTCTTCGCCGTCCGGGCCGACCAGGGCGACATCAAGCACGGGACCTGGCGCGGCCTCGGCCTGGCCGGCAACAGCAGCACCTGGATCACCTTTCGTTCCGACGTCGACAAGTCGGCGTTGCTGTACTCGGGAGCCGGTGGCGCCGGCCTGCGTCAGTACAACGAGATCAACCAGCCGATCTACCACCTCGGCATCTCGGCCGCCTACCTCGGAATCGCCACCGCTGCCTACGAGGCGGCGCTGGGCAGGATCAGGTCCCGGCGCTACAGCGGGAACCCGAGCGGTCACGGTTCACAGCTCAGCCAGTACCCGATCGCCCGTCGGCACGTCGGCGAGATGGCGATCCGGATCGCTGCGCTGCGCTCACTGGTGGCCGACCTTGCGCGTCAGATCGACGACGGCAACACCCTGGACGAGCTCGCCGTCCTGATGACCGCCTGTAAGGTGGTGGGCGCCGAGACGGCTCCTGCCGTCGCGCACGAAGCCATGCTGGCCAGTGGCGGTGTCGCCTACGCCCGCGGACCGCTGCCGATCGAGCGGCACCTTCGGGACGCGCTCGCCGGTTCGCTGATGGGACCGAACGACGACTTCTGCAAGGAACTGGTCGGCCGGCTGGAGATCGACTCGGCTTCCTACCATGATCTCTGAGCGGGTTCGGATCGCTCGGACGATCGCCACGGCGGCGGCCGGGACCGCGGCGTCGTGGCAACACCGCGCCGGGCTGAAGTCCCGGTCGAAGGCCGACGGCTCAGTCGTCACCGACGCCGACCTCGCGACCGAGGAGCACGTGCGTAAACTCCTGGCCGAATACTGCCCGGGTGAGCACGTCGTCGGTGAGGAGTTTGGCGGCCGCTCCCAGGACTCGGCCGACTGCTGGATCGTCGATCCGATCGACGGGACCGAGAACTTCCGTCGTGGCTCGCCGTTCTGGGGCGTCCTGCTGGCTTGGCAGTCCACCGGCGCCGTCGCGGCGGCCGCAGTGGTCGCACCTGCCATGGGCCGCAACTGGTGGGCAGGCCGCGGCGAGGGCGCTTTCACCGACGGCGATCGCCGGCTCGAGGTGTCGACAATCGCCGAGCTGAACGAGTCCGCTTTCTGTTTCGGCGGGGCCCATGAATACGGGCATGTCGAAGTGCAGCGCCTGGCCGCGTTCGCCGCCGGGTGCCGTACGGCGTGGGGCATCGGCAACTTCGCCGGTCATCTGCAGGTTGCCGAGGGGATCTCCGATGGCGCCCTGTCGGTCGATGCCTCGATCTGGGACCTCGCGGCGCCGGCACTCATCGTCGCCGAAGCCGGTGGTCGCTGGAGCGATGTGGCAGGCAAATCTGATCTGCACACCGGATCACTGCTGTCGGCCAATCCGTCCATCCATCCTGCGCTACTGGCCGGCATCGGTACGGCGCTCCGCCCCACGACCGAGGAGGCGGCCCGATGCGGCCTGTCCGAGGACTGATCCTGGCGGCCGGCCTCGGGACCCGGCTCGCCCCCCTGACCACCGGTCTCCCGAAACCTTTGTTCCCGGTGCTGAATTACCCGATCATCGTTCATGTCATCGAGCGGATGCGGGCCCACGGAATTGTTGATCTGGCCATCAACATTCATCACCTCGGAGCGGAGATCGAGGAGTATCTGGGCTCCGGCGAACGACTCGGTGTGAATATCACGTGGTTCCGGGAGAAAGAGCTCCTGGGGACCGGGGGAATTCTGCGCAGGTCGGCAGAGTTCTGGCAGGATTCGACGCTGGTGGTCACCGCGGGCGACATGCTGTCGACGCTGGATCTCACCGACCTGGTCGCGTTCCATCGACGGCACGACGGTCTCGCTACGGTCGGCACCTTCCTGCACGGCTGGCCACTGGAGGAGTTCGGCGGCGATGTCGCCGTACCGCGTCCGGGGAGCACCGTCGTGTCCGAATACCAGCCGAAACCCGGGCGCGAGGCGCGGAGCCGGCATGCGGCCACCGGTGTCTGGGCCTTCGAGCCAGGAGTGGTCACGCATCTTCCGCAGGCCACGGTGTTCGATCTGAACAAGGATTTCCTGCCCCCGTTCGCGGCCACCGGGCTCCTGCACGCCTACACCGCCGACCACGAGTTCGACGACTTCGGTCAGGCCGAAGGGTACGTCGACGGCACGGCACTGGCACTCGAGGGCAAGCTCGGTGTCCGGCCGCGGGAGCCCGAAGTGGCTCCCGGTCTCTTCATATCTCCGACAGCCGTGATAGGCGCGGGGGTGACTCTGGAGGCGCCTGTCGTGATCGGGCCGGCGACCGTGGTCGAGGACGGGTCCCGGATCGAGGGCCCGACCGTGATCGGCGGCGGCTGTGTCGTCGAAGCCGGCGCGATCATCAGCAACTCGGTACTGCTACCCGGCGTCCGGGTCGCGCGCGGGCAACTGGTCGCCCGCGCACTGCTCGGCGATTCGTTTCGGACCGTCCCCGCGATCAGGGAACACCACCTGCCGTGCTGAACCGGCCACGGCGGGGGCGGTCACAGTCGGCCGGCCGCCTTGCGCTGCATGAACAGACCGAGCGCTGCCACCGACGGCGCGTCGCGGAACCGTCCGTCCGCGATCAGCTGCCAGACCTCCTCCTCGGAGAACCACCTGCTGATCAGGCCAGCCTCCTCGGCGTCGAGGTCCGTCGTGCCCTGGGTGAGGTCGGTGGCCAGGATGATGTGCACGCCCTGGTCGCAGTAGCCGTACGCCTCATAGAGATAGCCGAGCTCCACCATCGAGGCCGCGGACAGACCGGTCTCCTCCGCGAGCTCACCGGCCGCCAGGTCGAGCGGGTCGGCGTCCGGCCGCTCCTCCCAGGAACCCTGGGGGAATTCCCAGTACCGGCCCCGCACCGGGTAGCGGTACTGCTCGACGAGATGAAACCCGCCGGCGCCGTACGGCACCACCAACGCGAAATCCGGCTTCTCGACGACACCGAAGATGCCCCGGGCACCGTCGTGCCGCAGCGTCTGGTCCTCACGAACAGTCATCCAGCGGTTCTGGTAGACGATCGCGGAATCGGTCGCGACAATCTCATGGCCGGCCGGGGCCGGAGCGGCGGTTTCGTTCAGCATGCCCGGGACGGTAGCCCACTCCGGCGACAGATGACAAACACCCGAATTCCGCCCGAAACGCGGACCGATATTCCGGAAAGCAGCGAGATCAGGCCATGAACGACATTGACGAACGCCCCCTCGAGGCTCAGGTACTGGCCATTTGGTCGGCGGTGCTCGGTCATTCGGCGCTGGGTCTCGACGACGATCTGCTGGACCGTGGAATGACCTCGCTGGCCGCCATTCGCGGACTCGCCGCGCTCCGCCGGGAGCTGGGCTGCGGGCTGTCTCTCGACGACCTGTTGCAGCTCCGGACGCCGCGCCGGATCGCGGCGGCGCAGCACCACGCCGACCGGCCGATTGTGGCGAAGACGACGGACGCCGCCCGGAAACTGACCGACCAGCAGCAGGCCATGGTCCAGGTGATCGACGGTCGGCCCGACACGTCGTACCTACTGAGCGATCTCTTCGAACTCGTGGGACCCGTGGACGGGCCACGCCTGGCGGCCGCTCTGCTCACGTTGCCGGAGCGGCACGAGGCACTGCGATTGCGGGTCGTCAGCCCGACCCAAGGCGCCATCGCGCGACCCGACGACTCGGCGGTGCGGAACGCCGTCGAGTACGCGGGCGACAGCGCCGTCCGCGATCTGGACGAAATTCGCGCGCACCTGGGCCGGCCGTTCCGGCTGGACGCCGACATTCCGTTTCGTGCGATGCTTCTGCGCGCTCCGGACAGCTGGATCCTCGGACTGGCTACCCATCACATCGCGTCGGACGCCTGGAGCCACCACGTACTCCTGGAAGATCTTGCCATCGCGTATCACGGTCAGACGGAGGTTCCGCCGGCACCGAGTTACTGGAGTGCCCTGGCGGCCGACCCACAGCCATGGGCTCCCGATCTGTGGACCGACATCCTCGACCGCCCGTACGACGGAATGCGCGTCCTGGCCCCCGCCACCGGACGCGGACCGATCGGCACCGCGACCGCCCCGATCCCTGGTCACGTCGACAGCGCCCAGCGGCTCGACGCGAACCGGCTCTTGGTCGCCGCGACCTTGCGGGCCGTGTCTGCAACCATCGGCGACTCCGCGGCCCTGATCGGGATTCCGTTCGCCGGCCGGCTGACATCCGATGCCCTGCAAGCCGTCGGGTACTTCTCCAACACCATCTTCGTCGGCGTCGACCTGGCCGAGCACCGCACGGGTGCCGATCTGCTGGCCGAGGTTTCGCGCCAGATGCTGCTCGGGCGGACGAAGCTGTGTCGTGACTGGCGCCGGCTGATGCCGGCCGAGCGGCATGTTCTGTTCACGACTAGAGTGATCTGCGATGCGGTCGACGACGTCACCGGCCTTCCGGAACTGGATGGCATTACGTTGTCCCGCGTGGACGAGTCGGCCTCGGACACCGGCAACCGGCCGATCACCGTCCAGCTTCGCCGTACGGGTGCAGGCTTGGTGGTCTCCTGCCAGTTCCGCGTCGATGTCCTGTCCAGCGAGGTTGCCCAGGATTTCACCGCTCGGGTCGCCGGAGCGTTCGCCACCTTGTCCGCCGACGCCTGATGGATACAGCTGCGGGCACCTACGACCGTTTGCACGCGTCCGGCATTCCTGTTCTCAGCAAGGGGCAGTACGCCGGCGAGGTCCTGCCCGTCGACGGAGATCCGCGGTGGGGCCTGAGCGCAGTCCTCGTACCACCCCCGCGACTCGCCACCCGGCTGGCCGGAATCGCTACGTTATTGGTCGCGGACCGGACCGGTCGGCACATGCATTACCGGCCGCGCGACATCCACTTCACCGTCCGCAGTCTCGAGGCTTATCAGACGGATGTGGACCAGGCCACCGTCGAACGGCATGCGGCAACTCTCCATGACTGTCTCCGCGGCCTGACCTTCGAGGTCAGGATCCGCGGGATCGCTGTCACCGGGTCCGGGATCATTGCCTGTGGCTACCCCTCGGCGGCGTTCGGTATTCTCCGGGCCAGACTCCATCAGTCCGCGGCCACCCGGCCGGCGCTTCCACCCAGCGTCGACTCGGCCCGGATCCGGAACACCTGCCACGCTTCGTTACTGGTCATGCGTCCGCCCGCCGAACCGGAAGCAGAGTTGGCGGCTCGCGCGGACGCGCTGCGGCACCAGGAATTCGGGAGCTTTCTTCCCCATCGGATCCACCTGGTGCGCTACACCTTCGCGGAACAGCGGGTCCGTATGCATCGATTGACCAGCGTGGTCCTGCCGTGACTACATCCTCGGGCAACTTTTTGATTGCGGACACGCCCGATAAGTCACAAAACACCTACTTACGGCTAACGTGCACGCATGGACGAGGATGTCGTGCGCGAGCGGGATGCCCGCGCCTACGAGGCCGTGCACGACGCGGCCGACTTCACCGAGCTGAAGCGACGGTACAAGAACTTCGTGGTGCCGTGGACGATCGCCTTCATGGCGTGGTACCTGGCCTACGTTGCCTGTAACAACTGGGCCCGCGACTTCATGAAGACGCAGGTCATCGGCAACATCAACGTCGCGCTGGTCTTCGGCCTGCTGCAGTTCGTGTCGACGTTCGTGATCGCCGCCATCTACGGCCGGTTCGCGAACCGCAAGCTCGATCCGCTGGCCGCCGGCCTGAACGCCAAGTACAAGAGGGAGCGCCGCCGGTGAGCCTCGTCCCGCTGTTGATCCCACCGAGCTTGATTCCCTTGGCCGATGGCGAACCCGGCAACCGGGTGCTGACCATCTCGCTGTTCTCCGCGGTCGTTGCTGTGACGCTGTACATCACCTGGTGGGCGTCCCGGCAGAACAAGACGGCTGCCGACTACTACGCCGGCGGCCGCTCCTTCAGCGGCGCTCAGAACGGCCTCGCCGTCGCCGGTGACTACATGTCGGCGGCATCCTTCCTCGGCATCTCCGGCTCGATCGCCCTCTACGGGTACGACGGCTTCCTCTACTCGATCGGGTTCCTGGTGGCCTGGCTGGTGGCGCTGCTGCTGGTCGCCGAGCTGCTGCGGAACTCCGGCCGGTTCACGATGGCCGACCAGCTGGCCTTCCGGATGAAGCAGAAGCCGGTCCGGACCGCGGCCGCCACCTCCACGATCGTGGTCTCGATCTTCTATCTGCTGGCCCAGATGGTCGGCGCCGGTTCGCTGGTCGGACTGCTGCTCGGAGTGAAGAGCGAGGGCGTGAAGGCCGGCGTGATCATCCTGGTCGGCGCACTGATGATCGTCTACGTGACGATCGGCGGGATGAAGGGCACCACCTGGGTGCAGATCGTGAAGGCCGTGCTGCTGATGACCGGCACCGTGCTGATCACCTTCCTGGTGATGCTGAAGTTCGACTTCAACATCTCCAAGCTGCTCGGTGCGGCCGCGGCGAACTCGGGTAAGGGCGAAGCGTTCCTGCAGCCGGGTCTGCTCTACGGCAAGGACCTGGTCGGCCAGATCGACTTCCTGTCGCTCGGGCTCGCACTGGTCCTCGGTACGGCGGGGCTCCCGCACATCCTGATCCGTTTCTACACCGTGCCCGACTCGCGGTCGGCGCGTCGCTCGGTGCAGTGGGCGATCGGCCTGATCGGCGCGTTCTACCTGATGACGCTGGCCCTCGGCTTCGGCGCCGCGGCCCTGCTGAACACCGCCAAGGGTTCGCCCGTCGAGACTTCCAAGGGGAATGTCGCCTCGCCGCTGCTGGCCGAGTCGGTCGGTGGTGGCGCGGGGTCGGTCGGTGGGTCGATCCTGCTGGCGCTGATCGCGGCGGTCGCGTTCGCCACGATTCTCGCGGTGGTCGCGGGGCTGACGCTGACCTCGGCGTCGTCGTTCGCGCATGACCTGTATGCCAACGTGATCGCGAAGACCAAGCCGTCGGAGAAGAGCGAGCTGCGGGTCGCCCGGTTCGCGGCGATCGGGATCGGTGCGGTCGCGATCGCGCTGGCGATCCCGGCCCAGAAGCTGAACATCGCCTTCCTGGTCGCGCTCGCCTTCGCGGTGGCCGCCTCGGCGAACCTGCCGTCGCTGCTGTTCAACCTGTTCTGGAAGCGGTTCAACACCTCCGGCGCGGTCTGGAGCATCTACGGCGGCCTGATCTCCGCGGTCGTGCTGGTGGCCTTCTCGCCGGTCGTGTCGGGCAAGCCGACCTCGATGATCACCGGCGCGGACTTCGCCTGGTTCCCGCTGTCGAACCCGGGCATCGTGTCGATCCCGCTCGGCTTCCTGTTCGGTGTGCTCGGCACATACCTCGGCAAGGACCGGTCCTCCGAGGCCCGCTACACCGAGCTCTCCGTCCGCGCGCTCACCGGCGCCGGCGCGGAAGGTGTCACCAAGCACTGACCTCTCCCCCAAAGGCCCGGCTCGCAGCTGCGAGTCGGGCCTTTGGGTTTTTCTCGAACCGTTGACGCTTTCGTAGCACTGCCGTAACAATGAGCCAGCGCTACGCAAGAACTTGGCAAACTGACGAAACTTCCAGACTCTCGCGTGGCTGCTGCTCCGTTGCGTTCTCCACCGCCCATCAGGAGAGGCCATGCGAATTCCCCATTGGCGGATAGTTACCGCCTTGCTCGCCGCGACACTCGCGGCAGGTGCATTAGTCCCTCAGAGCCCTTCCGCGAGCGCCGCCGTACTGGCCGGTCCGAACCTTGCCGCCGGCAAGACTGCCGCGGCCGGCTCCGTCACCCAGAACTACGTCGCGTCGAACGTGACGGACGGCAACCAGGGCACCTACTGGGAGAGCGCCAACAACGCCTTCCCGCAGTGGGTCCAGGTCGACCTCGGCTCGTCGATCGCCACCAACCAGGTCGTGCTCAAACTCCCGACCGGCTGGGGCTCCCGCAACCAGACCCTCGCAGTCCAGGGCAGTACCGACGGACAGAACTTCAACGACCTGTCCGCGGCCGCCTCCCGGGCCTTCAACTCGCCGACCAACACGGTCACCGTCGACTACGGCAACGCGACCGTGCGGTTCGTCCGGATCCAGGTCACCGCGAACACCGGCTGGCCGGCCGGGCAGCTGTCCGAGCTCGAGGTCTACGGCCCGGACACCGGTGACACACAGGCACCCACCGCCCCGGGGAGTCTGTCCTTCACCGAGCCCGGCGCGGGCCAGATCCGGCTCGCCTGGGCCGCGTCCACCGACAACGTCGGAGTGACCGGGTACGACGTGTACGCCAACGGCCAACTGCGCACCAGCGTGGCCGGGAACGCACTGACTTACACGGACAACCAGCCGACAAGTACGACGATCTCGTACTTCGTCCGGGCAAAAGATGCCGCTGGCAACCAGTCTGGCAACAGCAACACGGTCACCCGGAACGGCAGTCAGGGTCCCGGCAGCAACCTCGCGCTCGGGAAGCCGATCACGGCCTCCGGGTTCGTGCACACGTTCGTCGCGACGAACGCGAACGACGACAACGTGACGACGTACTGGGAAGGCAACGCCAACCCGGCCACGCTCACCACTGAACTGGGCGCCAACGCCGACATCAGTTCGATCGTGATCCGGCTCAACCCGGATTCGGCGTGGGGTCCGCGGACGCAGACCTTCTCGATCCTCGGCCGCGAACAGAGCTCGACGACGTTCAGCACGATCGTCGCGAGTGCGTCGTACAGCTTCAATCCGTCGTCGGGGAACCTGGTGACCATCCCGGTCAGTGCCCGGGTGGCCGACGTACGGCTGAACTTCACCGCTAACACGGGCGCTCCAGCTGGTCAGGTCGCCGAGTTCCAGGTGATGGGCGCGCCGGCGCCGAACCCGGATCTCACGCTGGGTGGTTTGGCTTGGACGCCGACCTCGCCGGTCGAGACGGACACGATCACAGTGCGCGGGACGGTCAGCAACACGGGCTCGGCTGCGTCTGGTGCGACCGATGTGAACTTCTACCTCGGTACGACGAAGGTTGGTACGGCGGCCGTCGGGGCTATCGCGGCTGGTGGATCGACCACGGTCAGTGCGTCGATCGGTGCGCGGGACGCGGGTAGTTACACGCTGAGCGCGAAGGTCGACGAGGCCAACACCGTCATCGAGCAGAACGATGCGAACAACTCGGCCTCGGCGGCGACCGCGCTTGTGGTGACTCCGGTTGCCAGCTCGGACCTGATCGCGTCGGCGGTCAACTGGACGCCGAACAACCCGTCCGCGGGGAACAGTGTCGCCTTCTCGGTGGTGCTGAAGAACCAGGGCAGTATCGCCACTGCATCGGGGGCGCACGGGATCACGCTGACGTTGCTGAACGGGAGTTCGACGGTTGCCACGCTCACCGGTTCGTACAACGGTTCGCTGGCGGCGGGTGCTTCCACCACAGCCATTGCCCTGGGCAACTGGACCGCGGCGAACGGGCGGTACACCGCGCGCGTCGTACTGGCTGATGACGCGAACGAACTGCCGGTCAAGCGGACGAACAACACCAGCGAGCGGCCGTTCTTCGTGGGTCGCGGCGCGAACATGCCGTACGACCACCTCGAGGCTGAGGACGCCTCGGTCGGTGGTGGCGCTCAGGTCGTCGGGCCGAACCGGACCATCGGCGACCTTGCTGGTGAGGCTTCCGGGCGGCGTGCGGTCACGCTGAACGCGAACGGCTCGTTCGTCGAGTTCACCACCCGCGCGTCGACGAACACCCTCGTCACCCGGTTCTCCATCCCGGACTCGGCCGGTGGTGGCGGGATCAACTCGACGATCAACGTGTATGTGAACGGCACGTTCCACAAGGCGTTGCCGCTGACATCGAAGTACTCGTGGCTGTACGGGTCGGAGTCCGGACCGAGCAACTCACCGGGCGCGGGTCCGGCTCGGCACATCTACGACGAAGCGAGCATCATGCTCGACTCGACCGTGCCTGCTGGATCCAAGATCAAGCTGCAGAAGGATCCGGCGAACTCGACGACGTACTCGATCGACTTCGTCGACACGGAGCAGGTCGCGCCTATCGGCAACCCTGGTGCGGGATTCGTGACGCCGACTGGGTTCACTCAGCAGGATGTGCAGGCGGCGATCGACCGGGTGCGTCAGGACGCCACTCTGCAGGGTGTGTATCTGCCGGCTGGTGAGTACCCGACGTCGTCGAAGTTCAACGTGTACGGCAAGGCTGTGCGGATCGTCGGTGCGGGGCCGTGGTTCACGCGGTTCGTGGCACCGCAGACGCAGACGAACACGGACATCGGGTTCAGCTCGCAGTCGTCGGCGAACGGATCGACGTTCAGCGGGTTCTCGTACTTCGGGAACTACGACAGCCGCAACGACGGACCGGGCAAGGTCTTCGACTTCAACGGTACGGCGAACATGACGATCGACAACATCTGGGTCGAGCACCAGATGTGTCTCTACTGGGGGGCCAACACCGACACCTCGACGATCAAGAACTCCCGGATCCGGAACATCTTTGCCGACGGCATCAACATGACCAACGGCTCGGCCGGCAACACCGTCAGCAACAACGACGCCCGGTCCACCGGTGACGACAGTTTCGCCCTCTTCAACGCCATCGACGGTGGCGGCGGCGAGGTCCGGGACAACGTCTTCGAGAACCTGTCCGCAACGCTGACCTGGCGAGCCGCCGGCTTCGCGGTCTACGGCGGTACGAACAACATCTTCCGCAACCTGTACGCCGCGGACATGCTGACGTACCCCGGTGTCACGATCAGCTCGCTCGACTTCGGCATCCCGATGAACGGCTTCGGGGCCACCCCACCGACCCGCTTCGAGAACGTGTCACTGGTCCGCTCCGGCGGCCACTTCTGGGGCAACCAGGCCTTCCCGGCGCTCTGGATCTTCTCGGCCTCCAAGGTCTACCAGGGGATCCGCGTGACTGATCTGGACATCGTCGATCCGACCTACAGCGGCATCATGTTCCAGACCAACTACGTCGGCGGTCAGCCCCAGTTCCCGGTCGCCGACACCATCTTCACCAACACCACCATCACCGGCGCCCGCAAGTCCGGCGACGCCTTCGACGCCAAATCCGGCTTCGGCCTCTGGGCCAACGAACTCCCCGAACCCGGCCAGGGCCCCGCCGTCGGCAACGTCACCTTCAACAACCTCACCCTGTCCAACAACGCGGTAGACATCCGCAACACCACCACAACCTTCACCATCACCCGCAACTGACATCAGCCCTTCAGGAGCCGCCGGCGTACGCGTCGGCGGCTCCTGCCGTTGGTCAGCTGTTTTGTACGAGGAGGGTTTGGGCGGTGGGGGTTAGGGAGTGCAGGGAGGTGCCTTGGGAGCGGTGGGTGGTGAGGAGGGCGGCGGCTCGGAGGATTCGGGTGTGTTCGGAGGCTGAGGCCAGGGAGATGCGGACCCGGCGGGCTAGTTGGGTGGTGCTGGCGGGGGTGATGAGGGAGCGGAGTACGGCGGCTCGGGTGCGGCCGAGGAGGGCGGCGAGG
>NZ_SMKA01000430.1 GCF_004348455.1 Kribbella albertanoniae
CCCATCAGCTTGTGGGTTATGCACCCGCATGCGGTGGGGGAACCCACAATCGGATGGCGGAACCCACGAGATGGTTCAGGAGGTGCGGGCGACTTCGGCGGCGGCTTGGAGGAAGCGTTCGGTGAGGGGGGTTCTGGTGGACCAGGCGGCGCCGATCCACCAGGTGGCGGCGCGGCCGGGGAGGGGGACGAGGCGGACCTCGCCGGGGGCGATGCGGTCAGCAGAGAGCGGTACGACGGATGGCCCGGCGCCGGCTGCGGTGAGCGCCAGCATGGTCTGCAGGTCACCCGCCTCCTGAAGTACTTGCGGGTGGCAACCGAGCTCGGCGTACAGGCCGTTGATCTGCGCGGTGAGGCCGGGACCGCGGCTCGGCGTCAGTCGGACCAACGGGCGACCGTCCAGCCAGCGGGCGAGGTCTCGGGGCACGGCCTGGTCGATGGGGAGCGCGAGGGCCAGCCGGTCCTTGCGGAGGCGGAGGTGTTCGAGACCGGGCGGGACTGGCAGACGGACGAAGCCGATCTGCAGGCCGCCTGCTTGCAGCCGCTCGTACTGCTCAGCCGACGGCATGTCCTCCAGCGACACCGACACCCGCGGCCAGCGGCTGCGGAACAGTGCAACCGCACGTGGTGCCAACTCGATCCCGGACAGGCCGAAGCCGATCGCGAGCGAGCCCTCGACACCTGCGGCGATCTGAGCGGCCCGGCGTTCGAAGGCTTCCGAACGCTCGAGCAGTTGCAGAGCGTCAGGCAGCAGCAGTTCACCCTCCGCAGTCAACCGAGCGCCGTGCCGGCCACGCACGAACAGCACCGACCCGAGCCGACGCTCCAGCACCTGGATCTGCTTGGTCAGCGCGGGCTGACTGGTCGCCAGCTCATCGGCCGCGGCCCCGAAGGTCCGCAGCCTGGCGACAGTGACGAATGCCCGCAGCAGTCGCAGGTCCATAACCACAGGATATGGAAAATCGACAAACATCTATTGGACGTGATGGATCGCTGGGCGTTTCGATGGCCGTATGACGCTCTTTCGCGCTGCCACCGTCCAGTTCCAGGCCGTCCCCGACCAGCCCGCGCAGAACCTCGCCACAGTCGAGCGGCTGGCCCGGCAGGCCGTTGCCGAAGGCGCGCAGCTGGTCGTCTTCCCGGAGCTCTGCCTGCTCGGCTACTGGCACCTGCGGCGGCACACCGCTTCGAGGCTGGCCGAGCTGGCGCAGCCGGTCGACGGTCCACTGATCCGTCAGGTGCTTGCCCTGGCCAAGGACCTGGAGGCCGGGATCGGCGTCGGGTTCCTGGAGGCCGCCGACGGTCAGCTCTTCAACGCGTACGCCGTCTGCCTGCCGACCGGCGAGGTCCACGTGCACCGCAAACTGCACGCCTTCGAACACGCGGCGATCGCCAGCGGATCGTCGTACACGGTGTTCGAGACGCCGTGGGCATTCCGGGCAGGCGTGCTGATCTGCTGGGACAACAACTTGGTGGAGAACGTCCGGATCACCGCGCTGCTCGGGGCCACAGTCCTGCTCGCCCCGCACCAGACCGGCGGGACCAACTCACGCAGCCCGCATGGGATGAAGCCGATCCCGCTGGAGGTCTGGGACCAGGATCCGACCGAAGCCTTCAACGGACCGAACGGTCGAGAGTGGTTGCTGCGCTGGCTGCCGGCCCGGGCCCACGACAACGGGATCTTCGTGGTCTTCAGCAACGGAGTCGGCCCGGACGACGACGAACTCCGGACCGGCAACGCGATGATCCTCGACCCCTACGGCCGGATCATCGCCGAGACCCCAGGCCCCGCCGAGGCAGTCGTCACCGCCGACCTCGACCTAGATCTGGTGCCGCTGGCAACTGGTCAACGCTGGATGCGCGGACGCCGCCCCGAGCTGTACGGGCCGTTGACCATCAGGCGCGACGAGGTCGACGCACGCACTGCGCGCTTCTCGACGGAGCCTGTCAGTAGATGAGGGCGGTCGCCATCGCGACGATGCCTTCACCGCGGCCCGGGAACCCCAGGCCGTCGCTGGTCGCTGCGGCGACCGACACCTCGGCGCCGCACGCCTCGCTCAGGACCTCCTCGGCCTCCTGCCGACGCAGCAGGAACCGCGGCCGGTTGCAGACGACCTGGACAGTCACGTTCCCGATCTCGTACCCGGCGTCTCGCACCCGCTTCGCAGCCTCGGCCACCAGCGTCACGCCGGCTGCCCCGGCCAGCTCGGGTTCATCCGTCCCGAAGTTCGTGCCGAGGTCGCCCAGGCGGGCCGCACTGAGCAACGCCGTACAGATCGCGTGCGCTGCTGCGTCCCCGTCCGAGTGTCCGGCAGCGCCGACGGTCTCCCGCGGCCAGTGCAGGCCGGCCAGCCACATCGGGCGGCCCTCCTCGAACGGGTGAATGTCGATGCCGTTGCCGACCCGGGGGATCCTGCCGTCGATCAAACCAATCGCCTCTCCGCCAGCAGAGCCTCTGCCAGCAGCAAGTCCTGGGGGCGCGTCACCTTGAACGCGTCCGGCGACCCTTCGACCGTCAGCACGGTCACACCGAGCGCCTCGCACAGCATCGCATCGTCGGTCGCCCCGACCACACCGGCCGCATGCGCCCGCCGCAGTACATCGGGGGCGAAGCCCTGCGGAGTCTGCACCGCAACCAGCGTCGACCGGTCCGGCGTGGCCACGACCTCGCCAGTGGGACCGACCTGCTTGATCGTGTCCGTCACCGCAACAGCCGGTACGACGGCCTTCGCGCCTGCTCGCACAGCCGCGACCACGCGCTCGATCGCGTCGACCGGGACGAACGCCCGAGCCGCGTCGTGCACGAGAATGCAGTCGATCCCCTCGACCGGAACCAGCTCGAGGGCCGTCCGCACCGAGTCGGACCGCTCCGCGCCACCCGCGACCACGAGCAGCCGGGTATCCCCGACGTACGGCGTGAGCTCTTTGGTGACGGTCTCCTCGGTGCCGGGTGGAACCGCGACCACCAAACAAACGAGGTCGGCGGCGGACGCTGCCTTCAGTCCACGGACCGCGTGGACCAGCAGCGCGTCGCCACCGACCTCTCGAAACGCCTTCGGGGTCTCGCCACCGAGTCTCAGCCCGAGACCTGCCGCCGGAATGATCGCCGCCGTACTCATACGGCGGCGGGACAAGACAGCAGGGTCACGGGATCAGACTCGACCTGACAATCAGGACGCAAGGACCTCATCGAGGATGGCTTCCGCCTTGTCCTCATTGGTGTGCTCGGCCAGCGCCAGCTCCGAGACGAGGATCTGGCGAGCCTTCGCCAGCATCCGCTTCTCACCGGCGGACAGACCACGGTCCCGCTCGCGGCGCCACAGGTCGCGGACGACCTCGGCCACCTTCATCACGTCACCGGAGTGCAACTTCTCCAGGTTCGCCTTGTAACGTCGCGACCAGTTGGTCGGCTCCTCCGTGTGCGGAGCCCGCAGCACGTCGAAGACGCGCTCCAGACCGGCCTGATCCACGACGTCACGCACGCCGACAAGATCGAGGTTGCACGCGGGGACCCGGACGACCAGGTCGTTCTGAGCGACGATCCTCAAGACCAGATAGGTCTTGTCCTCACCTTTGATCTGACGGGTCTCGATGTCCTCGATGACGGCCGCACCGTGATTGGGGTAAACAACCGTCTCGCCGACTGTGAAAGTCATATGTCACGTGCCCCTTTCCGAGTCCTATCCTACCACGCGCCGGCTGGTCCGGTTCTGACGTTTGTGCTGGTCAGAGGCCATTTCCCGCCTTGACAAAGGCTCTCGGCCATGCCTCGTACGCGCGAGAACCGTTGCCCAGGGCCCACCCGGCGTGAGCCCCGGCCGGGGGTGGCATTACGCTGTGCTGCGCCGGAGGCCGTGCACTGAGTCCAGTACTCGCGCACCGCCGAAGGGCCCCGAAACAGCTTGCAGGAGAGGGATTCCAGTGCCGATCACGTTGTCCGCGCGGTCCGTCCGGCGCGCCGCGCTGGCGGGTGCCGCCGCCACTCTCAGTATCGTTCTGGCGGGCTGTGGCGCGGGCTTCAACGCCCAGACCGCCCAGCCGTACCAGCCGGCCGAGGGCACCAACGCCTCCTCCGGCGGCATCGTGATCCGCAACGTCCTGGTCCTCGCGGACGAGCACGGCAAGGGCGAACTGCACGGCGTCGTCGTCAACAACGGCACCGCCACCGACACCCTGGTGTCCATCACCCAGGCCCCGCCGGCCCCGCCCGTCGCCGATGCACCGGCCGTCGAGGCGAACCCCGTCACCTTCGGCAAGTTCAGCCCGCTCGCCCTCCAGGTCGGCGCCGCCCTGCGCCTCCCCCAGACCGGCGGCATCGAGCCC
>NZ_SMKA01000431.1 GCF_004348455.1 Kribbella albertanoniae
GAGGCTGTCTAGTGCTTGTGGCGTATGAGCGGTTGTTGGGAGAACTGGTCGCTGAGGCGAAGCGGGATGAGGCGGTTGTCGGGGTGTTGCTGACGGGGTCGGTGGCTCGGGGGGATGCGTTGCCGGGGACCGATATTGATCTGCGGGTGATTCTTGGGGATGGGGTTAGTCGACCGGCTCTGCATGAGGTGCGGGATGGCGTGCCGGTCGAGTGGGGGTACGGCGATGAGGCGACGGCGCGGGCGGCGGTTGAGGCGAACCCGATGCACGTCTATGCGTATCTGGATGGGCGGATTCTGCATGACCCACAAGGGGTTCTGGCGCGGCTGAGGCAGCATGCGGTGGAGCGGTTCGAGGGGTATCGGGTCTCGCAGGCGGAGCGCGACCAACTCGCGGAGAGTCTGAGGTATCCGGCGGAGAAGATCCGGGTCGCGGTCGCGGGCGGGGACTTGCTGAAGGCTGCGTTCGTCAGTGCGACCTGCTCGTGGTTCCTGATGGAGGGGTTGTGGGCGGCCAACGATCGGCCGTTGCCGCCCAACAGTTCGGTGCGGCCGCACCTTCGGGATCTGGCCGGGCCGCCCGACGTGGAGAGCTTGTACGGCGAACTGTTCCTGGGAACCGCAGTACGGCGGGTCGAGGTGGCGCTCTACTTACTCGACTGGATCCTTGACCAGCTCGGGGAGGGACGGCCAGCGGTGTGAGGCCCAGGCTGACCAGGTCGAGTGGCCTGGCGGAACCGGCGGAAGGGCGGCGCCTTCCAGCTCTGCTTGGTCGGGTGGTTCGAAGACGGTTCGCCACTCTGCCAGCTCGGCTTCGCTGATCGCAAAGGTTTGGTCGGGTGTCGTGGCGAAACGGTGGGTGATGCGTTGGCGCTGTTCGTCGGGGTCGACGGGGAGGTAGACGACTCTGCTGCCGACGCCCAGCGAGGCGGCGATCGAGCGGAGGGCCGAGCGTTCGTCCCTGCTCCAGAACCCGAAGTCGAACACGACATTGGTCCCGAGCTGAGCCGCCCGCATCCCGATCTCGATCAACTTGCCCTCGACCAGGTCCCGCTTGTCATCCGGATTCTCGTAGTCGAACAACACGATCTGCCACTCGTCCGGAGTGAGACGAAGGGCCGGCGCATCGAGCTCCAATTGCTTGGCGTGCGTTGTTTTGCCCGCACCAGGCAGCCCGACGACGAGGTAGACAGTGGCGCGCATATTCACTCGTCGTCGAGCGGGTGCAGATCAGTGGGAGTCAAAACCCAGTGGAAGCCGTACTTCGGGCTCGCGGAGCGGTCGATGCGGTTCGGCGCGAAGTACTCGGCGACCAGGTCCTGGAGACGCTGGTTGAACTCGACCGCTCGGGCATACGGCACCCGGCCGCCATGTTCGCCGGAGGCCTGGACATACGTCGAACCGAACATGCCGGCTCGCGAGTCGGCGAACGCTTGTTGGTAGTCGTACGTCGTACGGCCGGGGAGCACGGTGACGTCATCGGTCGCCGATGGCGGCGTACCGAGGTAATCGGCCCCCAGCGAGGTCCGTAGCCAGAGACCGTCCGACTGCTTGACAAGACCGGCCGCCGCCAGCTTCGTCAGGTACCAGAGCACCCGTGCATCCGTGATGTGCAGCCCATCGGCGAGCTCGGCCAGCGATCGCGGTGACTCCAGCCGACGGACGATGTCCCGTGGGAGCGCAGAGTCCAGCGAATCGACAGCAGGCGGCTGGAGTAGTTGTTTGCGGAGGAGGGTGATGGTGGTTTCGTATCGGGCTGGGCCGTCGGGGGTGTCGATGTCCCAGGAGCCCAGTTCGGTGCCGCTGACGACGTACCCGAGGCGTTCGTAGAGGGCTTGCGGGCGGGGGCTGGCGTCGTCGATGCCTAGTTCGGCGAAGGGGATGCCGCGGGCGCGGATGTGGTCTTCGAGGGCGTAGATGAGGATCGTGCCGATGCCGCAGGACTGGAACGGGGTCAGGACCGTGAGCTGGTAGATGGTGGCTCCACCGGGCGGCTTCGTGTAGTCGACGGCTCCGTAGCCGACGGCCTGGCCGGATGGTGTGCAGACGGCTAGGTAGTCGACCTCGCCCCGCTCGGCGCGGCCCAGCTCCGTGACCATGGAGGTGAGCTTGGAGGGCGACTCCCCCAGGGTCGGAAGATCCTCGAGGGTCAGATCGCGAACGGTCAGGGGAACGACAATCTCGGGCATGCGCAGCACCTCTCGCCGGTTCGTCTGCACGCTATGGGTTGCTGCTCGTCCTCGCCACGCGATTTTCGCCGCCTGAGTGATACTGGCGAGGTGACTTCAGGGATGCTGGTGCCGCGCCGGCGGCGTGGGGGTGTTGGCGGTACGGCGGCCGTTGCCGGATCGACGGCGGCGACCGGAGTGCTCGATTGGGAGTCGGCGCTGGTCGCGGAGCTCGCCGACGAGATTCCAGCAGCGGGCGAGTGGGAGTGGCTTCGCTCGGCGCATGGGGTGATTCGGAACCGGATTCGGCCGGTCTACGCGTTGAACGATCTGCAGTCGGCTTCGACGTCGGTACGGCGGGGCCGTGGTTCGTGCAGTCAGCGGTTGGCCGTTCTGGAGGCAGTGGCTCGCAGCCGTGGGATTCGGACCCGCGTCGAAGGGCTCGCGGTCGACGGGCGGTTCTGGTATCCGCGGTTCGGGCGGCTGCGTCCGCTGGTGCCGCGACGGGTGATCTTGGCTTGGCCGGAGTTCTTCGTTGCCGGTCAGTGGCTCGCGGTCGGCGAGCTGTTCGAGACGGCGGAGCCGGGGGCGTTCACCAACGCCGGCGCGGAGACGCTGTTCGACGCGATCGGGCGCACCGGGGTGGCTTGGGGTGGGGACTGTGCGGACGGGGTCTGCGACTTGTCCGGCTGGGTGGTCGAGCGGTTGGGGTACTTCGACCATCGGGACGAGTTGTTCGCGCAGCAGCGACAGACGTTGTGCTGGACGGCGCGGACGATCGGCGAGCCGGTACTGAGCTACCGGTCAGCCTGAATCCAGCGGTGGTGGTCGGGCGGGTTCACGTTACTGCCGCAGATGATGGTGACGACTCGGCGACCGGCGAAGCGGGTGCGGTTCTCAAGGAGGGCCGCCAGGCCTAGGGCGGCGGAGGGTTCGGCGACGACGCCGGCGTGCGTGTGGAGCAGCCGGACGCCGGCGACGATCGACGACTCTTCGACGAGTACGGCGTCATCGGCGACCTGCAGGAGATCGACCAGTACTTCGGGGATCGGGCGCCTTCCGGCCACGCCGTCGGCGATGGTGTTGGCGGACTCGGTGGTGACAACGCGCTGCTGTTGCCAGGACAACGTCATCGCCGGTGCGCCCGCCGGCTGGACGCAGACGACCTCGACGTCGGGAGCCAGATCCTTCAGCACATGACCGATGCCCGTGGCCATCGCACCGCCGCCCAAGGCGATGAGGACGGTGTCGAACGGCGTGCCGACCAGTTCCAGCCCGATCGTCGCTGCGCCTTCGCCGGTCTCGAGGTCGAGGCTGTCCTCGACGAGCCGGATGCCAGTGGAACGAGCGATCTCGGCGGCGCGGTCGCGGGCCAGTTCATGATCGCCGTCGACCAACTCCAGGGTCGCACCGAGCGCACGGATGCGGTCGAGCTTGGCAGGCGTCGCGAACCGCGAGGCGACGACGGTGATGTCGAGACCGCGCTTGCGACCGGACCAGGCCAGCGCCTGACCGAGGTTGCCAGCGCTGGCGCACACCGCGGCGCTGCCGGTGAGCTGGCTCGCAACGAGCTCGGTACCGCGACCCTTGAAGCTGCGCACCGGGTTCGCGGTCTCAAGTTTGATACTGACCGAGCAGCCAAGCTCCGGCTCAAGCGCTTCGCACTCATACAGCGGCGTATCAAGAAAGACCGGGTCGATGACCTCGCGAGCGGCACGAATCCGGGCAGTGTCCAAGCGAGTCGGCACTCCCCCACAATCTCACGCGAAAGTCCCAGACCTCCCCACCGCAGACGAAGAGGACGACCAGCAGATCAATCCGCTGGCGGCTGCCTGGTTCCGAAGCACAGCGGAAACGCGGGGACCTCCGCTCAAGTTGCTGGTTCTCCCCTCGAAATCTGACCGGAGAAGGGTCGACTTCAACGGATAGCCCCTCAAATGCTGAAGTGCCAGCCCGACGATGACCTGAGCTGCAGTCGTGACCACCGGGGCGAGCAACCACCTCTGTAGCAGACCGGAGCGGACCGCCCGCACTGACCAAGTGGCTTTGGCGGCGGTTGGTGGTGGGTGATTGAGCGTGGCGGCGGAGGTGCGGTTGGGGTTGGTCAGTGGGAGCGGTTCGGGGGCGT
>NZ_SMKA01000432.1 GCF_004348455.1 Kribbella albertanoniae
GGAGAGAACTTCCGACGGGTGGGTGCGGCCTTCGGGGTCGCTCCCGAGTACGTCGTTCGCGTGAGCCAGGTGCATGGCCGGGACGTGCATGTGATCCGGCCGGGTGACCCGATTCCGCTCGATCCGGTGCCGCGGGTGGATGCGCTGGTGACGACCCGCACCGACATCGTGCTGTGTGTGCGGGCGGCCGACTGTCTGCCCGTGCTGCTGGTCGACAGCGAGAACGGGATCATCGGCGCCGCGCACTCCGGACGACCAGGCATGTACGTCGGTGTTGCCCCCGCCACCGTGGACGCGATGCGGGCGCTCGGTGCGGACCGGATCACCGCCGTACTGGGGCCGAATGCGTGTGGGAAGTGTTACGAGGTTCCGGCCGAGATGCGGGCCGAGGTGGCCGAGCGGGTGCCCGCGTCGTACTCCGAGACCAGCTGGGGGACACCGGCCCTCGACATCGCGGCCGGGGTGAAAGCACAGCTGACCGAGCTTGGCGTCGACGTGATCGAGGACGCGCGCGGCTGCACGATGGAGTCGGAGAACCTCTACTCGTATCGCCGCGAAGGCAAGCAGAGCGGCCGGCTCGCCGGCCTGGTGAAACTCACATGAGCAGAGAGCAAGAGCTCCGCGACAATCTGCGACTGGCTCAGGAGCGGATCGAGAAGGCGTGTGTGGCGGCCGGGAGAGACCCGGAGGAGGTCACCCTTGTCGCGATCACCAAAACCTTCCCAGTCAGCGACGTGGCGGCGCTGGCGGGCCTCGGGGTAGAGGACGTCGGCGAGAACCGTGAGCAGGAGCTCAAGACGAAGGCGCCGGAGTGCCCGGAACTCACCTGGCACTTCGTCGGCCAGTTGCAGTCGAAGAAGGCCCGCTCGGTGGTCCGGCACGCGTCGGTCGTGCATTCAGTCGACCGGGCGTCCCTGGTCGCCGCGCTGTCGAAGGCGGCGGTGGCCGAGGAGAAGTCGCTGCGATGTCTCCTGCAGGTGAGCCTCGCGTCGTACGGGCCGGACGAGGCCGCGACCGGTGCGGACCGCGGTGGCGTCGCACCGGCCGACGTACTGGAGCTGGCTGCCGAGGTTGCGGCCGCGGACGGCCTGGAGCTGGGCGGGGTGATGGCGGTTGCGCCACTCGGATCGGACCCGGACCAAGCGTTCGCGGGTCTGCAGGAAGTCGCCGCCCGGCTACGCTCCGAACACGCCGCGGCCACCTGGATCTCGGCCGGGATGACCGGCGACCTCGAGGCCGCGATCCGGCACGGAGCGACACATGTCCGGCTCGGGCGCGCCTTACTCGGTACGCGTCCTCCACTCGGTTAGTGTCGACATCGAGCAGGTTCTGTTTCCTGTTCAGTGTTGTCGTCGAGACCGGATCGAGGGGCTGGAGGGCCATGAGCGGCGCGCTGCGCAAGATGGGTGTGTACCTCGGCTTGGTCGAGGACGGGGAGCGCTACAACGCGCGGTACGACGACTACGACGAGTACGAGGAGTACGACGACGAAGCCGTCGACGGGGACTCCCAGGAGACCGAGCCGGTGCCTGCCGGCCGGGAGAGCCGCGAGCGGACGGAGGCCCGCCCCGAGCACCACCAGGGGCGCGAGGAGCCGGGCGGTACGGTCAGCAAGTTCCCAGAACGACGTGGTGTCGCACCGTCCCCGGAGGTTACCGAGTTGGCCCGCATCACCACCGTGCACCCGCGCAGCTACAACGAAGCGCGAGTGATCGGTGAGCACTTCCGTGACGGCACGCCCGTCATCATGAACCTGACCGAGATGGACCACGCCGACGCCAAGCGCCTGGTCGACTTCGCCGCCGGCCTGATCTTCTGCTGCCGCGGCTCCATCGAGCGGATCACCACCAAGGTGTTCCTGGTCTGCCCGCCGAACGTGACGGTCGCCGCGGAGGAGAAGGAGAAGATCGCCGCGGACGGGTTCTACAACCAGAGCTGACCGCGGTTGCTTCCGCTGTCTTCTACACTCGTTGACAACATGGTTGCCCTAGTGATCGTCCTCCAAGTGATCAGCTTCCTCCTGCTCGCCTTCTTCCTTGTGCTGGTGGCGCGTTTCGTGCTGGGGCTGATCGTCATGTTCGCGCCGCAATGGCATCCGAAGGGGCCGTTGCTGCTCCTCTTCGAGGCCATCTACTCCATCACCGACCCGTTCCTGCGCCCGCTGCGGCGGATCCTGCCCCCGATCGGGGCCGGTGGGATCCGGATCGACCTGTCCATGCTGATGCTGTTCGTCATCGTCTCCGTGGCGATGTCGATCAACTCCACGGCACTGAATTCGCTGTGAGTCACCGGACACCGTTTTCGATGACTGGGACGGTTGGGACGGGGTAGGTAGAGTCTCGGAGAACCGAAGTCGTGGACCGTTGTCGCCCGCCCGGATTCCGTCACAACACAACGAAGCGATAACGTGATCTACTGAGTCGCCGAGGTGAAGGCCACGGGGACTCCGCCAAGACACAGACAAACGAGGTGAAAGATGCCGCTGACGCCGGATGACGTCCGCTCGAAGCAGTTCACGCCCGTCCGACTACGGGAGGGCTACGACGTCACAGAGGTCGACTCCTTCCTCGACGAGGTGGAGGCCGAGCTCGAGCGCCTCCTCGCCGAGAACGAGGAGCTGCGGGCCAAGCTCGCGGCCGCCCAGCGCGCTGGCGCCGGCCAGGAGCGGCCGGTCGACCAGACCGCCGCGCTGCCGCCGGTCGTGCAGCAGCCGAAGCCCCCGGTGGTGGTCGAGAAGCCCATCATCGAGGAGAAGCCGCCTGTCGTGGTGCCCGCGGTAGCGGCCGCGGGGGCTGCTGCGGCAGCAGGGACCGTCGGCGACGCGTCCAGCTCCGCGGTGCGGCTGCTGGAGATGGCCACCAAGCACTCCGACGACCTGGTCCAGGAGGCGAAGGACACCGCCGACAAGATCATCGGCGAGGCCCGCGCCAAGGCCGAGCGCCTGGAGAACGAGGCGCGCGGCAAGGCCGACCGGATGACCGGCGAGGCCCGTGCCCGCGCCGAGAAGCTGGACGGCGAGATCGCCGAGCGCCGCGCCCAGATGCTGGGCACCCTGGAGAAGCAGAAGGGTCAGCTCGAGCGCACCATCGACGACCTGCACGCCTACGAGCGCGAGTACCGCAGCCGGCTGAAGACGTACTTCACCGAGCAGCTCAAGGCACTGGGCAACGGCGACGACACGCTGAGCCCGCGGAACGGATTCCGTCCCGAGGCCCGTGCGCAGGCGCACGGCGGGCACGGAGTCTGAGTCTGTAACGTCTGAACCTGTGAAGGGGCGGTGCTTTCCGGCAGCACCGCCTCTTCGGCGTGTCCGGGAACTTCTGACACACAGTCGTTTGATTGTGACGCAGCGTCAGGGCCACGCGGGCGGTCGCTTGCGACCGGTGAGGGTCTCCACATCGAAGAGCCTCAACCGGTACGGCGTCAGCCGCAGTAGCGAGGGTGATTCCCCAGCCGGTCCATCGGGGAACACACTCCAGAAGTCGTAGCCGAGCGGCGCCGGAGCAGCGGCGTACAGCTCCCAGATTCGTTGCCGGGTCGCCACATCGTCGATCCACCCGGCCTCGCAGTCCGCGATCGCCACCTCGTGGCCCGGCTCCCAGTAGCTACAGCTCAAGTAGTTGCTGTACGCAAGGTGCCGCACCTTCACCGGTGTCGCCCGGGTGACGATCCACCCGGCCAGTTCTCCTGCTTTGTCGATCTCCCAGATCGGGTGCAGGATCCGGCTCCGCGGCCGGTTGTCCGGCCCCACCGTGGCCACCGTGCACCAGACGATCCTGTGTGCCCTCTCGATGAACTCCTTCTGCACAACCATGGTTGTAGATTATCCGATCCACAACCCAGGTTGTATATTCGCCCGCATGGAGTTCGATCCCGCCGGTGCCGACCTGTCCCTCGCCGCGCTGTTCACCGGCTGGGCCCTCGCCGACGAACTCCAGCGCCGCCTCTCCACCGACGGCTTCGCCGACTCCCGCTTCGCCGACGGCGTCGTCTTCCAGCACCTGATCGCCGGCCCCACGACCATCACCACCCTGGCCGAGCGCCTCGGCGTAACCCAGCAAGCCGCCTCAAAAACAGTCGCCGACCTCCAGCGCCGGGGCTACGTCACCCGCCGTACCGACCCCACCGACGCCCGCGCCAAACAGGTCGCCCTAGCCGACCGCGGCACCGCCATCATCACCGCCGCCCGCCACCACCGTGCCGCCGTGGACGCCGAACTCCGCAATGCCCTAGGCAACAACCGAGTCGAGGACGCCCGCCAACTCCTCCTCGACACCCTCACCC
>NZ_SMKA01000433.1 GCF_004348455.1 Kribbella albertanoniae
GTAGGGGGCGGGTGTTGTAGAGGTTGTCGCCGGGGTAGCGCGGGAAGACGTGTACGTGGTGGTGCCAGGCGTCCTGGTAGCCGGCCGGCTCGTTGTGCTGGCGGATGGAGACCCCCGCACAGCCGTAGGTGGAGCGGATGCCGATGGCGATCGCCCGGACAGCGTCGTGGACCGCGTGACCGTCCGGAGCGGGCAGGTCGTACAGATTCTCGTGGTGGGCATTCGGTACGACGAGCACGTGGCCCAGGTTGTTCGGCCACCACCGGGATGCGACGAAAGCGGTCGTCCGCTCCGTCCGCAGTACGACGTCCTGCTGGCTGGTCAGCTCGTCTTCCCCGCCGGAGGCGACCAGGCAGAGCGGGCATTCGTAGCCGGCAGGCTCATGGTTGAACACGACCACTCCAGCTGGCTAGACATTGCTCGGCGCCGTACGCGTGGTAGCGGGCTACCTCGGTGAAGCCCAGCTTGGAGGCCAGGCGCAGCGAGCGCTCATTGGCTGTTTGGGTGCTGAGGACCACCGCCTCGCCAGGGCAGGCACTGGCGAACCAGTCGAGCGCCGCGGCGCAGGCCTCACCTGCGTAACCGCGGCCCCACGCGTCGGGCAGGAACAGGTAACCGAGCTCGGTGCCTCCGGCCTCCGGGTAGAGACTCTCCGGGTTGCGCCCGCTGAGCGTGACCGTGCCGATCGCCGCCCCGTCGAGCTCAACCACAAAGAACCCCGGCCGCTCACCAGGCACCTCAGGCAGCGCCCGCTCCAGCTCATCCCGGTCCTGCGCCCCACCGACGTACAAGCCAACTTCCGGCGAAGCCAGCAACTCGATGATGGTCGCCCGATCGCGTCCCTCGGACTGACGCAGTACCAGCCGCTCAGTCCGAATCGGTTCAGGCGGCCACACAACAGATCCAAGCATCTGAGGAACCTACCAACGACAGACGCTCAGCGGTCGAGAACGAACCAGTAGTTGACGGTGGGGCCTTGCTCGGCGAGGCCGCCGCCGAGGGCGTCGTACAGGGAGCGGGCGGGGTGGTTGTCGGCGCCGGTGGTGAGGAACATTTTGGTGGCGCCGGCTCGGGTGCCGGCGGTCATGAAGGCGCGGAGGAGGCCTTTGCCGATGCCGCGGCGGCGGTGGTTCTCGTCGACCGCGAACTGGTGGAGGTAGAGCATCGAGGTGCCGTCGGGTCGGGGCAGGTGATAGCCCCAGCACCAACCGAGAACCTCGGGGTCAGCGGCGACGAAGGCGAGCGTGCCTGGCGAATCCAGGTAGGTGCGACCGGGCTCGGCGCCCATGAACTTTCGGACCGCGGCCGCGAGCAGGTCCGGTGTCGCCGCCCGAATCTGGATCCCCATGCTGGGATTCTGCATATTCGGAAGCCTGTCACAGGATCCCCACCTACCGTGGGGGCATGCGGTACTACGAGGTTGAGGCTCGGGTGGTTTATGGGCAGGTGGAGCGGGAGGGGCTTACGCAGTGGAACGAAGTTTTTGAGGGTGGGGGCAGGTTTGAGGACTTTCCTAATCGGGGGTTCTTGGACGGGGTGCTGGATGAGCTGGCGGTCGGTGGGCGGGTTCTCGAGTATGGGTGTGGGACTGGGCCGGCGGCTTGTTTCCTCGCGGGGCTGGGGTTTCGGGTTGATGCGGTTGATGTGAGCCCGGAGGCGATTGCGCTGGCGAAGGGGTTTGCGGCGGAGCGCGGGGTTCGGGTCGACTTCGCCGTACAGGATGTTTGCCGGTGGCCGGAGGTTGGTGAGACGCGGTACGACGTGGTGCTCGACAGCTACTGCTTGCAGAACATCGTCCTGGACGAGGATCGCGCCGCGGTGTTCCGTGGGGTGCGGGGGCGGTTGCTGCCTGGTGGGCGTTACCTGATCTCGACGGCCTTGTACGACGTGGATCGCGTGTACGGCGAGGAATTCCGGTACGACGCGGTCACGGGGATCTCCTATCGGGGCGAGCTGCCGTATCGCCGGCATCTGACACCATCCGCCTTGCGGGCTGAGTTGGTGGACGCGGGGTTCGAGGTGCTGTCGTTCAGCGGAACTAATTTGGTGTGCGCACGGGCGTAGTCGCGGATACGGTGCACGGATGCCTGCACTCTTGCCACGGTCGACGCCTGCTGCTGCGGGGATGTCGTCCCGCTCGATCATCGCGCTGCTGGATCGGATCGCCGCGGAATCCGTCGAGCTGCACTCGATCATGGTCGTACGGCGGGGACACGTCGTCGCGGAAGGCTGGTGGGCGCCGTACTCGGCGGATCGTCCGCATCTCCTGTACTCGTTGACGAAATCGTTCACCTCGATCGCCGTGGGACTCGTGATCGCGGACGGGTTGCTGTCGCTGGACGATCGAGTGGTGGACGTGTTGCCCGAGCACGTTCCGGCGGATGTGTCGGAGCAGGGGCGTCGCATCACCGTGCATCACCTGTTGTCGATGACGGTCGGTCATCCCACCGACAGTCTTGGTGAGGCGTGGGAGCTGGAGCCGGACGATCTGGTGAAGGGCTTCCTGCGCGTACCGTTCACCGAGCCCGAGGGCACGCGGCACACCTACGACAACGCGACCACGTTCATCCTGGCGCGGATGGTGGAGCGTGTGACCGGCCGCGGTCTGCCGGAGTTCCTGGGCGAGCGGTTGTTCGAGCCGATGGGGATCGAGCACGCCGAATGGGACCGGGTGGCGAGCGGGCTCGCGTTCGGATTCCACGGGCTGTATCTGCCGACCGAGGCGGTCGCTGCTGTCGGGGAGCTGCTGCTGCGCGGCGGGCGGTGGGGTGACCGCCAGCTGGTACCGCGGGAATGGGTCGAGCTCGCGACGAGTCGGCAGATCGAGACCCTGCCGGTCGAGGATGCCTGGGCCGTCGAGGACTTCCTCTGTGGATACGGTTATCAGTTCTGGCGGTCGCGGCACGGCTACTACGGGAACGGCGCCTTCGGTCAGCAGTGTTTGGTCGTTCCGGAGCACGAACTCGTCATCGCCGTGACGTCCGCGCTCGATGAGCGGCAGCCGATCCCCGGGATCTTCTGGGACTTTCTGCTGCCGGGCCTCGATGAGCCGGGGAGCGCCGAGGACGACGAGCTTCTCGCCTCGCGGTTGCGGCAGCTGTCCCTTCAGCCCGTGCCGGGCGAGGCCGCGCCGGAGCGTTCCGCCAAGGCCACAGTCGATGCGTCCGTCGAGAACTCAGCACTGCCCGACGGTACGACGGTCGTCGTCGATCCCGTGGACGGCGGATGGCTGCTGCGGTTGGGTTCCTGGCCAAGCGTCGCGGCCGGCCACGGCGATTGGCGGGAGAGCTCACCCCTCGGCCGCCCGGTCGTCGCCACCGCCGCCTGGCACGACAATACGTTCGTCGCCGAGCTCCAGATCATCACCACCCCCCACCGAGTCCGCCTGGAACTCGACGCCACAACCGCAACCGCAGTCGCCACCTGGAACGGCGTACCCCTAACCGGCCCCAACCTCGAACGCCTCCTGACCGCACCCCTGATGACCCGCCCCGACGTCGCCTGACCAGCATTCACCCACCGGACAAAGGCCCCAAAGGCCAGTCAGTCAGGTGCCTCTGCCCGAGCCGGTACGACGTTGGGCACGGCTCAGCCATTTGCCCGGCCGGAAGGTGGTTGATCGGTGCCCAAGGTGAGCCGGGCGGTCGACCTTGAGCACGGTTTCAACCGTTTCGGCGGGCCTCGCGCGGTTGATGGGTGCTCAAGGTGGCGCTGGACGGCGGTCTCGGGTGCCGGGGCGGTCGGGGTGCGTTCGTCGGAAAGAAATGGTCGGATAGCCGACCAAAAATTGCCGACCAGCGCAGAACCGCAGGCATCACGTACCTCAGCCACAGCCCGTCAGCCCCAGGGCGCCGCGGTGGCTGGGGTGGGTGCCGAGGTTGGTGACCGCGGTGGACGTCGCCTGAGCTTCCGGGCTGCGGTTGCTGCCCGGAAAACGAGGGGATCTCCCCTGAAGTTGCCGGTTCTCCCTTCAAAATATGGGGAGAGAACCGGCAACTTGAAGGGAGATCCCCTCAAGTTTCGGGGAGCCAGCAGAGGCAGAAGGGGTGGCCGGCGGGGTCGGCGTAGACGTTGGTGCCGCGGGCGGCGGTGGGGTCGCCGGTTTTGAGGAGGCGGGCGCCTAGGGCGAGGGCTTTGGTGTGGGCCTCGGTGTGGGCGGGTTGGCCTTCGAAGTAGAGGTCCAGGTGGATCTGCTGGGGCTGGGTGTCGTCGGGCCAGG
>NZ_SMKA01000434.1 GCF_004348455.1 Kribbella albertanoniae
GGCACCCTCCTCCACAACGGCCACCCCACCGCCACCTACCGCCTCCCCAAAAACACCAAAACCCAAGCCCACCTGGAAATCACCCCCCTCACCAAACTCCCCAAGAAAACCCAGTCCCTCATAGAACCCGAAGCCCAAGCCCTCCTAACCTTCACCAACCCCACCGCGAACCACGACGTCCGCTTCCTAACCCCCTAAAACGAAACAGCCCACCCCTTCCAGGACAGGCTGTTTCGTCAGTGCGAACGATCAATGGCCCCGCGGGCTGTGAACGTCAGCCCACAGCGGCTCCCCAGGGTTTGCTGAGGAAGGCCTCGTTCTGGTCTACGGCGCGCCAGGAAACCGCGGCGCCCGAGGGCGCCAGGTCCACGAGGTCGTCTAGGTAGTGGCCGAGGTTCGGGACGGTCGGTGCGGTCCAGTTGGTCTTGGTAGAGCGTGAGTACACGTGCATGCGCTTCGGATCCGGATAGGTACCGGAGTTCCAACCGTCGCGCCAGGCAACCCGCTCGCCGTCGTTACTGATGTCGAACCCATCCGAGCTACCCCGGAAGAGGACGTCGGCGACCACGAACGGCCCAGTGCCGAACCTGCGGGCGGCAAGCGTGTATTGCGGGTCGAAGTCGTCGCCGAGTTTGACCTGGGCGATCATCCAGGACGAGTCGGCGCTGAAGACTACGCTGACGAACTCCAGGCCCTTGTTCACGTAGGGCATGGTCTTCTGACCTGTGCGGACATCCATCACCATCACGCGGTTGGTCGCGGTCAAGTACGGGCTCGCCGGGTCCTCGGTCTCGAAGTTGTACATCACGGTGTTGCCGTCCGGCGTCACCCCCAGTTCGAGCGGTGAGCCCGAGCCACAGGACTTCGGGTCGAAGCAGCCGTCGAGCCAGGCAGCATCCGCTTGTCCCTTGGTGGCTTGCCATACCCTGCGGTCAGCGCTGCCCCCATTGCCTGTGATGTATGTGACCTTGGTGCCGTCGACCGAGAGTCTGAAGGTGGACACTTTCCTCGGAGTCACCGGGGTTGTCCAGCGTTCCGCCGTCTGCAGATCCCGGACCGCCATCTGGTCGCTCTGGTTTACCGAGCCGGCCGCCGTACGGTAAGCGACGTAGCGTCCCTCGCCGGACGTCGCGTAGTTCGGAGCACTCAGCGCGGTGTTCACCCGGAACCCGGTGGCTATCGGCTCGGGCGTCGTACCGTCGGCCTTGACGGACACGATCTCGTCCGAGCGGTCCGCCAGATCACGCCGTACAAGGTAGAACTGCCGGTCGGCGGGTTTCTTGACGGCGAAAAACGCGTACCGGCCGGAGTCCGAGAACACGACACCGTCGATTCCGGCCTCCTCCCCGTCGACCCCGTCCGTGATGTCGCCTCCACCCGGATCGGCCAGCGTCGTCGTCCGGGGCGTGAACTTGCCCGAGCTCCCGGGCAGGCCGACACCGTCTGCGTTCACGGCGCGAATCGAAGATGCGCAGGTGATCGGTGTACGGAACCACGCGGCCGGAGGTAAGCCGGGCCAGCGAGGCGCCGGTGATCAGGCCGCGGCGGGGTGCGGCCACTGCGCCACGGTGCATCTCGCGGCTGATCAGCCAGGAGATGACCTCGGCCGGGGCGGTGTGTGCACGCCACACGGTCGAGCCGAGCTGCCGGCCGAGTTTGCGGACCCGCTCGTCCAGGTGCGCGAGCTCACGGGCGCTGACCCGCCAGGACGTCGTACCGAGGGCGTCGCTGATCGAGCCGCGGACCTGAGCGGTCGCGCGGGGGTCGCGGTCACTGAGGTGTACGCCGAGTGCGACGTACCGCTCGGGCATCCGCATCTCGTCGATCCGGTCGGCCCGGGTCTGCGCCCAAGCCTCGTGGTCGCCCAGCCGGTAGTGGCCTGCCACGGAGTCGATGTAGTCCTGGCCGGTGGAGCGGCCCCAGACCACCTTCAGGTGGCTGAGCCGGTCGCCGAGGATGGTCGCGGCGGCACTGACCGCGGCGTCCAGGGCGGCGTCCTGCTCGGCCTCGGTGGCCAGGTCCGTGTTCGCCACCGAGATCAGGAACCACGCCTCGGCGCTGCGTTCGGTGACGAGCAGTCCGTCGGCGATGGCCACCAGCCGGGGCGGCGGCAGGCCGCGCTCGCGGCCGACGCCCACCAGGTTCAGGAGCTTGTCAGCGATCTTCATTCGTGCCCCTCGTTAACCAATCGGCTGCCTGACGACGTCCTGCGACTGACCTTGCGCACGTGGTCCGCCCCGAGCAGGCGGGCACGCTGGTTCACGGTGATGTCCGCACCCGCGCGGACCATCGGATCCAGCTCCACCACGGCCTCGCGTTCCCATTCCGGTGTCACCCTGGCCTTCGCCAGGTTGGCCACCTTCTGGGTCGCGACGCGCTCACGCCACGGCAGGTACTCCGTCTTGTCGGCCGCCCGGGCGCCGAGTCCGATGATCGGGCGGTGTGCGCGCAGCGCGTAGCGGACGGCGAGCGCCCACTCGGTGACGCGGCGGCGGCGTTCGTGGAACTTGCCGGGGCGCCAGCCGAACGCCGTGATCACGAACGGCGGTACGACGTACAGGCTGACGGTGCCCTTCTGGGGCACCCCGACGAACGGGAACAGCAGCGCGATCCAGGCCAGGATGATCACCGCACCGAAGATGATCATCCGGCGTCGCGCGCCTTCTCCGAGGTCGATCCCGAGCAGGTCGTACTGCCGGGTCTCGATCTCGAAGTGGTGGGTCAGGGTACGGCCGACGCGCATCAATTACCCCCGGAGAGCAATCCCCAGAAGCCCTTCAGCACATTGATGGTCTGGTTGTTCGCATAGATCAGCCCCCCGACCAGGACACCGGCGGCGATATGGCCGAACAGCTCGCCCCACTCCCGCTTGAAGTAGTGCCCGATCGCGCGCAGGACCAGGATGGCGATGAAGATGTTGCCCGCGATGACCAGGACCCAGTCCTTGAAGTCCGCACCCGTCGGGACATTGGGATTGGCCAGGGGCGCGGCGAGCTGAACCACGCTCGCGGCCAGTTCGTAGGTGGTCATAGCGGTGTCTCCCTTGGTGCCTCGGTCATCCGACGGCGGGTTGCTGGTGTCATCCGACGGCAGCCACTTGCCATCGCTGTGCTCCGTCGGTGGCGACAGTACGCCGTAACGTGAGCGTGTACGTCTGGTCCAGCGTGGTGTCACCCACGCCCTTCCAGGTGACGGCAGCGGTCGCCCGCCGCTCGTCGTCGTTGCCGGTGTAGACCTGCCAGTCCTTCAGCTCGCCGAACTTCACGGCGCCGTTCAGACTGCGGATGGTCGAGCCGGGGGCGGTCACGGCCGACACCTTGTTGTCGGACTCGGCATACGCACCGAAGAACGCTTTGGCGTCCTCCTTCGTTGCAGCCGTCAGTACGTCGTCCGGTGCGCCGGGCCCGGGCATGTTCTCCGGCAGCGGCGCACGGCTGTCCGGCACGAACGTCGGTGGGCCGGACGCCACCACTCGGGCCGCGGTCCGCGCGACCGGCACGGACAGCCGCTGCCAGGCGAACGTGCCGGGCGTCATGACACGGCCCTTGAGGTAGTACTGCTGGACGCGCACCCGGACGTCGACCACGGCGGCCACCCCACCGGAGTCGACCTTGACCTCACCCGGGTAGGCGATCACGGCCACCTGCTTACCGCGCCCGTTCCAGCCGGTGCGGCCGTCGAGGCCGGCGGCCAGGTCGAGACCGACCTGGGCGGGGCGGGCATCCGGGTTCGCCTCGTCCCAGGTCAGGTAAGAGATCGCGTACCGCGTCGCGATGGCGCGGGCCTCGTCGAGCGGGAAGCTGGTCTGGCTGCCGACCACGGTGTCGGGCGTCCGGTTCGGGCTGATCCAGGACCGGATGCCGCTGATCGCCGCGAGCAGCAGGACCGCGACCACCAGGCCGCGGAAGAAGCGTCGTGCCCAGGTCGAGAACGACGACTCGGGCTCGGTGGCCCAAGGGGTCTGACCGGGCTCCAGCGGCTCCCGGACGGGACCAGGGGCCGCGTGAGCGCCGTGGGGCGACCGCTGCCGCAGCCGCTCGGGCGTGCGCTGACCAGGAACGGCACCGTGCCGCTGCTCACTGGGTGCCGGCTGCTGACCTGGCTGTGGGTGACCTTGCACCGGCTGACCGGGCTGCTGCCCACCGGGACGACGAGGCGGAGCCATCACTCCGCCGGGCGGCGGAGGAGTCTGGGGTGCGGCGTACTGCGC
>NZ_SMKA01000435.1 GCF_004348455.1 Kribbella albertanoniae
ACACATCCCCAGGCACCGTCAACCCGGCCGGCGCCCGCACCAACTCCACCAACGCCCTCAACATGACTGCACCCAGCGCACGAGGGCGTCGTATTGGGTGGTTAGGGAGTGCTCCGTTGAGTTGATGGGGTCTTTGAAGTAGAAGCCGAGGAAGGGCATCGCGCCGACGTGCGAGCGTTCCAGGGCCAGGGCTGATAGGCGGGCCAGGTCTAGGACGAGAGGCGCGGCGAGCGCGGAGTCGCAGCCTTGCCAGGTGAATTGGAGGGTCATGCGGACGCCTAGGAAGCCCGAGAACAGGATGTGGTCCCAGGCCGTCTTCCAGTCGCCGAGAGGATCCACGTAGTCGATGTGGACCTGGCCGGCCACGTCCGAGCCGAGCATGTCGGCGAGACCGCGTTCCTTGGACACGTTCTTGGATTCGGCAGCGCGCGGGTCGGCGAGGGTGGCGCCGTCGCCGCCGCCGAGGAGGTTGGTTCCGGACCAGGCGTGCACCGGCAGGGCGCGGGCGGTGAACATCGGCGCGAGCACGCTCTTCACCAGCGTCTCGCCGGTCTTCGCGTCCTGCCCACCGAACGGCATTCCGCGCTCGACAGCCCAGTCCCGGATCACCTGTGGCCGGATCGAGGTCGACGGCGTGAAGTCGACGAACGAGGCCCCGGCTTCGAACGCAGCCAGCGCCGCGACACAACTCCCCGGCAGCGGATTCCCGCTCCGAAGCGCCTCCCGCAGTACGGCGAGATCGTCGTACGGGACCTCGTACGGCGGCTCCGTCGAGGCCACGTTGATGGCCACGACGTGGTCGAGGTCGTTGCGCAGGCGGAAGGCCCGCAGATCCTCCGCCATCCGCGAGATCAGCTCCGCCTGGTCGGCGGCGACCGGGAGGACCACCAGGTTCCTCTCGGCCGCGGCCAGTTCCGCGGCGATCAGCCCGTCGAGCCCAGGCGGGAGAACCCCACCGGCGACGAGCCGCTCGACTTGTTTGCTGAGCGGGGTGTCGGTGACGTCGTGACCACCGAAGACCAGGCTCTCGATCGGCACCAGCCCAGCACCGCTGAACGCGGGCCCGGCGGTGACCACTCCGGCCGGTGGCGCGCCGTGGGCGAGCGCGGCCGCGCCTGCCACGGTCGTGGTCGCGACCGATCCTCGGGCTCCGAACAACCAGACACCAACGCGTGGACGCATGGAAGCTCCTCACGCCACGGATCGTGATGGACGGCGGACTATCCGTGGCAGTGGGGACTCTAAGGTCCAGGAATGCTTCCTGGGAAGCGGTTGTCTCGACTTTGTTGGGTCAACCGCCGAAGTCGGGACCCGCCGCCGCACCGGCGCGGCGGCACACGGTCGGAGTGGAACTGCCGACCCGCACCGGTGATGCAATTCGCCCGAAGGCGTCCCACATTCCCTTTGTCCGGCATTACCGGCGCCCAGTAGTGCCAATTCTCATTCGAGGGTTTGAACAGGCCCCGAAATCATGGGGATTTCCCCCATCCCCTGGATCGGAATTCGGTGTTCTACTGAGGCTCGCGGTGGGCCCGCCGTTTCCTGTAGTTGCCGCCCGACGAAGAGGGGAAACCATCATGGAGAAGGTCGAAACCAAGCCGGAACCGCGCAAGATCATGGTGCGCCGGCTGGAGAGGCTGGAGACCACCGCGATCATCGTGACCGATCCGGGCTGCCGCGACGAGACCTGCGGCTAGTCACCAGCATCCAGGACCGGGGCGTGGCGCCGACCACGCCCCGGTCCGCACGCTTCCTGGGGAGGACTCGATGGAACGACCGCGGGTGAAAGGGATCCACAAACCGACCCGCCTGACGCCGACGCTGGTGACGGTCGGTGGCCGGCAGCAGGGGATCGGCGCCGAGATCGACGACGAGGACGGCATGGTCTGGCGGCTGCTGGGCCTGATGGACGGAAGCCGAACACGCGTTGAGATCGTCGAGGCTTTATGTGCCGAAGGCAACGACCTGACGGCGGCCGAAGCCACCGAGGCGATGCAGGCCATCATCGACGCCGGGTACGTCGAGGATGCGGCCGCGCCGGCACCGGACAGTCTGAGCCCGGAGGAGGTCGACCGCTACGACCGCGCGCTCACCTACTACGCCTGGGTCGACCTCACCCCGCGCCCGTCGCGGTACGACGTACAGGCCCGGCTGAAGGCGAGCAAAGTCGTCGTACTGGGGCTTGGTGGCACCGGCTCAGCGGTCGCGGCCTCACTGGTCGCAGCCGGAGTGGGTGCGGTCCATTGTGCCGACTTCGACGTGATCGAAGCGGGCAATCTGACCCGCCAATTGCTGTACACCGAGGACGATCTGGGCAAGCCGAAGATCCCGGTCGCAGTCGAGCGTTTGAGCAAGATCAACAAACATGCGGTCGTCACCGGCGAGGAGCTCAAGGTCGATTCGGCCGACGCCGTCGCCTACCTGATGGACAAGGGCGACCTGCTGATCCTGTGCGCCGATCAGCCGATGCACACGATCCGCGAGTGGACGAATACGGCCGCACTCCGGACGAAGACCCCGTGGATGCTCGCCCAGTACGCCGGTCCGATGGCCGTCGTCGGCCTGTTCGTCCCCGGCGAAACCTGCTGCCCCGACTGCCTGCCGAGTGTCCGGGACCGGCTGCGGGATCAGCACGGTCAGGAGCCCGAGGACCTGTTCCCGTTCACCGGCCACGCGGTGATCGCGCCGACCGCCAACCTGACCGGCCACCTCGCCGCCCTCGACGCGGTCTACCACCTCGGCGATATCCCGACCACGACCCGCGGCCTGATGTACCACCTCAGCCTGACCGACCTGACCTGCCACTACACCGTCCGCCCGACCCCCGGCGCCACCTGCCCGACCTGCGGGTGGACATGAGCATGAGCCTCGCGCATGTCGTCGTACGGAAAGAAGGCGAGGACGAGTACGTCGTCGGCGATCCGGCCAGCGGCAACTTCGTCGTCGTACCGGAGCTCGGCGCCCGCCTGGTCGAGCTCTTCGTGGCCGGCCGGACCGTCGAGGAAGCGGCCACGCAGCTCGAGGCCGAGACCGGCGAGACCATCGACGCCGCGGACTTCCTGGAGGTACTGCGCGAAGCCGGGATCACCCGATCCACCGAAGAGTCCCAGCACTGGTCGATCTCCCGCATCCCGGCCCGCTGGGTCCGGCCGTTCTTCGGCCCGACCGCCTGGGTCGTGTACGGCGCCTGCCTGGCGATCACGCTGGTGATGTTCGTGATCGAGCCGTCGCTGCGACCGACGTACGAGGACACGTTCATCTTCCCGGACATCGTGCTGAGCCTGCTCGTCACCAACGTGGTCGTGATCGCACTGACGATCCTGCACGAGATCTGGCACGCCTTCGCCGGCGCGGCCGTCGGCGTACCCTCCCAGCTCCGGCTGGAGCGGCGCGGGATCTTCCCGGTCCTCGAAACCGACCTGTCCGGCCTGTGGGCGCTGCCGCCGGCCAAGCGCTACGGCCCGTTCCTCGCCGGCATGGCGATCGACAGCGTCGTACTGTTCCTCGCCGTTGCCCCTCGCTACGCATGGTCGCGCGGCTGGATCGACCTGTCGCCGATGCTAATCCGCATCCTGGCCATGGTCGTCCTCAGCCAGGTCGCCAAACTCGCCTTCCAGACCCTGGCCTACCTCCGCACCGACATGTACCTCGTGATGGCCACCGCCACCGGCTGCGGCAACCTGCACCAGGTCACCCGGTTGTCCCTGAAACGCCTGGTACGCCGTCTCACCCCCGAGGAAGCGAATGTCCTGAGCACGGCCCACGACCGCGATCTCCGGGTGGCCCGCTGGTACCGGCTGCTGTACGTCACCGGCCTGATCTGGATGGTCTGGTTCGCCATTCACTTCATCGTGCCGAGCGCGAAAGTCACCCTCGGCTGGGCGTTCGGCGTACTGCTGCAGGCACCGCCGTTCAGCCTCTACTGGCTGGAAGGCCTGATCCTGCTCGCCTTCACCTCCCTGAACGTCTTCCTGCCCCTCGGCGTCGCGATCCGGAACCGGCGAAGGGCGGCCGCAGCATGAACAAGCGCTTCGGTCTCGTCGTCGGCATCCTCGTGACCACCCTCAGCGTCCTCACCATGTCCAGCTTCGCCTTCGGCGTCCTGCTCGGCCAGTTCGGCGACCGCGAAGCCCTGCCCTGCCACGAGATCCCCGGCACTCCCCAACCCCTCGAAGGCAACCGCCACCTCGCCTACCAGAACGCCC
>NZ_SMKA01000436.1 GCF_004348455.1 Kribbella albertanoniae
GGGTGTGGCCGTAGGGGCTTAGGTTGATGAGGGATTGGGGGAGGTTGAAGAGGGCGCCGAACTGGCCCAGGAGGAGGAAGAGGCCGTAGAGGGCCCAGGCGGCGGTGATGAGTTTGGGGGCCAGGCCGAAGAGGGCTACTACGAGGGCTGTGACCAGCCAGATGGCTGGGAGTTGGACGGCGGCTGCGGCGAGCATGCGGGGGACCTGGCGGCCTACGTTGCCGAGGGAGGCGCCGCTGGAGAGGCCGGAACCCAGGCCGGCAACCAGGATGAGGGCGCTGGTGCCCAGGAGGGCCATCAGGACGTGGCTGGCGAGCCAGCGGGTGCGGGTGACGCCGGTGGCCAGGAGGGGTTCGGCTCGGAGGGCTGTTTCTTCGGAGCGGAGGCGGAGGGCGGCTTGGATGCCGTACGCCGAGGCGAGCAGGCCGACCATGCCCATTTCGGTGGAGAGGAAGGCGTCGGTGATGGCTTCGACGCCGCCGAGCTTCTGGACCATTTCGCGGGCGCCTTCGCTGCTGACGAAGCCGTCGACGTTGCTGGCGATGTTGCCGACCAGGAGTCCTAGGAGGAGGAAGGCGAAACCCCAGGCGAACAAGGAGCCTCGGTGTAGTCGCCAGGCCAGGGCTAGTGGTGAGCGGAGTGAGGGGGCGGCGACTGCCGGTCCTGGGCGCGGACGAACCAGACCGGCGCCGACGTCGCGGCGGCGGATCAGGGCGAGCGCTCCGGCGACCAGGAGTGCCAGCAACGCCAGTGGGAGGAGTACGACGACGTACCGGTCACCGGCGTACGCGCGGATCTGCTGGGACCAGCCGATCGGGGACAGCCAGGACACCCACTCGGACTTGCCGTCGGCCGAGGAGTCGCCGATCGCACGGAGTACGTAGGAGGCGCCGAGGACGATGGCGGTGAAGCCGTTGGCGGTGCGGGCGCCTTCGCTGAGCTGGGCGACCAGTGCGCCGACGCCTGCGAAGGACAACCCCGCTGAGATCCACACGAGTCCGAAGGCGAGTGATCCGGCTGCCGGGAGGCCGAGGCCGATGAGGGCCAGGGCGGTGAGCAAGCCGATCACCACAACGGTTCCGACGGATACGAGCAGGGCTGCGGACAGAGCGGCGTACCGGCCGAGGACTCCGGCGCTGAGCAGCTCCAGACGACCGGACTCCTCTTCTGAGCGCGTGTGCCG
Organism: Kribbella albertanoniae; assembly: GCF_004348455.1. Classification (GTDB taxonomy): domain Bacteria; phylum Actinomycetota; class Actinomycetes; order Propionibacteriales; family Kribbellaceae; genus Kribbella; species Kribbella albertanoniae. Next base: position 1,184 of record NZ_SMKA01000436.1, read on the forward strand.
GACGACGAGGATCGAGGCCAGCAGTCCGACCAGTGCGGCGCCGAGCGCGGTCAGCTTGAACAGCGAGAGCTCCCCGAGCGAGGTCTCGTCGAAAATGCGCCCGTAGAGGGAGACGAGGGCCGGGGACGCGTTGGTGGTCCTGGCTGCCTCGGTGCGGGACGCGACGTCGGGGTAGAGGTCGATGGAGGCCTGGGCGGAGCCGGCGGCCATCACGACGAACACGACGATCCAGGTCGGGATCAGGATCCGGTCACGCCGCAGGGCGAGCCGGACCAGGGTCCCGGTACCTACGAAGTCCTTCATGAGACGGCCACCGAGTCATCCTCATAGTGGCGCAGGAAGAGCTCCTCCAGGGTCGGCGGCTGCGCGACGAGGCTCCTGATGCCGCTTGCCGCGAGCTCTCGCATCACTCCGTCGAGCTGGGCGGTGTCGACCTCGCAGTGCACCCGGTTGCCCTCGACATCGAGCGAGTGGACGCCAGGCAACGACGCCAGTCCGTTTGGTGCGGCGGACAGCTCCGCCTGGATCGACGTACGGGTCAGGTGGCGCAGGTCGGCCAGGGTGCCGGTCTCGACGACCTTGCCGCGGCGGATGATGCTGATCCGGTCGCACAGCGCCTCGACCTCGGAGAGGATGTGGCTGGACAGCAGGACGGTACGGTCGCGCTGCCGCTCCTCCTCGATGCACTGCCGGAACACCTCCTCCATCAGCGGGTCCAGTCCGGACGTCGGCTCGTCCAGGAGGAGCAGCTCGACGTCAGAGGCGAGTGCTGCGACCAGTGCGACCTTCTGACGGTTGCCCTTGGAGTAGGTGCGGCCCTTCTTGGTCGGGTCCAGGTCGAAGCGGCTCAGCAGGTCGTCGCGCTTCTTCGGGTCCAGTCCGCCGCGTAGGCGGCCCAGCAGGTCGATCACCTCGCCGCCGGTCAGGTTCGGCCAGAGGTTCACGTCACCGGGGACGTAGGCCAGCCGGCGGTGCAGCTGGGCCGCGTCGTGCCACGGGTCACCGCCGAGCAGCGACACGTCGCCCTCGTCCCCGCGGAGCAGTCCGAGCAGCACCCGGATGGTGGTGGACTTCCCGGCGCCGTTCGGGCCCAGGAATCCGTGCACCTCGCCGGTGGCGACCTCAAGGTCGAGACCGTCGAGGGCGTGTGTCGCGCCGTACGACTTGTGTAGTCCGGAGACCACGATGGCTGATGTCATGATTCATAACGTACACTTCATTCAGAAATTTGTGAATCTTCCGAACGTGTGGGTCGAGAGGGGATGATGGGCCGGTGAGTGCACAACGCGACGACGAGGCCGTCCGGCGGTACGCCGAGCAGTTCGGCAACCTGCTGGCCGACACCGGCTGGCCCCGGATGGCCGGCCGGGTCTTCTCCGCCATCCTGGCCAGCGAGGACGGCCGGCTGACCGCGGCCGAGCTCTCCGAGCAGCTCCAGGCCAGTCCCGCCGCCGTCTCCGGCGCGGTCAACTACCTGCTCCAGCTCCGGCTGGCCACCCGCGAGCGCGAGCCCGGCAGCCGCCGCGACGTGTACGTCGTCCAGGACGACTCCTGGTACCAGACGATGATGACCGAGAACCAGTCCCTCACCCGCTGGTCCAACTCGCTACGCCAGGTCCTCGACCACGCTGGCGAAGGCACACCCGCCCACCGCCGGGTCCGCATCACCCTCGGCTTCTTCGAGTTCCTCACCGAGGAGGTCCAAGGCCTCTCCGACCGCTGGGTCACCCGCCGCGCAGAACTAGACGCCCAGATCGAAGCGGAAAACAAGTAGGGGCCTTGAACAGGAACTGGTGGGCTTGAACAAGGCATTACCTGTTCAAGCCCACGGCGGTGTGGGTCGGGCCACTGGTTGTGGTTTTCCACAGGACGAGAGATTGCGGCCAATCGGCGGACAGAACCCGGCATGTTCTCGGTATGAATCCGAGATTGACGGTGATCAGTACTGCGAAGCGCGGGTGGTTCAGCCGGGCTGATGCACGCGCGACCGGCTACAGCGAGGAGCAGATCCGGCAACGCCTGCGAACCGGCCAGTGGGTGCGACTAGCACGTGATGCGTACGTCGAACCTGCCAGCTGGCCCGCCGACGAGCAGCAGTGGGACCACGACCAACGGCTGCACCTGCTGCGCATCCGGGCTGCACTGGGGCGGCTGGGACCAACAGCGGTGGCCAGCCATCAGTCCGCGGCCGTCCTGCACGGCCTCCCGACCTGGAATCTCGATCTGACCAAGGCGCAGGCGACGAAACCAGCTGGACGCACCCGATCCGACGCCGCCATTGAGATCCACCGTGGGCCGATCGATCCGGACGAGATCGTCGAGGTGGACGGGCTCCGCGTGGTGACGCCGGCGCGGGCGGTCGCGGAGCTGGCCTGCACCTCGTCGTACGAGGTGGGCGTCGTACTGGCCGACGCTGCGCTGCATCGCGGGCTCGCCACCCCTGATGAGCTTGTGGAGATGGCAGACCGGCATCACTTCTGGCCAGGCTCACCGGCCGCCCGATCGGCTGCGCGCTTCGCCAACGGGCTCAGCGAGTCGGTCGGTGAATCGCGGTTGCGGGTGCTGGCGGCGAATCACGGGCTGCCGTCACCGCAGCTCCAGGTGAAGATTTTCGAGGCTGATGGACGACTGATCGCCCGGGTCGACGCCCTGCTGGCCGACGTACTGGTCGTCGAGTTCGACGGTGCGACGAAGTACGGCGACGGCGAGGCTGTGGTCGGCGAGAAGTGGCGCGAGGACCGGCTCCGCGCCCGCGGGTATCAGGTGGTCAGGGTGGGTTGGGCTGACCTGGATCGACCGTCTGTCACCGCCCGTCGGCTCTGGCAAGGCCTTGAGCGCGCGTCAGCTTCTGGGGGTTCGCACACCCAGCGGTGGGCCTGAACAAGGTATTACCTGTTCAAGCCCACCGGTTCTTGTTCAAGCCTCAGCTAGCGGAGGGTGGTGGCGGCGATGGTGTCTAGGGCTTGCTGGAGTAGGGGGTTGACCTGCTGGGGGGCGGACTTGGAGCGGGGGAGGTG
>NZ_SMKA01000437.1 GCF_004348455.1 Kribbella albertanoniae
GGTCGGGGATGCTGGTGACCTGGGTGGGGGGAGCCGTTAGAGTTACCGGCGGGGAACATCAGCGATTTCGGAGGATCGACGTGGCACTGGGTAGAACGTCCCCGCGGGACCTGCCGTTGTTCGCGGATCTGTCCGGGAAGGACATCCGGGACATCTTCAGGGCCGGTGAAGAGGTGTCGGTGCCGGCCGGGTGGTCGCTCATTCTCGAGCAGACCCCGCCGGACGCGGCGTACCTGATTCTGAGCGGTACGGCGGCGGTCCGGGTCAAGGGTGAGGAGATCGCCGAGCTCGGCCCGGGTGATATCGCCGGTGAGGTCGGGGTCCGGAAGAACACGTTGCGGACGGCAACCGTGACGGCGAAGTCGCGGTTGCAGTTGCTGCACTTCACCCGGGAGAAGTTCGACGACCTGACCCGGCGGCTGCCCGACTTCCGTGACGCCATCGACGCCACCATCGCCGAGCGCCGCGGTGGATCCTGATCCGGGCGCACCGAACGGGCAGCCGGATCTAGCGGCACTGCAGGCCGAGTTCGAGCGCACGCTACTGGGCGGGGACCGGAAGTTCACCCGGATCGAGGTCTCCGAGCGCGCCGGGATCTCGATCCAGCGTGCCGAGCGGATGTGGCATGCGCTCGGGTTCGCGACGGTGCCGGACGACGAGATCGCCTTCACCGACGGGGACGTCGAAGCGCTGCGGCTGGTCGCGGCGCTCGAGGACGACAACTTCATCGACCCGTCGATGGAGTCCTCGCTGGCTCGCAAGCTCGGGCAGACCCAGTCGCGACTCGCCTCCTGGCAGTCGGCGATGTTCCTGGACTTCCTGGCCACGGCTCCGCTGGAGGCCGACGAGGCGATCGAGGTGGCCGGGCTGCTGCTGCCGGCGATGGAGAAGCTGCAGACCTACGTATGGCGCCGGCACCTGGCCGCTGCGGCGGGTCGGGCGGTGGCCGGTTCTGACGAGCTGGCGCGTGGGGTCCGCGCGGTCGGGTTCGCCGACATCGTCAGCTACACCCGGCTGACCCGGCGGATGACCGAGACCGAGCTCGGTCAGCTGATCGAGCGGTTCGAAGGCATGGCTGCCGATGTCGTCGCGCTGAACGGTGGCCGGGTGATCAAGTCGATGGGCGACGAGGTCCTCTTCGTCACCGACACCGCGGCTGAGGGCGCAGCAGTAGCCCTGGCCCTCCAGGATGCCGTCGATGCCGTCGACGACCTGCCTGAGCTGCGCATTGGGCTCTGCTACGGCAGCATCCTGATCCGCCTCGGCGACGTGTACGGCGAGGTCGTGAACATCGCCGCCCGCCTCACCTCCGAGTGCAAACCCGGCCGCGTGCTCGCCGACCGCGAACTAGCGGCCGCCCTCGACGGGCATCCGGCGTACCGGCTTCGCAAACTCCGCCGCGTCTCGGTTCGCGGCTATCACCACCTCGTCCCGTACGCCCTGCAGAGGGCTGAGACAGAATGACGGTGTGCAAGAGATCCACACCACCGCAGACCTGACTGGGGATCCGCTCATCGTTTGGGCTGGGCAGGGGTTCGGGCCTGGCGTCAGAGCCTGGTACGACGGGAGTGCGGTCGCCGTCGCTTCACCGGAGCTCTCGAAGCGTGACCGGCTGGCCGTGACCGGACCGCCTGCCGAGGTGGCTCGGTTGGTCACCGCAGTCACAGGCGAGGTCGGTACGTCGTACCGGCCGTTCGGGGATGAGGATCTGATCCGCGAGCTTGCGGATCGGGTGCCTGGGCTGGAGTTCTCGGCTGCGTTCGGCTGGATGGACACCGCCGAGATTCCGCCGGTCACCACGACTGCAGGGTGGCTGGAGGGTGACGACGGGGTGGAGGCATTGCTTGCCGAGGCGTCACCGTCGTCGTACGCGTGGCCCGGGCTTCCTGGGGTACGGCGTTGGGCGGCGATCGCGAGTGATGACGGGGAGCTGCTGAGTATCGCGGCCGATGCGTGGAGTGCGCCCGAGGTCGGGTTCCTGGCCGGGGTGACGACGCGTGAAGTTGCCCGGGGCAAGGGATTGTCCCGGCAGGTCTGCGGGTTCGTCACCGCTGAGCTGGTCAAACAGCACGGCCGCGCCGGGCTGATGGTCGACCGCGACAACCCCGCCGCGATCGCGGTCTACCACCGCCTGGGCTACACCTACCGCCGCGTCGCCGCGGCGCATTTCTGATCAGCGCGTCGGCTGGACCGTCATCGTCGCTCCCGGCGTCGGCTTGGTACCCGGCGTCGTCGTGACGCCCGGCTTCGAGGCCGGCGGCGGCGTCACCTTGGCCGAAGGTGTCGGCGTCTGACTCGCGGTCGGGAACTGCGGCGGGGTGAACGGCGCCTTGATCTCGTCCTTGCAGACCGACTCGTTCGGGTCTTCAGCGGTGGGGTTCTCGTTCGGCGGGTAGGTGGCGACCGCGTGCGGGAGGATGTTGCTGTTCTTGGTGCCAGCGTTGTTGTTGTCCGTCGCGCAGTCCTGCAGCGGGAGAGTGATCGCCTCGCCGTCCTGCGTGTACAGCGCCACCGACACCTGCTTGCCCTGGGCATCGAACGGGTAGATGTTCGTCACCTCGGAACCGTTCCAGCGCAGCCCCTCGCTCGGCGGGTTGTAGTTGCTGGAGTTGTTGTAGTCGTTCCGGTCGAAGACACCGCTGTACGCACCGACGAATCCTGCGGACACGAAGGCCGGTACGGCGACTGCGGCGACCACGTTGAGCGGGACGACGAACCAGAGCCAGCGGCGGTCCTGCTGAGTCCGGCGGGCAACCCAGACCGACACCACGGCACCGCCGATCGCGCCGACGACAGCGACCGCGCCGGCACCGAACAGCAGGAAGAACCCGCCGCCACCGACCGCACCGCGCAGCACCCACCAGACCGGCTGGCCGATCGTGACGAGCTCCTTGCGGACGTTCGGCGGGATCTGCTCGATCAGGTCGCGGATCGCGCGCTCACCACGCTGACCGCGCGGGGTATCGAGGACGACCCGGGGGTCGTTGTCGCGGAGCGCCCGGACGCCGAGGTAGGCCGCGCCGAACAGGATCACGAAGCCGATGAACCCGAAGAACGCACTCGCTCCCTGGCCACCGGCGAAGACTGCGATGGCGACGAAGAACGGGCCGACCAGGGTGGCGATCAGGCCCCAGCGGAGCGCCCGGTTGCCCGGGTTCTGGTCGGTGACCGGCTGGGTCCGCGGCGGGTAGCCGGCCGCGGTGCGCAGCTCGGCGGCGTACTCGTGCGGTGTGCCGAGGCGCTCCTGCAGGGCGACACCCGTCGGCTCACCCTCGAACTCGGCCGCGACCTCGGTGAGGTGACCGGTGACGTCGTCGAGCACATCGGCCAGCTCGCCGGGTGGCAAGTCGCTCAGCTCGGCCCGCACCTGGGCGAGATAACTCGCGACCGCTCCGGTCAGGGTGCTGTTCACGCGGCCTCCTTGGTCAGCAGCAGCACCGACATGATGTCGGCGAAATGGGTCCAGGTCCGGGTGGACTGGTCGAGCAGGTCGTGGCCGGTCTTGTTCAGCCCGTAGTACTTGCGGTGCGGGCCCTCCTCGCTGGGCTGCACGTACGACGTCAGCGCGCCGGCCGCGAACAACCGCCGGAGCGTCCCGTACACCGAAGCGTCGGCGACATCGTGAAGCCCGGCAGCCCGCAGCCGGCGCAGCACGTCGTACCCATAACCGTCGGCATCGCGCAGAACCGCGAGCACCGCCAGGTCGAGCACCCCTTTGAGCAACTGGCTCGTATCCATCCCCAACCTCCTCATCTGCACCACACACTACTACACACTGCGGAGTACTCCGCAATAACCACTCGCAGCGCCACCGCCGCCGCACCCCCTGCCCCAAACCGGTTCGGGGAGGAAGTTGGGCCGGCCGCCGCACCTTGAGCACCCGTCAACCACTTGCCGGCCGCGCACATGGTTGAACCGTGCTCAACGTCGTACTGGCTCGTGTGGGGAGCGGGCCGTGGGGCGCGGCTCGGTGCGGGGCGTGCGGACTCCCGCCACTCACTAACCCTGTTGTGGGGCGCCCGCGCGGAGGGTGCTGAGCGTGGACCGGGCGAGCCGCGCGAGGTTGGTGAGTGGGGGCGGTCCGCCCTCACTCACCGAGCGACTAGTTCTTCGGGTCGCGGAGGTCGGGGCGTTCGGTGGGGGTGGTGATGTCCCTGTCTCTTA